>NZ_BLXW01000044.1:0-41047 GCF_054784495.1 Geomonas sp. Red276
TGCCGAGAGGGCCACACCCGTTCCCATCCCGAACACGGAAGTTAAGCCTCTCAGGGCCGATGGTACTGCACTGGTAACGGTGTGGGAGAGTAGGTCGCCGCAGGGAATTTAATAGAAAGCCCCGCCTGGTCATCCAGCGCGGGGCTTTTCAATTATCCCTCGGCCTGACCGGCTAGGCCAGGTTGAAATTGTTTTGATAGGCGATCAGCGTATTGATCATCAGCGCAGCCACCGTCATCCGCCCAACACCACCCGGCACCGGCGTTATCCAGGCGCACTTCGGGGCCACCGGCTGAAAGTCGACGTCGCCGACAATCTTTCCATTTTCCAACCGATTGATGCCGACGTCGATGAGGGTTACCCCTTCCTTTACCATGTCCGGCGTCACGAAACCAGGAATCCCAACCGCAACAATCACGATGTCCGCCCTGCGGGTTTCGTCCAGCAGCAACTCTCGGGGCGTCTCGATATGGGTGAGGGTCACCGTCGCGTTGCCGATATCGAAATCGTTGGAAAGCATGATCGAGATCGGCTTCCCGACGATGTTCGACCTGCCGATAACCACACAGTGCTTCCCCACCACCGGCACCTGGTAAAACTGCAGCAGCTTGCAGATGCCGTAAGCCGTAGCGGGGCGGAAGGCCTTTTGCCCGAGCGCCATCCTGCCGAAGTTGGTGGGGTGGAAGCCATCGATGTCCTTCTCCGGAGATATGCTGTTGATCACTCGCTGCGGGTCGATGTGGGCCGGCAGCGGCAGCTGTACGATAACCCCGTCGGTGGAGGGATCCAGGTTTATCTCTTTGATCTTCGCGAGGAGCTCTTTTTCGGCGACGGTCTCGGGAAATCTGACCAGGCTGCTGTCGAATCCCGACAGAGAACAGGTGGTGATCTTCGACTTCACGTACGATTCGCTCGGGGCTTGGTTTCCCACCAGGATCACCGTCATGTGCGGCTTGCGCAGTCCCGCAGCCACGTGCACTGCGACTTGGCGGGATATGTCGGCGACCAGACTTTCCGCACAAAGTTTTCCATCGAGTAATTTCATGTTTTCTTCCTTTTTGAGTCCGGCAGGTCGGCCCCCTTGGCATGCCCGCTGCCTTGTCCCCTTTTTTCATTTTTTGTTAGCATAAAACTCTTTAGTTCTCAATGTTTACAAAGTTGTACGGCGTATACGTTGGTGGTTTCCCGGTCTTCCCGCCCCTAGGCCATTTTTGCCCGGGATAATTCCTCCTCTCGCTGCGTGGCAAACGGTGAAATTTTACCTTAAATCTCGCTTGTTTGAAGGGGAGGAAGATGGATTTGTTTTTTTTAACTATTAAACAGGAAGTATACCATTACTAAACTTTTCGTTGACAAATGATCCTGAAAAGCCTAGAGTGCCAAAATATACAAAATGTTTACCATTGCTAAACTGGAGGACCTGCGTGAAGATCGGTGAGAGGTTGAAGCGGCTCAGAATGGCTAACTCCTTGACACAAGAGGAACTTGCCAGCCGCGCCGACCTTACCAAAGGCTTCATTTCACAGCTTGAAAACGACGCCACTTCTCCTTCCATCGCCACTTTGAAGGACATCGTCGACGTGCTGGGCATCAGCATGCAGGAGTTCTTCAGCGAAGAGCCGGCCCAGGACGTGGTCTTCGGAAAGGAATCCCGCGTACAGGCAACCGATGACGGTGACAACGTGAAGGTGGAACTGCTGGTTCCGGGAGCCCAGAACCGCGAGATGGACCCGGTGCTGGTGACGCTCGAACCGGGCGGGGAAATGGACGAACAGCCGATGCACGAAGGCGAGGAATTCGGCTTCGTCATTTCCGGCAAGGTGCAGTTACGGTTGGATGACAAGGTGTACACGGTGGACAAGGGGGAATGCTTCTACTTCTCTTCGGATCACCGTCACACGGTTAAGAACATTGGCAAAGGTGCGGCTAAGCTCCTCTGGGTAGTCACGCCGCCGACCTTCTACTACTGAACAACACGACAGGAGAGAGAATCTACATGAGCAAAGTACTGATTATTGGTGCGGGCGGAGTCGGCGGGGTCGTCACTCACAAGTGCGCCCAGGCCAAAGGGATCATCACCGAGATCACCCTTGCTTCCCGGACCGAATCCAAGTGCCGGGCCATCGCGGAGCAGATCCCGCATTTCCCCGTCAAGACTGCCCAGGTGGATGCCGATAACGTTCCCGAGCTGATCGAGCTCATCAAGAAAGAACAGCCTAAGCTGGTCATCAACGTGGCGCTCCCCTACCAGGACCTGACCATCATGGACGCCTGTCTGGCCACCGGTGTCGACTACCTCGACACCGCCAACTACGAGCCGCTCGACACCGCCAAGTTTGAGTACAGCTGGCAGTGGGCCTACCAGGACCGCTTCAAAGAGGCCGGGCTCATGGCGCTGCTGGGCTCGGGCTTTGACCCGGGCGTCACCAATGTCTTCACCGCGCTGGCCGCCAAGAAGTACCTGGACGAGGTGCAGGAGATCGATATCATCGACGCCAACGCCGGCAACCACGGCCAGCCGTTTGCCACCAACTTCAACCCGGAGATCAACATCCGCGAGGTCACCGCTCCCTGCCGTCACTGGGAGAACGGCGCCTGGGTGGAGACCGGCCCGCTGGCGACCAAGCGCTCCTTCGATTTCCCCGACGGGATCGGCCCCATGAACATCTACCGGATGTACCACGAGGAGATGGAGTCGCTGGTCAAGCACATCCCGACCATCAAGAAGGCCCAGTTCTGGATGACCTTCTCGGACAACTATTTGAAGCACCTCGAAGTGCTCCAGAACGTCGGCATGACCCGCATCGACGAGGTCGAATTCAACGGTCAGAAGATCGTTCCGCTGCAGTTTTTGAAGGCCGTCCTCCCGGATCCTGGTAGCCTCGGGCCGCTCACCAAGGGACGCACCTGCATCGGCGTGGCGGCCAAAGGTCTCAAGGACGGCAAGAGGAAGCAGGTCTACATCTACAACATCTGCGACCACGAGGCGTGCTACCGCGAAGTGAAGTCGCAGGCGATCAGCTACACCACCGGGGTTCCCGCCGTGGTGGGCGCCATCATGATGCTCTCGGGCAAGTGGCACCAGGCCGGCGTATACAACATGGAGCAGTTCGATCCCGAACCGTTCCTCGAAGTCCTCTCCGCCTACGGCCTCCCCTACGAGGTGATCGAAGGCGGCGACTGGCTGGAACTTACGTGACCCGGCTGCACGTTGAAGAGATGACCAGGCTGGCCCCTTCCCCCTCCTACGTGGTGGACCTGGGACGGCTGCGCCACAACCTGGCCATCCTGGACGAGGTCCAAAAGCGGAGCGGCGCCAAGATCCTGATGGCGCTCAAGGCCTTCTCCATGTGGAGCGTCTTCCCCATCATTGCGCAGACGCTGAAAGGTGTCTGCGCGAGCTCTCCCTGGGAGGCGAGGCTCGGCCGCGAGGAGTTCGGCGGCGAGGTGCACAGCTTTGCGGCGGCCTTCAAGGAGGGTGACGTCCGGGAGCTTCTCACTACCTCGAACCACCTGGTCTTCAACTCGTTCAACCAGTTCGAGCGCTTCCGCCCGCTCTGGGAGCCGTGCGCCGGCCGCGTCTCCATCGGCCTCCGCGTCAACCCGGAGCATTCGGAGGGGCACACCGTCATCTACGACCCCGCGGCGCCGAAGTCGCGGCTCGGGATCGTGCGTGCCGAGTTCGAGGGGAAATCGCTCAACGGGGTGGAGGGGCTTCATTTCCACACCCTCTGCGAGCAGCTCTTCGAACCCCTGCAGCGGACCGCCGCCGCCTTCGAGGAGAAGTTCGGCGAGTTCCTGCCGCAGATGAAATGGCTGAACCTCGGGGGAGGGCACCACATCACCCGGGAGGGATACGACATCGACGCCCTGGTGGAGCTGGTCCGATACTTCCGCGGCAAATACGGCGTGGAGGTTTACCTCGAGCCGGGCGAGGCGATCGCGATCGGGACCGGAATCCTGGTCTCCGAGGTGATGGACGTGGTGCACAACCAGGTCGACATCGCCATCCTCGACGTCTCGGCCACCTGCCACATGCCGGACATCCTGGAGATGCCGTATCGCCCCGAGATCAAGGATGGCTTCGATCCCGGCGTCAAGGCGCACGACTACCGGCTCGGCGGGCCCTCCTGCCTGGCCGGCGACGTGATCGGTGACTGGTCGTTCGGGCAGCCGCTTCAACCAGGCGACCGGCTGGCCTTTCTCGACATGTCGCACTACACCATGGTGAAGACCACCACCTTCAACGGGATTCAGCATCCCAGCATCTGCACCTTCGAACCCCGTACCGGGAAGCTCGAGGTGGTGCGCAGTTTCAACTACCAGGATTTCAAATCCCGTTTGTCGTAAGCCTCGGCTTCATACTTAAAACTGACAGGTGACGCCTACTATGCCCAAATGGTCCATTAACGATTCCGCGAAGGTGTACAACATCGACAACTGGGGCGCCGAGCTCTTCTCCATCAACAAGAAGGGCAACGTCTGCGTGCATCCTTCCCCTAACTCCAAGTACTCGATCGACCTCAGGATGCTGATGGACGACCTCATCAAGAGGAAGATCAAGCCTCCCATCCTGCTCCGGTTCATGAACATCCTCGAGGGGCGTATCGCCTCCATCAGCCGGGTCTTCAAGAACGCCATCCAGGAGAACAACTACCCGGCCAAGTACCAGACCTTCTATCCGATCAAGGTGAACCAGCAGCGCCAGGTGGTCGAGGCGATCGCCAACTTCGGCAAGAAGTACAACATCGGCCTCGAGGTCGGCTCCAAGCCGGAGCTGGTGGCGGCGATCTCCATGTCGACCGGCTCGAACCTTCCGATCATCTGCAACGGCTACAAGGACACCGAGTTCATCGAGACGGTGCTCTTCGCCACCCGGGTGGGCTACGACATCACCATCGTCATCGAGAAGCTGTTCGAACTGGAGAAGATCGTCGAGGTCTCCAAGCGGACCGGCATCCTCCCCAAGCTGGGCATCCGGGTAAAACTCTCGTCCAAAGGGATCGGCAAATGGTCGACCTCCGGCGGGGACGACGCCAAATTCGGTTTGAGGATTTCCGAGATCATAGCCGCCATCGACAAGCTCAAGGAAAGCAACATGCTGGGGTGTGTCAAGCTTCTCCACTTCCACGTGGGAAGCCAGATCACCAAGATCGACAAGATCAAGAACGCGCTCATCGAGGGGACCAGGATCTACGCCGAGATGCGCAAACTCGGCGTGGACCTCGAGTTCCTCGATATCGGCGGCGGCCTCGGGGTCGACTACGACGGCTCCAAGTCGAGCTACTTCTCAAGCGTGAACTATTCGATCGAGGAGTACGCCAACGACGTCATCTACCAGGTGAAGAACATTTGCGACGACGCCGGCGTCCCCTGCCCGAACATCATCTCGGAATCGGGCCGTGCCACGGTCGCCCACTACTCCGTGCTGGTGACCAACGTTCTAAACAACAACACCCAGACCCTGCTCCCGGATTTCGAGTCGGTATTGAACGACGCCAGCAAGGTGGGTGAGCTCTCCCCGACCGTCAAGAAGCTTTTGGACATCTACAAGAGCATCGACCGCCACTCGCTCAGGGAGGACTACCACGACACCATCCAGCTGATCCAGGAGTCGGTGAGCCTCTTCAACCTGGGCTACCTCAACATGAACGAGCGGGCCCACGCGGAATGGATCTACTCCCGGATCATCCGGAAGATCAACAACATCGTCGAGAAGCTCAAGCCGATCCCGGAGGAGCTGCAGAACTTCCAGCTGAGTCTCCGGCAGACCTACTTCACCAACTTCTCGCTCTTCCAGTCCATCCCGGACTCCTGGGCCATCGACCAGCTCTTCCCGATCGTGCCGATCCAGCGGCTGGACGAGAAGCCGGACGTCCTCACCTCCATCGCCGACATCACCTGCGATTCCGACGGCGAGATCACGAGCTTCGTCGGCCAGACCGGCCGCACCAAGGCGCTGCCGCTGCACAAGATCAAGGGGGAAGAGGACTACTACATCGGTTTCTTCCTGATCGGCGCCTATCAGGAGATCCTGGGGGACATGCACAACCTGTTCGGCGATACCAACGCGGTGCATATCACCTTCAACAAGAAGACCAACTACAAGATCGATACGGTCATCACCGGCGACGCCACCTGGGAGAGCCTCAAGTACGTCCAGTACGACAGCTCCGAGATCTTGAAGAGGGTCCGCAACAACCTCGAGAAGGACGTCTCCCTGCAAAAGGTCTCCATCGAGGAGAGCAGCCACTTCCTCGAGCTGATGGAGAAGACCCTGCAGTCCTACACGTATCTCGGAGAGTGAGTCGAAAACAGGATGCCCGCCCTTGTAAAAAGGGCGGGCATTTTTCATTTCAGATCCAGCGCCACCCGCACTGCCCGCATCCTCCTATGCATGGCCCTTCTACTTTTTTCCCCCTTGAGATCCTGATCCAGTAGCCAACCTCTCGAAATTATACTGTCTCAGTCCCGGCTTTAGCTGAGAGAGTGACGAACGTTCACTTTGTCTGCCTTGGTGGTAGAATTGCCAGGCAAAAGTCATAATCTAGAATTCCCGACAAAAAAGAGGGTATTTGACTTATGTCAAATTCTTTCGGCCGAAGAACCTTCATGATGGGGCGCCCCGAATTTCGACACCGATTCGCGCCATCAACGTACGGTTCGCCACTGCGGCCGAGAAGGAGGAGAGCCGTGCCAATTTCAGGTGTGCTAATTACCTGCCAGCCCAACTGCTGCGAAGCTGCGGCCGGTGTCGTTTCGGCCCTCGACGGGGTGGAAGTCCGCGGCGTATTGCCGGAAGGGCAGATTGTGGCGGTTATCGAGGCCGAGGACGTCGAGAGCGAGGTGGGCCTGGTCACCAGGATCCACGAGATCGACGGCGTCAGCGCGGTCCGGCTTGCCTACCACAGTTTCGAGGATCTGTAAGCAACGCATTGTCATGGAGAAGTCACAATCAGGAGGAGTCATGGAACTCAGCAGGCGCACGTTTCTCAAGGCGAGTGCGGCAGCGGCAGCCTTCGCCGCCGCGGGAGTCACCAGCCTAAAAGGCATTCAACCGGATGATGCCCAGGCGTCCGAAGGTGGGCTTACCTGGGGGAAGGCTCCCTGCCGTTTTTGCGGCACCGGTTGCGGCGTGCTGGTCGGGGTGAAGGATGGGCGGATCGTGGCGACCAAGGCGGATCCGGAGGCCCCGGTCAACAAGGGGCTCAACTGCGTCAAGGGATACTTCCTCGCCAAGGTGCTCTACGGCAAGGACCGGCTCACCACCCCGCTGATCCGCAAGAACGGCAAGCTCGTCGAGGCCAGCTGGGACGAAGCGATGGCCCTGATTGCCTCCAAATACAAGGAGTCCATCGCGAAACACGGCCCCGATTCGGTCGCCATCTACGGCTCGGGGCAGTGGACCGTCTTCGAGGGGTACGCCGCCAGCAAGCTCTTCAAGGCGGGAATCGGCACCAACAACATCGAGGTTAACGCCCGCCTCTGCATGGCCTCAGCGGTGACCGGCTTCATGACCACCTTCGCCAGCGACGAGCCGATGGGGTGCTTCGACGACTTCGACCTGGGGGATACCTTCTTCCTGTGGGGGGCCAACATGGCGGAGTGCCACCCGGTGCTCTTCTCGCGGATACTGGACAACAAGCGCAGCAACCCGCAGGTGAAGATCATCGACTTCGCCACCAGGAAGACCCGCACCTCGCAGATGGCCGACCGCTACGTGCCGTTCGCTCCCCAGACCGACCTGGCGCTCTTGAACGCCTTCGCCCACGTCATCATCCGGGACGGGCTGTACAACCAGCGTTTCATCGACGAGCACGTGGTCTTCAAGAAGGGGAAGGAGAACATAGGCTACGGTCTCACCGACAAGTTCAAGTTCGCCGACGAGGCCAAGGCGATCGATTTCGCCGCCTACAAGGATTTCCTCAAGCCGTACACGCCCGAACACGTCGCAAAACTTTCAGGGGTGCCGGCCGCCACCATCGTGGAGCTCGCGCACCTGTACGCCGACCCTAACCGCAAGGTCAACTCGCTTTGGACCATGGGGTTCAATCAGCACACCCGCGGCACCTGGGTCAATAACCTCGTTTACAACCTGCATCTTCTGACCGGCAAGATCTGCCGTCCCGGCGAAAACCCGTTCTCTTTGACCGGCCAGCCTTCCGCCTGCGGGACCACCCGCGAAGTCGGCACCTTCACCCACCGCCTCCCGGCCGACATGGTGGTCATGAACCCCGAGCACCGGGAGAAGGCGGCCAGGATCTGGGGGGTGGATCCCAACAAGATCCCGGCCAAGCCGACCTACAACGCCACCGAGATGTTCCGCGCCTTCGACCGCGGCGACATCAAGGTGCTCTGGAGCCAGGTCACCAACCCGTTCCAGTCGCTCCCCAACCTGAACCGCTACCGCAAGGGGGCCCAGAAAGGGGACGGGAGGTTCCTGATCGTCTCCGACATCTACCCCACCCGCTCCACAGAAATCGCCGACGTCGTGCTTCCGTCCGCCTCCTGGGTGGAGAAGGAGGGTGCCTTCGGTAACGCCGAACGCCGCACCCAGCAGTGGTTCAAGATGGTAGATCCCCCCGGGGAGGCGAAGAACGACCTCTGGCAGACCATCGAGCTCGCCAAGCGCCTGGGGCACGGCAACCTCTTCCCCTACAGTTATCCGGAAAAGGAGATCTGGGAGGAGTACCGGAAGTTCGCCGAGGGGATGGGAAAAGACCTGGCTCCCTACGAGGAGTACGCGAAGGTCCGCGGAATGCGCTGGCCGGTGGTGAACGGCAAGGAGACCCGCTACCGCTACCTCGAGGGAGAGGACCCCTACGTGAAGGCGGGGGAGGGGATCAAGTTCTACAAGAACAAGCCCGACCACTACAAGGCGGTCATCTGGGCCCGCCCCTACGAGCCGGCTCCCGAGGTCCCCGACCGGCAGTACCCGTTCTGGCTCTGCACCGGCCGCGTCCTCGAGCACTGGCACACCGGCACCATGACCGGGAGGGTGCCCGAGCTCAAACGGGCCTACGCCGAGGCGGTCTGCGAGATGCACCCGGACGATGCCGCAAGGCTCGGTGTCCACCACGGCGGGAAGGTGAAGGTTTCGTCCCGGCGCGGGAGCCTGGTGCTGACCGCCGACCTCCGTGGCCGCGGGCGGGCCGAGCGCGGGAACGTCTTCGTGGCCTTCTTCGACGAAGGTAAATTGATCAACGAACTTTGCATCGACGCCTACTGCCCGATCTCCGCCGAGCCGGATTTCAAGAAGTGCGCAGTCAAGGTGGAGAAGATCTGACAACGGACATCGCGTGGTCGAGGAGGTTCATAGATGAGATTCAGTACCTGCAGTAGCTTCATCGTCATGCTGGTGGCGCTCGGCTCTACTCCGCTGCTGGCCGCCGCCGACAACCTGGATGCCGATGCACGGTTCGCGGAAGGGAACCCGCCGGTCATCCCGCACCGGATCCAGGACGACGCCACCGCCAAGGAGTGCCTTGGCTGCCACTGGCCGCCGGGGAAGGCGACCTATACCCCGCACCCGCTCCGGACCGCCTGCACGCAGTGCCACGTACGGAGCGTGGTGGACGCGGCCCCCCAGGAGCCGGCCAAACCGGCCCACAAGAAGGCCCGCCGGTGACCCTCACCCGCAAGGAATTTTTCAGGCAGGGGGTGCTCTCGCTCGGGAGCGCCGTCCTGGACCTGGCCGGCCTGCGGGGCGCGGAGCGAACTCCCTCCACCGAACCGGCCGGGGGAGGGGAGCCAAGCTTTCTCCCTCGGCCCGAGCCGGTGGCGGCGCCTTCGCCCGGGCTGTGCCTGGCCCGCAGTTGCGGGTGCTTTTCCTGCCTGGAGCGCTGCCCCGAGGAGGCGATCTCCCTCGTCCCGGGCGTGGGCGTCGAGGTAGTCCCTGACCGATGCACCGGCTGCGGCATCTGCCAGGACCTCTGCCCGACCTTCCCCAAGGCCATCACTCTCGCCAGCCGGGAACCGGCGCAAAGCGCCGGGTGACCGCCCGCCTCCCCGGACTCCCCTCCCTTCCGGCCCCGGTACGTTTTCCCTTCGATAAATCCGCATATATCTTCTATACACCATGCGTTTGCCGGCAAAGTCCCGGAATCCCGGCGTCTTAGCCGGTTGCCGCCGTTTTTTGCCCCGGCGGAGGGGGAGGGGGTGTATGCGGTAGCTATACAACGGCGCTCCTTCCCGGTTCCTCTGCTCATGTTCTTCATGTCGGCAAAACGCGCAAAATCGGGATGTTGGCGCGTTGTTGACGGTTTCGTTAGAGTTGGCATGTTTGCTGCTATTAATGGACATCGAGTCAGATATTTTCGGGACCAGGGGAGGATGTCATGAGAGCGCCAATCAACACACTTATCGCGATGGCCGCATCGGCTACCACGGCGTATGCCGCGGGTGGGCAGAGTGACGAGCCCGGCATCCTCTGCTGGGCGTTCATGGGGTTCTGCGCCGTGATCTTCGTCGGGCAGTTGGTGCCCGCCGCCCTGATGCTGATCGGGGCCGCCAAAGGGCTTCTCGGCAAGGACGAGGAGGCCAAGTACCGGATCTAGGTACGGCGGAAGTGCGAACGAAAAAAGCCGCTCGAGAGAGCGGCTTTTTTTGTGCCTATTGTGATGCCTGGTCGCGACTTCTTCAAAACCTCCCTCACCCGCCCTTCGGGCACCCTCTCCCCTGAAGGGGCGAGGGTGCCCGACCGGGAAGGCGGGGTGGGGTTCTTACTTGAGGCGCCCCACCAACAGTTCGGCGCTGTGCTTCACCGCCACCTTCGATCCCTCCTGGTCGATCCCCCCCCTGATCTGCAGGACGCACCCGGGGCAGTCCATGGCGACCACCGGGGCGCCGGTCTCCTTGATGTTGCCGATCTTGGCCTTGAGGATGGGGGCCGAGATCTCCGGGAGCTTCATGGAGTAGGAGCCCCCCATGCCGCAGCACATGTCGCACTCGTGCATCTCGCTGATCCGGTAGCCGGCCTTCTGCAAAAGCTCCCGCGGCTCCTCCGAGACCCGGAGGGTCCTTTTCAGGTGGCAGGAGTCGTGATAGGTGACACTCCCCAGGTCGGCGGCCTCCTTGAAGGAAAGCCGCCCCTCGTCGACCAGCTTCTTCACCAGCGTGGAGAAGTCGATGGTTTTCCCCGCCAAGGCCTCGGCCCTTACGAGGAGATCGGTGCGTCCCAGCGTCTTCAGCGTTTCCCTGAAGTCGTGGGCGAGCGCCACCGTGCAGGTCGGGCAGGCGGAGACCACGTAACTCGCCTCCTCGGCCAAAAGCGCCTCGATGTTGTCCGCCGCGTTTTGGGCCGCCACCTCGTAGGCCCCGTTGTACAGGGCCGGCGCTCCGCAGCAGGTCTGCTCCTGCGGGAACAGCACCTCGATCCCCGCCTTGTTGAGCACCTCGACCAGCGCAGCCCCGGTCTCCGGATAGGCGAAGTCGATCAGGCAGCCGGCGTAGAAGACCACCTTCTCCTTCCCCTTGGGCTGGGCGATCCTCGGGAAGCGGTCGCGGAACGGCTCCGCGGCGATGGCCGGCAGGCTCCTCCCTTCGGTCAGGTCGGAGAGAAAGAGCGGGAGGTGGCGGATGAATCCACCGGAGGTGAACGGCTTGGCCGCCAGCGAGGCCGCCCTCAGCATACCGTGGAAGATCTTTCGGTTGTTCACCACCGCGTAGATGGCCTTCTGGACCAGCGGCTGCCCCTTCTCCACCACGAGCCGGCGGCGGATCTCCATGATCATCTCGGGGATGTCGAGCTTGCCGGGGCAGACCTCCTTGCAGTTGCCGCACTGGATGCAGAGCCCCTGGATCTCCTCTGACTTCTGGAGCTCGTCGAACCAGGCGGTGAGGATGGTGCCGATGCCCCCCGTGTAGACCGCGCCGAAGACGTGGCCGCCGACCAGCCGGAAGATGGGGCAGACGTTGAGGCAGGAGCCGCAGCGAATGCACTGCAGCGCCTGCTTGAACTTGGGATCCTCCGCCATCTCGGTCCGCTTGTTGTCCATCAGGATGATGTGGAGCTGCTTGGGGCTGCCGTCGTCGTTAGGCGTGGGGCCGGAGATGATGGAGACGTAGCTCGTGAGGAGCTGGGCGGTGGCGCTTCTCGGGAGCGCCTCCAGGATGGTCGGCACGGTCTCGAATTTCTCCACCAGCTTCTCCACCCCGATGACGGCGACGTGGATGCGGGGGAGGGTGGTGACCAGTCGGGCGTTCCCCTCGTTGGTGACCAGTACGATGCTGCCGGTCTCGGCCACCGCGATGTTCCCGCCGGAGATTCCCATGTCGGCGGCCAGGAAC
Source organism: Geomonas sp. Red276 (assembly GCF_054784495.1). NCBI lineage: Bacteria > Pseudomonadati > Thermodesulfobacteriota > Desulfuromonadia > Geobacterales > Geobacteraceae > Geomonas > Geomonas sp. Red276. Next base: position 12,289 of record NZ_BLXW01000044.1, read on the forward strand.
TTGGGACGGAGCTCGTTGCGCGCCACCTTGACGAGCCTCGGGATGTCGGTGGAGAGCCGCTCGTTGACCTCCTTGCTGAAGATGTCGGCCACTTCCTCCTTGGTCAGGTGGATGGCGGGCATCACCATGTGCGACGGGGTCTGTCCCGCCAGCTGGATGATCCATTCCCCCAGGTCCGTTTCCGCCACCGAGATCCCGTTTTGCTGCAGGTACGGGTTGAGATGGATCTCCTCGGTCGCCATAGACTTCGATTTTACGACCGTCTTCACCCCGTTCTCCCGGGCCACCTTCAGGATGTAATCCTTGACCTCCTGCGGGTCCCGGGTCCGGAAGACGGTGGCCCCGAGCGCTTCGGCGTTTTTCCTGAAGGTTTCCGCCACCTCGTCGAGATGGCCGGCCGCGGAGGACTTCGCCTCGGCGATCCTCCCCCTGAGCCCTTCGAAGTCGATCCCTTCGTAGGCCTTGGCGCGGTTCACCTTGTAGGCCTGGGAGAATTTACCGAGGGCGCCGGTGAGGTTGGCGTTGTTGACCGCGCGGTTGATGGAAGCCTTGAACCCCTTTTTCATTGCCTATCCCCTCCGAGTTCGTCGATGAAGAGGATGACCAGCCGCTGGGGGCCGTGCACCCCGATGGTCAGCACCCGCTCGATGTCGGCCGTCCGGCTCGGTCCGGTTATGAAGGCGATGTAGCGGGAGTTGGCCGGGTTGAGCCGCCTGAAGAGTTCGACCTTGCCGTCGAGGATGGAGTCGGTGGCGGCGATGGCGACGTGGATCTCGGGGAGCGAGGAGACCAGCCGCTGCTCGACCCCGCTCTGGTCCTGTACCAGCGAGCCGGTGTCGGCCAGGGCGAAGTCCACCTGGCTGATGCCGAAGCGGGCCTGCGAGGCCAGTTCCCTGCTGACCTCGAACCTGAGGCCCGCCCCCTGGAGGGTCCCCCTGTCCAGCCCGGCCAGCACGGGGCCCTTCGCCCAGAGCGCGTATCTTCCCGGCTCGTCGCCCATCCCCTCCGCCTTCAGGAAGGGGAGCAGGAACTCCACCGCCCCCTTCACCGTCGCGAACCGGTGCACCTCGGCACCTACCGCAGTCGCCTTGGTTGAAAATTGGTCATACATGTCCGCTCTCCTTCTTCCCCGCTAAAGCTATCTCCCCGCTTCTCCATGGTAAACAGGGTATTTTCGCACCGGAAAAACCGTTCTATCTCCGCCCGCACGACCCGGTTTTGGGGCGGCGAAACTTCTGTTCGCCCCCCTTTCCAGCGCTCATGCCAACTTATATGACCGCTGCAGGTAGTCGGATCATAGTAGAAAAAACCGCCACAGTAAAGCATTTTGGAGGGGGTGGCTAAAAAAACTTGACAGTGTTTTAAAAAATTTGGTAATTGGTCTTACCAAAATGGAATCGCGTGGCAGGGCTGGCTCCGGCTCCCGGCGTGTGCCCCCCTCAACGGCCCGGTCCATCCGGTGAGCGGTGTCTCTGGATCGTTTACTCCTCCCTCGGCGGGAGGTTCGTTAGTGCAGCAACAACTCGCAAGGAGAAGAAGTCATGCCATGGATTCAGAGCTACACCCCCATCGGCGGCAGTCTCGGGATTTCCGCCGTGGTCGCCGCCCTCCCCCTCGTCGTTATCTTTGCCTGTCTGGCCGTCTTCAAGATGAAGGCTCACAAGGCGGGCCCGCTGGCAGTGGCGGTCGCCATCGCGATCGCGGTGTTTTGCTGGCAGATGCCGGTCAAGCTAGCCGCCCTCTCCACCTTCCATGGCGTTGCCTTCGGTCTCTTCCCGGTCTTTTACATCGTGGTCACCACGCTCCTTCTCTATAACATCACCGTCAAGGGGGGGCAATTCGAGATCATCCGCGCCTCGCTGGCCGGGCTGACCGGTGACCGCCGGCTGCAGGCGCTGCTCATCGCCTTCTGCTTCGGCGCCTTCATCGAAGGGGCGGCAGGTTTCGGGACCCCGGTCGCCATCGCCGGTGCCACCCTGGTCGGCCTCGGCTTCCGCCCGTTCTACGCCGCCAGCGTCTGCCTGATCGCCAACACCGCGCCGGTCGCCTTCGGGGCCATCGGCATCCCGGTGGTGGCCCTCGCGGGGGTGATGGGGTACGACGACGCGGGGCTCATGAAGCTCTCCACCATGGTGGGGCGCCAGCTCCCCTTCGTGTCGATGTTCATCCCGTTCTACGTCATCATGATCATGGCCGGCTGGAAGAAGACCATCGAGGTGCTCCCGGCCATCATCGTCTGCGGCGGCACCTTCGCCCTGGCCCAGTGGGGATGCGCGAGCTTCCTCGGGCCCTACCTCCCCGACATCATCGCCTCGCTCTCCACCCTCGCCGCCCTGGTGATCCTGCTCAAGTTCTGGCAGCCGAAAACCATCTGGACCTTCGATCACGAGCCCGAGCCGAAGGGGAAGGAGAGCCACGACTACACGGGGGGGCAGGTCTTCCGCGCCTGGGCTCCCTACCTCGCGCTGACCGCCATGGTGCTCATCTGGGGGATCCCCTCCGTGAAGGATTCCCTCGACAAGAGCAAGATCGTCATCCCGGTCGCCGGTCTCGACAACGCGATCGTGAAGAAGGTGACCAAGCCCTCCGACGGGATCAAGAAGGTGGCCGCCGTGAAGGACGCCATTGACAAGGAGCTCGGCCTCCTCGCCCCGGCCGATCCGAAGCAGGCCGCCCTGGGCGCCGCCCTGGCCGAGCTCGGTGGCGCAGAGGAGAAGCTCCTGGCGGTCGAGATGACCCTTCCCCCCGAAGCGCCGGTTATCACCGCGGAGAGGATGGCCGCCTTCGATGCCGTCGAGAAGAAAGGGAAGGATCTCCAGAAGCTCGAGAAAGAGCTCGTGAAGGCTAAGGTCGTCGAGAAGGACCGCTTCAAGGCGCTCGACAAGGTCGTCGCCGATCAGCTCCCCGCCAAGATCCCGGCCAAGTTCGCCTTCAACTACCTCTCCGCGGCCGGCACCGCCATCCTGATCGCCGCGCTCCTTTCGGCCCTCATCTGCGGGGTCGGCGTGGCCGATTTCTTCCAGGTGCTCGGCAAGACCCTCTACGACATGCGCTTTCCGGCCGTCACCGTCGCCTCGGTGGTCGGTCTCGCCTTCGTCATGAACGCCTCGGGGATGACCACCAGCATGGGGATGGCCTTCACCAAGGCGGGCGCGCTCTTCCCGTTTCTCTCCCCCTTCCTCGGGATGCTCGGCGTCTTCCTGACCGGCTCCGATACCTCCAGCAACGTCCTCTTCGGCGGGCTGCAGAAGGTGACCGCGGAGAACCTGGGGATGAATCCCCTTTTGACCTGTGCCGCCAACACCAGCGGCGGCGTGATGGGCAAGATGATCTCCCCGCAGTCCATCGCGGTCGCCTGCGCGGCTACCGGCCTCATTGGGGAGGAGGGGAACCTCTTCCGCTTCACCGTCAAGCACGCCCTCTTCCTGACCGCGGTGATGGGGTGCATCGTGGCGCTGCAGGCCTACGTCTTCCCGTGGATGATTCCGTAGGGGCCTTGGCCTCAAGCGACAAGGCTTTTCTTGAACCCTTAAAAGCAAATCCCCCTGTCCCCCCTTCGAAAAGGGGGGGGACGGCCCTGCCAGGCAGCTACGGAGCGGGCCGTATTCGACTGCGCAGCGTTACGACAGGGTGGAACCAAGAGGACTGGCACCCATGGAAAAGAGTTTTATCAAGGCGCTGACCGAGATAGTGGGGGATACCTACACCCTCGCTGACGACGAATCGCTCGCCTGCTACGGCTACGATTCCACCCCCGAGCTTAACAGCAGGCCCGGTGCGGTGGTGCTCCCCGCCACCACCGAGGAGATCTCGCGGGTGCTGGCCCTTTGCCACGGGGCAGGGACACGGGTCACCCCCCGCGGCTCGGGCACCAACCTCTCGGGGGGATCGATCTCCTTCGACGGGGGGGTGGTGCTGCAGACCAGCCGGATGAACCGCATCCTCGAGATCGACGAGGAGAACCTGACCGCCACCGTCGAGCCGGGGGTGGTCACCAGCACGCTTCACCGCGAGGTGGAAAGCCGGGGCCTCTTCTATCCCCCCGACCCGGGGAGCATGAACATCTCCACCATGGGGGGGAACGTCGCCGAGAACTCCGGGGGCTTGCGGGGGCTCAAGTACGGCGTCACCGACGACTACGTCATGGGTTTGAAGACCGTCCTCTCCGACGGCGATATCCTCAGGACCGGCGGCAAGGTGGTGAAGGACGTGGCCGGCTACAACCTGAACCACCTGCTGGTCTCCTCCGAGGGGACCCTCGGGATCTTCTCGGAGATCACCGTCAAGCTGATCCCCAGGCCGCGGACCAAGAAAACCATGCTGGTCCACTTCCCGCAGCTCGAGCAGGCGGCCCTGACCGTCTCCCACATCATCGCCGCCCGCATCATCCCGGCCACCCTCGAGTTCCTCGACCGGGTGACCATCAAGTGCGTGGAGGATTACGCCCACGTGGGGCTCCCGCTCGACGTGGACGCGGTCCTGCTCATCGAGGTGGACGGGCACCCCGCCCAGGTCGAGGAGGATGCCGCCGGGATCCGGGAGATCTGCGAGCGCCACCGGTGCTCCTTCTTCCAGACCGCGGCCGACGCCGACGAGGCGCTGAAACTCGCGACCGCGCGGCGGGTGGCGCTCTCCGCGCTGGCAAGGCTTAAGCCGACCACCATCCTCGAGGACGCCACCGTCCCGAGAAGCTGCATCGCTCCCATGGTGAAGCTGATCCAGGAGACCGCCAGGAAGTACGACCTCCTGATCGGCACCTTCGGGCACGCGGGGGACGGCAACCTGCACCCCACCTGCCTCACCGACGAGAGAAACCAGGACGAGATCGCCCGCGCCCACCAGGCCTTCGGGGAGATCTTCGAGGCGACCATCGGGATGGGGGGCACCATCACCGGCGAGCACGGGGTAGGGGTGGCCAAGAAGAAGTACCTTCCCAAGCTGGTCGGCCAGGCGGGGCTGCGCGTCATGCGCGGCATCAAGGGGGCGCTGGATCCCAAAGGTGTCCTAAACCCCGGGAAGATCTTCTAGGGGGAGCCTCAGGCAGGTAGGTCGCTCCCCCGTCGGGAGTGGGAGACTGCCCTTAATGCTCGTGTTCGGTGACCAACGCACATCCCCCCTGTCCCCCCTTTAACAAGGGGGGGACCCTTTCGCCGAAGCAGGTGGATCAAGGAAGGGAGGGGGATACTAGAAGCAGGTAACGACTATGGATTACTTAAAGCTGATAAATTGCATGCGCTGCGGGATGTGCCTCCCGCACTGCCCCACCTACAAGGAAACCTTCCTGGAAACCGCCTCCCCGCGCGGACGCGTGGCGCTGGTGAGGAAGTTCCAGGAAGGGGAACTCTCCGCCACCGAAAACTTCCTCGAGTACCTCTCGCTTTGCCTCGACTGCCAGGCCTGCGCCTCGGCCTGCCCCTGCGGGGTCAACGCCGGCGAGCTGGTGGCCGAGTTCCGCTGCGAGAAGAAGGCCCAGGAGGGGCTCTCTTTCATGGAGGAGGTGATCCTCAGAAAGCTCGTTCCCCATCCGGACCGGCTGGAGACCGCTACCGCCCCCTTACGCCTTTACCAGCGAAGCGGCGTGCAGAAGGTGGTGCGGACCCTGGGGCTCTTGAAGATGTTCCCCGCCTCGCTGGGGCGCATGGAGGGGCTATTGCCGAAGCTCCCGGCGGCGCCGCTTCGCCAGACCCTTGACGAGGTCACTCCCGCCCAAGGCAAGGAGAAGGGGACGGTGGGATTTTTCCTCGGCTGCGTGATGAGCCTCGTCTTCAGCGAGGCGAGCCTCGCCACCGTCGAGCTTCTCTCCCTTTTGGGGTACAAGGTGATCACCCCCAAGGAGCAGAAATGCTGCGGGGCTCCCAACATGCTCGGCCACGACGCCGAGGGGGTGCAGCAGGCCGCCCGCTTCAACACCGACCTCTTCTCCTCCCATAACCTCGACTTCGTGGTCACCGACTGTGGAGGGTGCGGGGCCGAGCTGAAGAAGTACGGTCACCACCTGGAAGGGGACTCCAAGGCGGCCGCCTTCAGCGCCAAGGTGGCGGACATTTCCGAGATCCTCGCGGGGGAGGCGGAAACTCTCAAGGGAGTGCTCAAACCGCTGCCGGTGAAGGTCACCTACCACGACCCCTGCCATATCGCACACTGCCAGGGGATCCGCAGCCAGCCCCGCTCCCTGATCAAGCTGATCCCGGGGATCGACTTCCGCGAGCTCCCCGAGGCCGACGCCTGCTGCGGCTCGGCCGGCACCTACAATCTCGAGAAGCCGGAGATGTCAGAACGGGTCCTGAACCGGAAGGTGGCCAACGTCCAGAAGACGGGCGCCGAGTACCTGGTGACCGGGAATCCCGGTTGCCTGCTGCAGCTCAAAAAAGCGCTCACCGACGCCTCGCCGCAGGTTAAGGTGATCCACATCACCGAGCTGCTGAAGATGAGTCTGAATGCCTGAGTCACGTCAAACTCTTACTCAAAATTCGGTCTTTATCTCATCTCTCCCTTCTGCTCGCCGTGGGGAAACTGTCAGGACAGGAGCCACCCGGATTCCGTTTACAAAAATCTGTTGCCAACAAATAGTTAATATAGTATCGGTTGCGTCATGATGTTTACGCCGATCAAGCCCAAAAAAGTCTCCACCCAAATAGCCGAGCAGATACGTGCCTCCATCCTGGCGGGAGAGTTCACTCCCGGCGAGAAACTCCCCCCCGAGCGCGAACTGGCCGAGATGTTCGGCGTTTCCCGTCCCTCGGTCCGCGAGGCACTCAACCTGCTCGCCTCCAGCGGGATGGTCGAGACCTACCAGGGAGGGGGGACCATCGTCCGTTCGCTGGTGGAGGTGACGACCAACGTCCCGCTTTCCGAGCTGATCCGGATCGACGGCGACCGCGCCCTGGACGTCATCGAGGTCAGGAAGGGGATGGAGTCCTGGACGTCGTACTACGCCGCCAGCCGCGCGCTCCCGGAGGACCTAAGGCGTCTGGAGCTGGTGATCGAGGGGATGGCCAAGAACCTCGAGGAGCTCAAGCATTCCGAGGACCTCGACGCCCACTTCCACACCCTGATCGCCAAGGCCACCCACAACGTGGTCTGGTTCCACATGATGCAGAGCATCTTCGACGCCATGCAGGAGTTCCAGCGCGACGTCTGGCGGGCCGTCTACCTGACCGCCGAGGACCACCACCTTCTCTACAGCCACCACCGCCGGATCTACGACATGATCCGCGACCGCAACCCCGACGGGGCGAGGGACGCCATGCTCGAGCACCTCACCTTCGCCCACAAACGCTGCTCCGCCTACGTCTCCATGCGCGGCGGGGCGGATTTGTCGGTGGCGTAGGCCGGAAGGTATACCCCCATCCTCACCCCAACCCTCCCCTTGAAGGGGGGGGAGAGTGCGCGGAGGGGGGAGGGATGAAGAGCAAAGCAGGTAGAGTGAAGAGAAGGGCCTGGCGAGAACGCCGGGCCCTTCGCCGTTTCTGCCGGCCGTACCCGACGCCTTTCAGGCAGCGTTTCCTCCCCTTCAAGGGGAGGGACAGGGTGAGGATGGGGTGAGGATTGGATGAGGAGACGGGCCGGGGCGGGGAAGATGGGATAAACTCCGCAAAGGCTCACCACCAGAGGCTGTTTTTGGTTGATGCAGGGGGGCTTTTTGGGTATAGTTACCCGATTTATCGGTATTAGATAAAACCAAGGAGGGTTTTCGATGATAGATTTTCTGGGCGATTGGAAAAGGACCAGCTATTGCGGCGAGTTGAGGGCCGAGCACATCGGGCAGGAAGTGGTGCTGATGGGATGGGTGGCCAAGCGGCGCGACCACGGCGGCCTCATCTTCATTGACCTGCGCGACCGCGACGGTATCGCCCAGGTGGTCTTCGACCCGGAAAGGTCCGCCGAAGCGCACGGCAAGGCCGAGAGCGCCCGTAACGAGTACGTCCTCGCCGTCAAGGGGATCGTGGCCCCGCGCCCGGAGGGGACCGTCAATCCGAAGATGAAGACCGGCGAGGTCGAGATCAACGTCACCGAGTGCAAGCTTTTGAACCCCTCCAAGGCGCTTCCCTTCATGCTCGACGGCTTCGTCGACGTGAACGAGAACATCCGCCTGAAGTACCGCTATCTCGACCTCAGGACCCAGACCCTGCAGTCGAACATGATTCTCAGGTCCAAGGTGGCCCAGGTCACCCGCTCCTACCTGACCGAAAACGGCTTTCTGGAGATCGAGACCCCGTTTTTGACCAAGTCCACCCCGGAAGGGGCCCGCGACTTCCTGGTTCCCTCCAGGATCAACAAGGGGAATTTCTACGCACTTCCCCAGTCCCCGCAGCTCTTCAAGCAGATCCTCATGGTCGCCGGTATGGACCGCTACTTCCAGATCGTCCGCTGCTTCCGTGACGAGGACCTGCGCGCCGACCGCCAGCCGGAGTTCACCCAGATCGACTGCGAGATGTCCTTCATCCAGAGGGAAGACATCATCCGCGTCATGGAAGGGCTCATGGCCCGCATCTTCTTCGAGGCCAAAGGGATCGAGGTGCAGCTCCCGATCCAGCACATGACCTACGCCGAGGCCATCCGCCGCTTCGGCGTCGATAACCCGGACCTCCGCTTCGGCCTGGAGCTCGTCGAGCTCTCCGACCTGGTCAAGAACTCCGGCTTCAAGGTGTTCGCCGACGTGACCAAGTCGGGCGGCATCGTCAAGGGGATGAACGTCAAGGGGGGCGGCGCCTTCTCCAGGAAGGAGATCGACGACCTGACCGCCTTCACCGCCATCTACGGCGCCAAGGGGCTCGCCTACGTGAAGATCACCGCCGACGGCTGGCAGTCCCCGATCGCCAAGTTCTTCACCGCCGAGGAAATCGCCGCCATGGACAAGGCCTTCGGCTCGGAAGAAGGTGACCTGCTCCTCTTCGTGGCCGACAAGCCGAAGGTGGTCAACGACTCGCTGGGCCGCCTGAGGAACCACCTCGCCGCCAAGATGGGGCTCGCCGATCCCAACGAGTACCGCTTCGTCTGGATCACCGACTTCCCGCTCCTCGAGTGGGACGAGGAGGCCGGCCGCTGGGCCGCCGTCCACCATCCGTTCACCGCCCCCATGGACGAGGACCTCGAGTTCGTCGAGAGCGACCCGGGGCGCTGCCGTGCCAAGGCCTACGACCTGGTCCTCAACGGCAACGAGATCGGCGGCGGCTCCATCAGGATCCACCAGGAGCAGGTGCAGTCCCTCATGTTCAAGATGCTGGGACTCTCCGCCGAAAACGCCCGCAGCAAGTTCGGCTTCCTCTTGGACGCCCTCGAGTACGGCACCCCGCCGCACGGCGGCATCGCCTTCGGTCTTGACCGCCTGATGATGCTCATCACCGGCTCCGACTCCATCCGCGACGTCATCGCCTTCCCGAAAACCCAGAAGGGCGCCTGCCTCATGTCCGAGGCTCCCTCCGAGGTCGACACCCTGCAGCTGCGCGAACTCGGCATCCGCCTGGCCAAGCAGTAACCCGGGGGCTGTCGCCTTTGAGGCTTTGCGCTCTACTCATACCGCTGCTCTGCGTTTGCGCCCTTTGTTCCTGCGCCACTGAGCCTCCCCGTCACCGCGGGGAGGCTCTGGCGGTGTTGGAGCGCGCAAGGAGCGCGGGAGCGGACACCCAGCTCGCCTCCGAATTCAGGAGCGCCCTCGAGGCGTACGGCAGGGGGGAAACCTTTCTCAAGGACGGCGATACCGAGGAGGCCGACAGCTACTACGGACTGGCGCTCATGAAGGGGGAGCTCCTCGAGAAGGAACTGGCCGATATCAAGGCGAAGCGGCTCGAGGAGGCGAGGCTTGCCGAGGAGAGAAAGCGCGCCGAGGAGGAGCGGCTCGCCCGCGAGGAGGCCAACCGCAAGGCGCAGGCCGAGCTGGAGGCCCTGGCCCAGAAGGAGCGGGAGCAGGCCGAGGAGGCCGCCCGGGCCAAGAAGGCGGTCAAGCCGGTCCCCAGGGAGCACGCGCTGGTCTCCACCTACACGGTGCGGCGCGGCGAATCGCTTCCCTACATCGCCTCGCAGCCCGAGGTCTACGGCGACCGGATGCTCTGGCCGCTCATCTACCGGGCCAACCGCGCCCAGATCCGCGACCCCCGCCACATCTGGCCCGGCCAGGTGCTGAAGATCCCGCGGAACCTCTCCCGCGAGGACATCGCCGAGGCCCGCCGCTACTCGCAGGACCGCCCGCTGCACTAAAACCACTTCCGGTTTCAAGGTCTTCCCTCACCCGGCCTCCGGCCACCCCGTTTTCCATCCTTCCGTCTCCCTCTTTTCGTCACACGGACCGGCTTTTTTTTCACATTAAAACCGCCCCGGCGGCGAACTCAAAAAAGTGCGCTATACTGGAGCGGTCCGCGAGGGTGAAAAGCCCGTCGCAAGGCCGCCGGACGCCCCCTTTCAGAGGCAAAAAAGGTCGCACTTTCAACTCCTTCCATCCTCCCTCGCCAAGGGCCCCGAATTTTTTTCCATCCATAAGTTTGCGCCAAGATTTTCCCTTGACACTGAAAACCGATTTGTATACTGTATACAAAATTTTATTCAGGATAGGCTTCCTGTAACATCCCTCAAATCCACAGGAATTATCGGACGGGGACGACGGAGGGCGCGCTTTCGCCTCCGATGGTCTCTTTTTCCCTTTTGTTTCGACGGGGTGGCCGTTTCCAGGCGACTGGCGGCGGATCGCCACCCGATTTTTCATCGAGCTTCCGGCCTTCAGGCACAAAAACCAAGGAGAGAACTAAACGATGACAACAGCAAAGATTATCTGGACCAAGATCGACGAGGCCCCGGCACTTGCCACCTACTCCCTGCTTCCCATCGTCAATGCCTTCACGAAGGCAGCGGGCGTTGAGGTCGAGACCAGGGACATCTCCCTCGCCGGCAGAATCATCGCCAACTTCCCCGAGAAACTGAGAGCGGACCAGAAGATCGCCGACGAGCTGGCTTACCTGGGCGACCTGACCCAGAAGGTGGAAGCCAACATCATCAAGCTCCCCAACGTCTCCGCCTCGATTCCGCAGCTGAAAGCCGCCATCGCCGAGCTGCAGAGCCAGGGTTACGACATTCCGGACTACCCGGAAGATCCCAAGACCGAAGAGGAAAAGGCCCTTAACGCCCGTTTCGCCAAGGTGCTCGGTTCCGCCGTCAACCCGGTACTGCGCGAGGGTAACTCCGACCGCCGCTCCGCCAAGGCCGTCAAGGAGTACGCCAAGAAGCACCCGCACAAGATGGGCGCCTGGAGCCCCGATTCCAAGAGCCACGTCTCCCACATGACCGCCGGCGACTTCTACCACTCCGAGAAGTCCGCCACCGTTCCGGAGGCGGGCACCTACAAGATCGAGTTCGTCGACAAGGCCGGCAAGGCCACCTGCATGAAAGAGCTGAAGCTGCAGGCCGGCGAGGTGGTCGACGGCTCCTTCATGAGCGTCAAGGCCCTCCGCAAGTTCATCGCCGAGCAGATCGCCGACGCCAAGGCCAAGGGGATCCTCTTCTCCGTCCACCTGAAGGCCACCATGATGAAGATCTCCGACCCGATCATCTTCGGGCATTTCGTCTCGGTCTTCTTCGAGGACGTCTTCACCAAGCACGCCGCCACCTTCAAGGAGCTGGGGGTCAACCCCGACCTCGGCCTGGGCGACCTCTACAAGAAGCTCGCGAGCCTCCCCGACGCCAAGCGCGCCGAGATCGAGGCCGACATCAAGGCCGTCTACGCCAAGCGTCCCGAGATGGCCATGGTCGACTCCGACAAAGGGATCACCAACCTGCACGCCTCCAACGACATCATCATCGACGCCTCCATGCCGGTGGTGATCCGCGACTCCGGCAAGATGTGGGGCCCGGACGGGAAACTCCACGACGTCAAGTGCGTGGTGCCCGACACGAGCTACTCCGAGTGGTACCAGGTCTGCATCGACTTCTGCAAGGAGAACGGCCAGTTCGACCCGACCACCATGGGCTCCACCTCCAACGTGGGCCTCATGGCTCAGAAGGCCGAGGAGTACGGCTCCCACGACAAGACCTTCAAGGCTGCCGCCGACGGCACCTTCCGCCTGGTCGACCCGGCCGGCAAGGTGGTGTTCGAGCACCAGGTCGAAGAGGGGGACATCTGGAGGGGCTGCCAGGCCAAGGATCTCCCGATCCAGGACTGGGTCAAGCTCGCCGTCAACCGCGCCCGCGCCACCAAGACCCCGGCCGTCTTCTGGCTCGACAAGAACCGCGCCCACGACGCCCAGCTGATCGTCAAGGTTCAGAAGTACCTCAAAGACCACGACACCACCGGGCTTGAGCTCCCGATCATGGCACCGCCCGAGGCGATGCTCTACACCTGCAAGCGCGCCAAGGCCGGCCTCGACACCATCACCGTCACCGGCAACGCCCTGAGGGACTACCTGACCGACCTCTTCCCGATCCTCGAGCTCGGCACCTCCGCCAAGATGCTCTCCATCGTGCCGCTTCTGGCCGGCGGTGGCCTCTTCGAGACCGGTGCGGGCGGCTCCGCTCCCAAGCACGTGCAGCAGTTCCAGCAGGAAGGGTACCTCCGCTGGGATTCGCTCGGCGAGTTCCTGGCCCTGGCCGTCTCCCTCGAGCACCTGGCCGCCACCTTCAAGAACGAGAAGGCGCAGCTTCTGGCCGACACCCTGGATGCGGCCAACACCAAGTTCCTCGACCAGAACAAGAACCCGGCCCGTAAGGTCGGCCAGATCGACAACCGCGGCTCCCACTTCTACCTCGCCATGTACTGGGCCGAGGCGCTGGCCGCCCAGACCAAGGACGCAGCTCTCGCCGCCCAGTTCGCCAAGATCGCCAAGGAGCTCCAGGCCAACGAGGAGAAGATCAACGCCGAGCTGATCGGGGCCCAGGGCAAGCCGGTCGACATGGGCGGCTACTACCACCCGGACGACGCGAAGACCGAGAAGGCCATGCGTCCGAGCGCGACCCTGAACGCAATCATCGACGCTATCAACAAATAATCCGCAGCATCACGTAGACAACTTCAATCTCATTGTGGAGGAACAAAAAATGGCACGTAAGAAAATCGCACTCATCGGTGGTGGTCAGATTGGTGGCGTCCTTGCTCAGCTCTGCGCTCTGCGCGAACTCGGCGACGTCGTGATGTTCGATATCGTCGAAGGTCTTCCCCAGGGCAAGATGCTCGACATCGCCGAGGCTGCCCCGGTTGACGGCTTCGACGTCTGCCTGAAAGGTACCAACACCTACGAGGACATCAAAGGCGCCGACGTCGTCATCGTCACCGCCGGTCTCCCCCGCAAACCGGGCATGAGCCGCGACGACCTGATCGAAGTCAACTCCAAGATCATGACCTCCGTCGCCGAAGGGATCAAGGCCAACGCCCCCAACGCCTTCGTGATCGTCATCTCCAACCCGCTCGACGCCATGGTGACCCTCTGCCAGAAGATCACCGGCTTCCCGCACAACAAGATCATCGGCCAGGCCGGCGTGCTCGACTCCGCCCGCTTCAAGGCCTTCATCGCCTGGGAACTCGGCGTCTCCGTGAAGGACGTCAACGCCATGACCCTGGGCGGCCACGGCGACGACATGGTGCCGCTGATCCGCTACGCCTCCGTGAACGGCATCCCGGTCATGGAGCTCCTCGAGAGGAAGTACAAGGACAAAGCCAAGGCCAAAGAAGTCATGGACGCCATGGTCAAGCGTACCCGCGGTGCGGGCGGCGAGGTTGTCGCCCTGCTGAAAACCGGTTCCGCCTTCTACTCCCCGGCTTCCTCCGCCATCGCGATGGCCGAGTCCTACCTCAAGGACTCCAAGCGCGTACTCCCCTCCTGCGTGTACCTCAACGGCGAGTTCGGCGTGAAAGGGTACTACGTCGGCGTTCCGACCGTGATCGGCGCTGGCGGCATCGAGTCCATCCTCGAGTTCGAACTGGATGCCGACGAGCAGGCCATGATGGACAAGTCGGTCGCCGCCGTTAAAGAACTGGTCGGCACCCTGAAGTAACAGGCCTCACGAAATCTGTACCAGGGGCAAGGAGGTGTCCCCTCCTTGCCCCTTTTTTGCGGCAACGGTACCGATAAAGTATCGTTTTATCCGAATATTGCCGCTTGCATTGTGTATACAGATTGTGTTATAAGGCAACATTTCCAGCCTCAAAAAGGCATTTCAGTCAAAGGAGCTACGTGGATGGAGAAAAAACTGCCGACGATCGAGATCATCGAAAAGTACTGCAAGGGGTGCCACATCTGTGTGGAATTCTGCCCGACCAAAGTCTTGGAGATGAAAGGTTTTGTGGCAAGCGTCAAGAACCTTGAAGCTTGCATCAAGTGCATGCAGTGCGAACTGCGCTGCCCTGACTTTGCCATCAAAGTGTCAGCTTAATAATTTCAGGAGGTAGTTAAAGTGGCTAAAAAAGTTGCATTCCTTCAGGGGAACGAGGCAGCCGCTCAGGGTGCGCTCTACGCCGGTTGCACTTTCTTCGGCGGTTATCCGATCACCCCTTCCACCGAGGTGGCCGAGGTGATGTCCGTTGAGCTGCCGAAGATCGGCGGCAAGTTCATCCAGATGGAGGACGAGATCGGCGCCATGGCTTCCGTCATCGGCGCATCGCTCACCGGCGCGAAAGTTCTTACCGCGACCTCCGGCCCGGGCCTCTCCCTCAAGCAGGAGCTGATCGGTTACGCCTGCATCGCCGAGACCCCGTGCGTCATCGTCAACGTCATGAGGGGCGGCCCCTCCACCGGCATGCCGACCGGCCCGTCGCAGTCCGACGTGATGAGCGCCAAGTGGGGCACCCACGGTGACCACCCGGCCATCTGCCTGACCCCGGCCTCCGTCCAGGAGCTCTTCGAAGAAACCGTCCGCGCCTTCAACCTGGCCGAGAAGTACCGCACCCCGGTCATGGTCATGCCGGACGAGATCGTCGCCCACATGCGTGAGCGCATCGTGTTCCCCGAGCCGGGCGAGCTCGAAGTGATCAACCGCACCGCTCCGTCGGTCGGCCCGGCCGAGTACAAGCCGTACGACACGAGCTTCGGCGACGTGCCGCCCCTGGCCGCCTTCGGCTCCGGCTACCGCTTCCACGTCACCGGCCTCAACAAGGGCCAGGACGGCTTCCCGACCACCAAGGCCGCCTGGGTCCAGGCCGAGGAAGAGCGCCAGGTCCGTAAAGTTGAAGCCAACGTGGACGACATCGTCCAGTTCGAAGAGTACCTGCTGGACGACGCCGAGGTTGCCGTGGTCGCCTTCGGTTCCACCTCCCGTTCCGCCCGTTTCGCCGTGAACGAAGCCCGCAAGCAGGGTATCAAAGCCGGCCTCTTCAGGATCAAGACCTTCTGGCCGTTCCCGGAGAAGCAGATCAACGCTCTCGCCGGCAAGGTGAAGGCCATCATCACCCCGGAGATGAACCTCGGTATGTGCACCGGCGTGGTCAAAGGGTGCATCGACGGCAAGGCTCCGGTCCACGGCATCTTCCGTGTTGACGGCGAGCCGATCAACCCGGGGCAGATCCTCGAAAAGATCAAGGAGGTCAAGTAACATGGCTTTTGATTACGATAAATACATCCGCCCCGGTAAGCTCCCGCACATCTGGTGCCCGGGCTGCGGCCACGGCATTGTCATGAAGGGTCTGATCAGGGCCATCGATACCCTCGGCCTCGACAAGAACAACACCGCCATCGTCTCCGGTATCGGCTGCGCCTCGCGTCTGCCGGGCTACCTCGACTGCTGCACCCTGCACACCGCTCACGGCCGTGCCGCTGCTTTCGCCACCGGCGTGAAGCTTGCCAAGCCGGAGATGAACGTGATCCTGTGCGGCGGCGACGGCGACGGCACCGCCATCGGCGGTAACCACTTCATCCACGCCTGCCGCCGTAACATCGACATGACCTACATCATCATGAACAACAACATCTACGGGATGACCGGTGGCCAGTTCTCCCCCTGCACCCCGACCGGTGCCAAGGCTTCCACCACCCCGTACGGCAACCCCGACCCGTCCTTCGACGTCGCCCAGCTCGCCATCGGCGCCGGCGCCACCTTCGTGGCCCGCGGAACCGCCTACCACGCGACCCAGATCGACAAGCTGATCGTCGAGGCGATCCAGCACAAAGGCTTCTCCGTGGTCGAGATCCTGGACGACTGCCCGACCACCTACGGCCGCCGCAACAAGTTCAAGTCGGTCATCGAGATGATGAACCGCCTGAAAGACGTCGCCGTTCCGGTCAAGGCCGCCGAGAAGATGACCGCCGAGCAGCTCCAGGGCAAGATCATCACCGGTGTCCTGCACAAGGTCGAGAAGCCGGAGTACACCACCGAGTACGCCAAAGTCATCGAGCGCGCCCAGAAATAAAAAAGTAAGGAGAACCCAAAATGTCTCAGAGATATGAAATCAGATTTTCCGGGGCAGGCGGGCAGGGTCTCATCCTTGCCGGCGTGATCATGGCCGAAGCCGCCTCCATCTACGACGGGAAACAGGCTGTCCAGTCCCAGAGCTACGGTCCGGAGGCCCGTGGTGGCGCTTCCAAGTCGGAAGTCATCGTTTCCGACGCCACCATCGACTACCCGAAGGCCACCGTGGTCGACGCCCTCTTGGCGCTGACCCAGGAAGCCTGCGACAAGTACTCCCACGACCTCAAAGAGGGTGGCGTGCTGCTGATCGACTCCGACCTCGTGAAGAATCTCCCCAAAGGGAACTTCAAGACCGTCGCCTTCCCGATCATCAACACCGCCAAGAACGAAGTCGGCCGCGAGATCGTGGCCAACATCGTCGCTCTCGGCGCCATCGTCGCCCTGACCGGCGTGGTCTCCAAGGAGTCCGCCGAGAAGGCCGTGCTCTCCCGCGTACCGGAAGCCTTCCTCGAGCTGAACAAGAAGGCCTTCAACATGGGCTACGAGAAGGCGATCGCCGCCCAGGCCTAAGCCGACCCGGAACATCGCAGTACCGGCCCGGCGGGGAAACCCGCCGGGCTTTTTTTTTGCCTCCTCGCCCCTTCAGGGGAGAGGGCGGCCGCGGGACGGGTGAGGGAGGTTCTCAAGGACTCCTCCGTCATCTGCTATACTTTCCTTAAAAGCAATACTCTCCGTCGTTAATACCATTTAGGCATACTCCCGAGGCCCCGATGTCCATCGAACTTTGCCACATGGCCCTGCGACAGACCCTGGACCTGATCTCCCTGACCGACAGCACGCTGAAGGACCTGTCCCGCCGCAAGTTCACCTCGGATGAACTGTATTACCAGGTACTGGCCCATCTGCTGGGAGGGAAGGGGAGGCGCGGTCCGGCGGCGATCTTCATCGCCCAGGAAGGCCCCAACTGCACCTGCTGCACCGGAAGGGTCTTTCACCTGAGGGAGGGACAGCTGATCGAGCGATCCGATGAGATCACCATCGAACCGGATTCCAGCTACGCCCTGAGCCTGGTGCGGGTGGAGGGTGGCACCGACGTGGTCCCCATCAACTGGAGGGAGATCAGCGGGAGCATCGAGGAGTTCCAGAACTTCTTTCATCCCTCCGTGGTGAGGGCGATGGGGGATCCCATCCTCAATTTCGTGAGCTGCCGGATAAGCGGCGGCTCCCCCGGGGTGCTGGTGGCCTTCAATTACCCGGGTGGCGCCAGCGAGTACGACGCCGACGTCTTGAGAAGCGCCGCGGTGGTGATCGGCTCCCTCGTCACCGTCTCCGACGAGATGCGGGAGACCGAACGGGCCTTCACCTACACCATCGAGGCCCTGGCGCGCGCCTGCGAGGCGGCCGAGGAGGACACCGGGAGGCACGTGGTCCGGGTCAACCGGTACGCGGGTGCCTTGGCGGCCAACATGGGATTCAACCTGGCCTTCGTGGAGGACATCTCCATATCGGCGCAGATGCACGACGTAGGGAAGATCAGGATCCCGGTAGACATCCTCCTCAAGAAGGGGCCTCTCAACCACCGGGAGATGCAGCTCATACGCCAGCATCCCGCCTTGGGGCTGCAGATACTGGGCGATTCTCCCCGGCTGAAGGTGGCGCGCGAGATCGCCATCTCCCACCACGAGAACTGGGACGGCACCGGTTATCCGAAGCGGCTCAAAGGAGAGCGCATCCCCATCGCCGGCCGTATCGTCAAGGTTGCCGACGTCTACGATGCCCTCCGCTCCCGTCGAAGCTACAAGAGGCCGATGACGCACCAGGAGGCGCTGCAGGTCTTCCGGGAGGGGGACGAGCGGATAAATCCGGAGGGGCATTTCGATCCGGCCGTTTTGGCCGCCTTCTTCAAGATCGAGGGGATGTTCGAGGCGATCTACGACAGTTCTATTCTGAAACTGACCATGAACGGGAGGAAAAGGAAAGGGAGCGAGCGAAGCGAAGCAGGTAAGCCGTAACGCCCTTCACGCGCCGACCACCCCTTCCGACCGGGCGGAAGCTACTCCGCCTCCCTGCGCCGCACCCGCAGCACCTCGACCCGGCGCTGCATGATGATCTGCTGGACCTTCTCGGGCGGGAAGTCCGGCCCCTTCCAAAGCGCCGGATCGATCCCCAACCGGGCGGCGTTCAGCGCCGCCACTTCCAGGGTCTCCATCCATCCCTTCATCCCAACCTTGAAATCAGCTTCGACGAGAAGCGGCAGGAATGCGTCGATCCCCCCCTTGATGGCGCCCAAGGCCAGTTTGATCCTCGTCGAATCGCGCAGCTCATCCCAGCGGTTGGCGTTGCCGTGGAGGGCGCAGGCGGCCCGCAAACCTCTTTGCAGGGAGGAGGGGAGGCGGAGCCTGGTGCAGAACTGACGGGCGGCATCCGCGCCCGCCTCCTCGTGTCCGTGGTGCTTCGGGTAAAGCTCCTCCGCGGTGGCCAGTTTACCGAGGTCGTGGAAGAGGGCGCAGAAGCGGGCCTTGACGTCGGGGGTGAGGGCGGTCATCCGCTCGAGGGTCAGCATCGAGTGCTCCAAGAGGTCGCCTTCCGGGTGGTGGAGCGGCCCGGCGGGAACCTGGGGCATCAGGAAAATCTCGGGGAGGAGGTTGCCGCCTACGTTGAGCTGGAGCATGCGGCGGAAGAAACGGGACGGGGCGTCCTTGGAGAGCGCCTTCAGCATCTCCTGGGAGAAACGCTCCATCGGAAGGCGGGAGAGCGCTTCCGACCACTGCCGGGAGGAGATCGCCGCCTCCGCCTCGGCATCGAGCCGCCACCCTTCGCACTCGAACCGGAAAGCGCGGAAGATCCTGGCAGGATCGTCGGAGAGACTCGTCGGCGAGCAGAGTTGAAGCACCCTGTTCTCGACCGCAAGTCTTCCGTCCAGCGGGTCCTCGACCGTGCCGTCGAGCTTCATCGCCATGGCGTTGGCGGTGAAGTCCCTTCGGCGCAGGTCCTCCGCGAGATCCCCGGGGGAGGAAAGCCGCGTCACCTCCACCTTGCCGAGTTCCCTGTCGAAGCGGAAATAGATATTGGGAGAGCTCTTGGCCTCCACCAGACGAAAGCCAAGCGAGGTGAGATCGTCGGGGGGGACGATGGCAACGAGATCGATGTCCTGGCAGGGGATGCCGAGCATGAAATCCCGCACCATCCCGCCGACCATAAAGAGCCGGTCGTGCAGTTGCGACGGGAAGAGGCGTCTTACCTTTTCGATGACACGATCCATCGCGTTGCCCCTTTCCCGTCCACATAAAACGTTTCGATGCACGCCGAAACAAACAAATGGTGGACACCCGGTGCCCACCATTATCCCCTGACGATGAAGAGAGTGTATTTTATACCCTCGCCCCTTCAGGGGAGAGGGTGGCCGAAGGCCGGGTGGGGGAGGTTTTTTCTACGTTGAACCCGCCCCCTCACCCTGGCCCTCTCAGGCTGTTTCCAGCAACGCAACGTCCTCGACATGCACCGTCTGCGGGAACATGTCCACCGGGTTGATCTCGACCGTCCGATAACCCAGCCGGGAGAGTATGTCGAGATCGCGCGCGAGCGTTTCTGGCGAGCAGGACACGTACACGATCCGCTTCGGTTTGATGGCCGCGACGCTCTTCAGCACCTTCTCCTCGCACCCCTTGCGCGGGGGGTTGAGCACCACCAGGTCCGCGCCTCCCTCCTCCCCGATCTCGTCGATGAGATGGGCGGCATCGCCCGCCTCGAAGCTGCAGTTCTCCGCCTTGTTGAGAAGCGCGTTGGCCGTGGCATCGGCGACCGCCGCCTCCACGAACTCGATCCCCACCACCTCCCGGGCCTGGTCGGCGAGGAACAGGGAAATCCCGCCGATCCCGCAGTACACGTCGATCACACGTTCCTTGCCGGAGAGTTTGGCCAGCTCCCGCACCTTCTCATAGATGATGTTGGCTGCGCCGCTGTTGACCTGGAAAAAAGAGTGGGGCGAAAGGTGGAAGCTCTTCTCCCCGACGTAGGCGCGCAGGGTGTGCTCGCGGGTGAGGAAGCGGTCCTTGTGCCCGAAGATGACGTTGCCGGTCGAGGCGTTGATGTTCTGGGCGACCACGTCGACCTCCGGCACCGCCTGCTGGACGAACTTCGCCAGGTGGTGGATCTCGTTGTACCCCTGGTCGCTGGTGACGAAGACCACCATGACCCGCTCGCTCGGCTCGGCCACGCGGACCACCAGGTAGCGGAGAAGACCCATCTCGCTCTTCGGGTTGTAGATAGGGACTTTCCCTTTCTTGATCCCCTCCTTGGCCGCCTTAACGACCTTGTTGATGAGGGGGTGGTGGAGCGGGCAGTCCGCAATCTCCAGCACGTCGTGCGTGTTGCGGCGGTAGATGCCGATGACCGGATCGGAATGCTTGCCGGCAACCACCAGCTTGGCCGTGTTCCGGTACTCCAGCTGTTTCGGGGAGGCGATGGTGTCGTGGATCGGGACCGCCGCCAGCGAAGGGTACTTGGTCATCTCGCGCTGGACCATGTTCTTCTTCCAGGCGAGTTGGGCCGGATAGCGCATCTGGATGAGAGGACAGCCGTCGCAGGCTTTCCCCATCCCGCAGGCGGGAGCCGCCTCACGATCGGCGGAGGTCTTGAGAACCTTGATGATGTTGCCGAACGATTCGCGGCGGCCGACATAGGTGATTCTGGCCACCAGCACCTCGCCCGGAAGCCCACCGGCGACCAGGACGCGCGTTCCCTCGTGATGGGCGACGCCGAAGCCGTCCTCGTTGGTGGAGGTGATGGATAGCTCCACCGTCATTCCGCTTCGCAGGCTCGGCTTGCCCGGCGTTTCCCGCTGCTCGCCGCCGCGCGTGGCTACTTTGGGGGCCTTATCCTTGGTTGCGGCCTTAGAGGGTGCGGAGCCGGCAGGAGAATCCGCTCCTCGCGCGGCCTTAAAGCGTGCGGAGCCGGCAGGAGAGTCCGCTCCACGTGCGGCCTTAAAGCGTGCGGAGCCGGCAGGAGAGTCCGCTCCCCGCGCGGCCTTAGAGCGTGCGGAACCGGCAGGAGAATCCGCTCCCCGTGCAGCACGCGGGGGGCTCTTTTCAAAGGCACGGGCCTTGGTACCTTTGGGGGCCTGGATGGTTCCGTGTTTGGCCTCTTCGTTATCGAAATCGCGGTGCTTCAGCCTCTCGGCTCTGCGGGGAGGCTTGGACACCGGCTCGGAGCTGCTGCCGGCATTGGTCGCGTTTCGTTTTTCCCGGGGATCCTGATCGCCGTGTCCCGGGTTCCCCTTCGAGGGAGCGCCGCCGCCACGCTTGGGAAAGAGAGCCTTATCCGCATGAGGCTTGAAGGGCTTTGCGGCGGTCCCCTTCGACGCACCACTCTTTACGTGGTCTTTTTTCTCTGAGTGGGCGTTGCCGGCTTTGGCCGTGATGTCTGTCGTATGTCTTTTATTTTTCATGCCCTCTTACTTAAATGGAAAACCCCCCACTGTCAACCGCCGAATCACCGATCTCTCTTGCACCGCCCCCCGCCGGCGCTACACTTTGACCATTGTTTCCCCCTTCTCCATAGTCTCGCTCCCCGCATCTTTCGTTGCTCACTCCCAAAGGGTGGAGACTGGTTCCCTTTTGCGAAGGGGGGACAGGGGGGATATTGCCTAGACGAATCCGATAAGGAGGTGCCCATCATGCCACGCCCCCTCTATCTCTTAATCCCGCTCCTGTTATTCGTCCTTGCCGTTTCCCTGTCAGCCAAGGAGGTGCGAAAGATGAACCTGACCAGCCCCGCGTTTGCCGACGGCCAGCCGATCCCGGCCCTGTACACCTGCGATGGCAAGGACGCGAGTCCTCCGCTGGCGATCCAGGGTGTCCCCAGCGGAACGAAATCTCTCGCATTGGTCGTCGACGACCCCGATGCCCCGGTGGGTACGTGGGTCCACTGGGTGGTCTGGAACATCGCTCCCGGCACCATCGAAATACCCGCCGGCCACGCCCCCGCCGAAGCCCGCCAGGGAACCAACAGCTGGAAGAAGACCAACTACGGCGCCCCCTGTCCCCCCTCCGGTACCCACCGCTACTTCTTCAAGCTCTATGCTCTGAAAGATACTCTCACCCTCCCCTCGTCAGCCCAGAAAAAGGACCTCGAGCATGCCATGCAAGGGAAGATACTGGCACAGTGCGAGTTGATGGGGACCTACAGCAAGAAATAAAATCAGATCAACTCCTCCGGCCAACGTTCCCTCCCCTTCAAGGGGAGGGACAGGGTGAGGATGGGGGAAGAGCCATAAAGGGGGGATCTTCCTTGATTTCCGGGGCTGATTTAGCTACTATGTCCCGCTATGAAAAAAACAACCAAGCAGATCAAGGTAGGTAATATCCCCATCGGCGGCGGCGCTCCCTGCGTCGTCCAGTCCATGTGCTCCACCGACACGCGAAACGTAGAGGCGACCCTCGCCCAGATCGGTCAACTGGCCGAAGTCGGGTGCGAGATCATCCGCTGCGCCGTTCCCGACATGGACGCGGCCCTGGCCCTGGGCAAGATCAAGGCCGGAAGTCCGATGCCCCTCATCGCCGATATCCATTTCGACTACAAACTGGCCCTCAAAGCGCTCGAATCAGGCGTCGACGGTCTCCGTCTCAACCCCGGCAACATCGGCGAGCGCTGGAAGGTCGCCGAGGTCGTCAAGGCTGCCGCAGAACGGCAGATCCCGATCCGCATCGGCGTCAACGGCGGCTCACTCGAAAAGGAGCTGCTGATCAAGTACGGCCACCCGACCCCCGAGGCGATGGTCGAGTCGGCACTTGGTCACGTGCGGATCCTGGAAGAGCTCAACTACGACCAGATCAAGATCTCCATCAAGGTCTCCGATGTCGTACGCACCCTCAAGGCCTACCAGCTTCTCTCCGAAGCCGTCGATTATCCACTCCACATCGGGGTGACCGAAGCCGGCACCAAGTTCTCCGGCACCATCAAGTCGTCCGTGGGGCTCGGCATCCTCCTGAACCAGGGGATCGGCGACACCATGCGCGTTTCCTTGACCGGCGACCCGGTGGACGAGGTGCGGGTGGCCTACGACATCCTTAAATGCCTCGGTCTCAGGCAGCGGGGGATCAACTTCGTCTCCTGCCCGACCTGCGGGCGTTGCCAGATCGATCTCATCCCGGTGGCGGAAGAGGTCGAGCGCAGGCTCGGCTTCCTCGACAAGAACATCACGGTCGCCGTGATGGGGTGCGCCGTCAACGGTCCCGGCGAGGCCCGCGAAGCCGACTTCGGTATCGCCGGCGGAAAAGGGGAGGGGCTCCTCTTCAAAAACGGGGAGATCATCCGCAAAGTCCCCGAGGGCGAGATGGCCGACGCACTGGTCGAGGAAGTCCTGAAAGCTACTAACAGCGATAAAAACTAATAACACCTAAACCATTGAACGCGGATGACGCGGATCGGACGGATTTACGCGGATAAACCCTAAAGCTTTCAGGGGGTAACCCAAAGGCTTTTTTGAATCACTGTCTTTTGCCTTATCCGCGCAAATCCGCTCAATCCGCGTCATCCGCGTTCCCTGGCTTTTGATTCGGTTTTTATTTAATCCAATAGAGAGGCTAACCCATGCGCTACTCCCAGTACTTCATCCCGACCGTCAAGGAGACTCCCTCCGACGCCGAGGTCATTTCCCACAAGCTGATGCTGAGGGCCGGCATGATCCGCAAACTGGCCGCCGGCATCTACAATTACCTCCCGCTGGGGCTTCGCTCCATCCGGAAGGTGGAACAGATCGTCCGTGAGGAGATGAACCGCGCCGGCGCCATCGAACTCCTGATGCCGGCCGTGCAGCCTTCCGAACTCTGGAAGGAGTCGGGCCGCTGGGATTTCTACGGCAAGGAGCTCCTCCGCTTCAAGGACCGTAAGGACGCCGAATTCTGCATGGGCCCCACCCACGAGGAAGTAATCACCGACCTGATCCGCAAGGAGATCCGCAGCTACCGCCAGATGCCGATCAACCTGTACCAGGTCCAGGGTAAGTTCCGTGACGAGATCCGCCCCCGCTTCGGCCTGATGCGCGGCCGCGAGTTCATCATGAAGGACGCCTACTCCTTCGACGTGAACGAGGCCGGCGGCAACGTCTCCTACGAGAAGATGTACAAGGCCTACCGCCGGATCTTCGAGCGCTGCGGCCTCAGGTTCCGCGCCGTCGAGGCCGACACCGGCACCATCGGGGGGAACTACTCCCATGAGTTCATGGTGCTGGCCGACTCCGGCGAGGACGCCATCGTCTCCTGCTCGCACTGCGAGTACGCCGCCAACATGGAGAAGGCCGAGGCGAAGAGCGCGACCGGAGCCGAGCACGCCGATCCCCGCCCGCTGGAAAGGGTGGCGACCCCGGGGCAGAAGAGCATCGAGGACGTTGCCAAGTTCCTCGGCCTCAACACCACCCAGATCGTGAAGACCCTGGTGCTGGTGGCCGACGGAGAGCCGGTGGTGGCCCTTCTCAGGGGCGACTACGACCTCAACGAGATCAAGCTGAAGAACCATTTGAACTGCACCGAGTTGGAGATGGCCGAGGACGAGGTGGTCGTGAAAGTCACCGGCGCACCGACCGGTTACGCCGGCCCGGTTGGTCTCGCCGGCAAGGTCAAGATCGTTGCCGACCTCTCCGTCGAGGGGCTCCGCAACTTCGTGACCGGCGCCAACGCCGCCGACACCCACTTAAAGAACGTCAACGCCGGCCGCGACTTCCCGGCGCCCGAGTTCGTCGATATCAGGAACGTCGTAGTGGGAGACGAGTGCCCCCGCTGCGTGGACGGCCACCTGGAGATCTGGCGCGGCATCGAAGTCGGGCACGTCTTCAAGCTGGGGACCAAGTACTCCAAGGCCTTGAACGCGAGCTACCTCGACGCCGAGGGGAAAGAGCAGATCATCTTCATGGGGTGCTACGGCATCGGCATCGGCCGCACCGTGGCCGCCTGCATCGAGCAAAACCATGACGAGAACGGGATCATCTTCCCGATCCCCATCGCCCCCTTCCACTGCATCATCTCCGAGCTGGGTGGCGCCAAGGACGAAGCGGTGAAAAAGGCTGCCGAGGAGATCTACGAGCAGCTGATGGAGGCCGGTGTCGAGGTGCTTTTGGACGACCGCGACGAGCGTCCCGGCTTCAAGTTCAAGGACGCCGACCTGATCGGCATCCCGCTCAGGATCGTGGTCGGGGCGAAGAACCTGGTAGACGGCAAAGTCGAGCTCAAAGAGAGAAGAAGCGGTGAAGTAGAGATCCTCCCGATCGCCGACGCCGTCGCCAAAGTCAAAGCCGCCGTCAAAGAGGCACTGAAGGCTTAACATCAAACACAATTAGAACGCGGATGACGCGGATTTAACGGATTTACGCGGATACTGCAATATCAGGATTAAGACTAAAATCTTTTAGACTTTGGGGGACCCCCAAAAGCTTTTTAGGTTTGATCCGCGATAATCCGCCCAATCCGCGTCATCCGCGTTCCATGATTTTAGGGGTTCCAATATGACCAGAGAAGAAGCAATCAAGAAGATCATTTTCGCCATGGACGTCAAAGGTTTCGACGAGGTCGAGATGTGGGCCGAGCGCCTCTCCGGCCACGTCGGCGTCTTCAAGGTCGGCAAGCAGCTCTACACCTCCTGCGGCCCCGAGGCGGTCCGCATGATCCAGAAGCATGGCGGCGAGATCTTCCTCGACCTCAAGTACCACGACATCCCCAACACCGTCGCCATGGCCACCCTCGAGGCTGCCAACCTCGGCGTGAAACTCTGCGACCTCCACGCCCTGGGCGGGTTCGAGATGATGAACACCACCATGGAGACCCTCGACAAGAACTTCAAAGCCGCCGAGCGTCCCAAGGTTTTGGCCATCACCATCCTCACCTCCTCCAACGAGGAGACCCTGCGCGGCATCGGCATCGAGCTCTCCGTCCCCGAGATGGTCGTGAAGCTCGCCAAGCTCGCCAAGAGCGCCGGTGTCGATGGCGTGGTCGCCTCCCCGCAGGAAGTCGGCCTCATCCGCGAGGCCTGCGGCAACGACTTCCTGGTCGTCACCCCCGGCGTGCGTCCCGCCTTCGCCTCCACCGACGACCAGAAACGGATCATGACTCCGGCCGACGCCGTCAAAGCCGGCTCCTCCTACCTGGTGATCGGCCGCCCCATCGCCGCCGCCAAGGACCCGGTCGCCGCCGCCAAGCTCATCGTCGACGAGATCGTAGCCGGTTAAAACCTAAAAGCCATAGAACGCGGATGACGCGGATGTAACGGATGTACGCGGATACTGCAAAAGCAGGATCAAGTCTTAAGCCCTTTAGCCTTTGGGGTAACCCCAAAAGCTTTGCCGATTAGCGATGATCTTCCGCTATGCGTCCCTTCCCCTTCAAGGGGAAGGACAGGATGAGGATGGGGGCATCGTTCCGGCTCCTTTACCCCATCCTCACCCCCGCCCTCTCCTTGAAGGAGAGGGAGAGTTGGCCAAGCGGAAGATGGCTGCTAATCAGGAAAGCCTTCAGGTTTATCCGCGTAAATCCGCTCAATCCGCGTCATCCGCGTTCATGGTTTGTCGCCTGATTCCTTTTTATCCGTCATCCGCGTTCGATGTTTTTAGTGTTTAAGGGTTCCCCATGTCCCCCAAAGAAGAAATAATCTACGGCCTCAACCCCGTCACCGAAGCCCTCCGCGGCACCCGTCGCATCTTCGAGCTCTTCATCTCCGGTTCCTCCTCCGACAAGAGAATCGAAAAGCTTCTGAAGCTCGCCGCCGACCGCAAGGTCCCCGTGCGCCAGCGCGACAAGGGGGATCTCTCCCGTCTCTGCGGGACCGACCACCACCAGGGCGTGGCCCTCAAGGTCGAACCCTTCCCCTACGCCGACTTCGACGACATCCTGGAAAAGGTGAAGGAAACCGGCAACGGCCTCATCCTGGTGCTCGACAGCGTTCAGGACCCGCACAACCTGGGCGCCCTGATCAGGAGCGCCGCCTGTGCCGGCGCGCACGCCGTGGTGATTCCCAAGGACCGCGCCGCCGGCGTCACCGCCGTCGCCGAGAAAGCCTCCGCGGGAGCGGTGGCCACCGTCCCCGTCGCCCAGGTCGTCAACATCTCCCAGGCTCTTGAGGAGCTCAAGAAAAGCGGCTTCTGGGTTTTCGGGGCCGACGGATCGGCCAAGTCCACCCTCTACCAGCAGGACTTCACCGGCCCGGTGGCCCTCGTCATCGGCGGGGAAGGGGAGGGGATCCGTCCCCTGGTCCGCAAATCCTGCGACCAACTGGTAGGCATCCCGATGCAAGGGGGCGTCAACTCCCTCAACGCCTCCGTCGCCGGCGGCATCCTCCTCTTCGAAGTCGTCCGCCAAAGACTGGCTGCCAGGAAATAGGTTTGCCCTGGGTTCCTTCTCCTTCAGGGAGAAGGACAGGATGAGGATGGGGGCCTTGTTCATCAAATCGACGCCCGTGCAACTTTAGCTTGACGCCGCAGATCGCCTGTAGTATATAAATGAAGTTGCTCATGACGCGGGGTGGAGCAGTCTGGTAGCTCGTCGGGCTCATAACCCGAAGGTCACAGGTTCAAATCCTGTCCCCGCAACCAAAACATTACGGCCACTTAGACCTCAAAAGCTAAGTGGCCTTTTTGTTATCCTGACGCAGATGTTGACGCAGGTGGTACTCTGACGCAGTAGAGGCAAGTGTGTCTACTTTGATCCTGCAATTCCCGTCATATCGACATACCACTGTAACCCTCCTATTAGTTCCTACCTTCAACATATCAGTACCTTACCGTGATCCCAGAATATAATGGTGCGAATATTACGTAACATCCCCTCCTTTTGACTCTCACGAGTTTTCAATCCCACACCCCAAAAACTCAGGCCCGCCAAAATGGCGTAGTTAGAGGATAGTCGGTCTAAGAGGCATAGGGTAGACCAGCTTAGAAGCGATACCCCCTGTCCAGAGGCTAATATGGTCGCCGTTGTAGTAAGGTCTAAGAACCTTTTCGGTCACTCAAGATCATTTTGCAAAAAGGCTGCAAAACGATCTCTCCTGATCCGAGTCGAAAGACCCTAAACCCTTTGATATGTAACTGTTATCAGGTGGCAGTTATGACGTGGATTCTATGCTTTAAGCGTCAGTTCTGTTCCATGGAACGTGTAAGTTGGTGATATTGCTATATGGTCTTAGGGTGGATAACCCGTTGCTCGCAATAGTGAACGTAATATCAGATGGTTACGTGATTGGGTTGCCAGTGTTCATTTGCATGTTGGCACTAATGTCATGGGCGGTGGTTGTCTGGTCCACTGTTAAGCCTGGGGTGCTGGTAACACTTGTCGGCCGCCATGGTAATTTGCCAGTTTGAAGGGGGCTGTCGCCAACGAAATTTTCCACCCCCGTCGCCAGCCTAATTTTCCAGTTTGGCTGCAACCGTCGCCAACCTCATTTTCCACTTAGCGATCAG
>NZ_BLXW01000045.1:0-39132 GCF_054784495.1 Geomonas sp. Red276
CCTGACTGGAACTGGAAACGATTCTTCACGGCAGCCTCCTCGGATGGAATGTGCCGTGATTATATGAACCACCTACGACGTAATATGTCGCGCTTGTCTTCCAGCGGAAGATTGGCGCTAATCAGGAAAGTCTTTGCCCCCAACATAGAACATAGAACATAGAACTGTTTGTTTAGCTCGGGAGGTAGAGGGTGACCATGGTCCCCCCGCCGAGCCGGCTGGCGACGGAGACCCGGCCGCCGTGGGTCTCCACGATCCGGTACACGGTGGCAAGGCCCAGGCCGGTCCCCCCCTTCTTGGTGGTGAAGAACGGCTCGAAGACCCGCTTCACCACCTCGTCGCTCATCCCCGAGCCGTCGTCGCTCACGCAGATGCGGATCTCCCGCTCGCTCCCCTCCCCATTGACCTGTTCCGCCTCCACCTGGATCTCCCCTCCCCCGGCCATCGCCTCGGCGCCGTTTACGAAGAGGTTCCAGAAGATCTGCGCACAGTGGTCCTTGTCGAAGGTGAGCACCAGGTCGCCGGGGACCCGGTTGTCGATGTTCACCCCGGCCAGGCGCGGGTCGCTCCCCAAAAGGGCCACCACGTCGGCCACCTGGCGGCGGAGGTTCAGGGGGACCGGGGCGGGCTGGGAAGGTTTCGCGTAAAGGAGGAAGTCACGCAGCAGCGTATCGAGACGGTCGGTTTCCCGCACGATGATCGAGAAGAGCCGGCGGTCCTTCTCGTCGGCCCCTTCCCGCTGGGAGACGAGCTGCACGGAGCCGCTGATGGCGGCCAGCGGGTTGCGGATCTCGTGGGCCATGCGGGCCGAGAGCTCCCCGATGGCGGCCAGGCGGTCGGCCCGTTTCAGCTCCCCGGCCATCCGCTTGATGTCGGTCAGGTCGTTGATGTCCAAAAGCGCCCCCGGTTCATCCCCTTCCTTTCCCGCCAGGGGCACCGACTTGAAGGAGAGCAGGAGCTCGTGGCCGTTTTTGGCGTGGTGGACGAAGTCGCCGTGGGAGACCCCGAAGACCCCGCCGAGGTAGGGCGAAAGCCCGGGAAAGAGCTCGTCCACCGGCCGGTCGTAGGCCTCCTGCTGGGAGAACCCGGTAAGAAGCTCCGCGTAGCGGTTGAAGACCCGGATCTTGCCGCCGGAGGAGAGGGTAACCAGGGCCGAGTCGATGGTGGAGACGATGGAACTGTGGAGCCGTTCCAGCTCCTCGTAGTCGACCACCTTTTCCTTGAGCGCGGTCTCCGAGACGCGCGCCCGTTCCGAGAGGCTCCCGGCCAGAAAGGCGATCAGGTAGAAGGAGAGGCTGTAGAGAAAGATCAGGTAGAAGACGTAGCCGGCCCCGACCTGGTGGGACATGGTCGGCCCGAGCCCCAAGGGGATCAGCCTCCCGTAGTACTGGAAATCGAGTATCGAGCCGTAGAGGATGACGCAAAGGGAGGCGGTGTAGTAGGCCTCCGAACGCGACAAAAGGACGCTGGCGCTTACGATGGAGAGAAAGTAGAGAAACGCGTACGGGGAGGCGACACCGCCGGTGATGAGGATCAGGGTGGTGACCAGGAAGAGGTCCCACACGATCTGGGCGTAGCTCACCGCCTTGAGCTGCCGCCCCGAGAACCTAAGGGAGATGAGCGAGATGAGCGAGAAGAGGTAGGTCGCGATCACCAGCCGGGTCATCACCCCCAGCGCCCCCTCCGCATAGCTCTCGCTGTTGGGGAGGTGAAGCATGAAAAGGGCGGCGAGGAAACCGGTGGCGATCACCACCCGCAGCAGTATCGACCAGACGATCCTTCTGACTTCGGGCATCGGCTATCCGCCGACGGTGGAGGCGAGCTTGAAGATCGGCAGGTACATGGCGATGACCAGGCCGCCGACGGTGGTCCCCAGGAACACCATGAGCATCGGCTCCATCATCGCGGTGAGGGCGCTCACCGCGTCGTCCACCTCGTCGTCGTAGAAGTCGGCGATCTTGTTCAGCATGGTGTCCATGGCGCCGGTCGCCTCGCCGACGGAGATCATCTGGACCACCATCGGGGGGAAGACCCCGCACTCGGCCAGCGGTTCGGCCATGGTGCGCCCCTCGGAGATCGACTGGCGCACCTTGTAGATGGCCTCCTCGACGATCTTGTTGCCGGAGGTCTTGGCCACGATGTCGAGGCCGTCCATGATGGGGACGCCGGAGCTGATCATGGTCCCCAGGGTGCGGGTGAACTTGGCCACCGAGACCTTGCGCACCAGCGGGCCGATGACCGGCGCCTTGAGGGCCATCCGGTCGATGTTCTTGCGGCCGGCGGGGGTCTGGTAGTACTTCCCGGCCCCCCACTTGGCGGCGAAGCCGAGGGCGATCAGGACCAGGATGTACTTGGTCATGAAATGGCTCAGGGCGATGACGAAGCGGGTCGGCGCCGGCAGCTCGCCGCCGAAGTCGGCGAACATCTTGGCGAAGGTCGGGATGACGAAGACCAGGATGACGCCGACGACGATGACCGCGATGGACATGATGGTGGCGGGGTAGACCATGGCGCCCTTGACCTGCTTCTTGAGCTTCATGGCCTTCTCGATGTAGGCCGCCAGTCGGTTGAGGATGGTGTCGAGGATACCGCCGACCTCGCCGGCCGCCACCAGGTTGACGTAGAGCTGGTCGAAGGCCTTGGGATGCCGGGCGAGCGATTCGGCGAAGGTGGAGCCGCTCTCGACGCTCTCCTTGACCTTGATCAGGACGTCCTTGAAGGTCGGGTTCTCCTGCTGGGAGGAGAGGATATCGAGGCACTGCACGAGCGGAAGTCCCGAGTCGATCATGGTGGCGAACTGGCGGGTGAAGACGACCAGGTCCTTGGTGTCGATCTTCTTGGCGCCGGAAAGGCCGGGGATCTTGAGCTCCATGCTGAGCCCCTTCCCCGCCTCCTTGACCGTGATGCTGCTGAAACCGTAACGTTTTAGCTGGGTCTCGACGGCGGCGGCACTGGCCGCATCCATGACCCCCTTCTGGGTGGCTCCCGCCTTGCTCCTGGCTTCCCAACTGTACTTGGGCATTCCCGTATGCTCCTTTTATCGGCCGCGCCGGAAGGTTTGGCTATCTCATCGGCGGGCGCCGGGGCATGGAGGAGCCCGGCGAGAGCATCTGCTTCAGCTCGTCCGGCTCCGGCGAGCGCCCGAGCGCCTCGTCGATGGAAATGATGTTCTTGGCTAACAGCGCCATGAGGCACTGGTTCATGGTCTGCATCCCGAACTTGTCCTGGCCGACCTGCATCTGGGAGTAGATCTGGTGCACCTTGTCCTCGCGGATCAGGTTCCTGATGGCGGGGTTGGGGACCATCACCTCCAAGGCCAGCGCGCGGCCGCGGCTGTGCATCTTGGGGACCAGGGTCTGGGAGAGCACCCCTTCCAGCACGAAGGAGAGCTGGGTCCGCACCTGGGTCTGCTGGTAGGGAGGGAAGACGTCGATGATCCTGTTGATGGTCTGGGCGCAGGAGTTGGTGTGCAGGGTGGCGAAGCAGAGGTGCCCGGTCTCCGCCAGGGTGAGCGCCGCCTCGATGGTCTCCAGGTCGCGGAGCTCGCCGATCAGGACCACGTCCGGGTCTTGCCTCAGCACGTACTTCAAGGCGTGCTTGAAGCTCTTGGTGTCGGCCCCCACCTCGCGCTGGTTGACCAGGCACCCCTTGTGGGGGTGGAGGTACTCGATCGGGTCCTCGATGGTCACGATGTGGTCGCGGCGGGACATGTTGATGTGGTCGATCATCGAGGCGAGCGTGGTCGACTTGCCGCTTCCGGTCGGCCCGGTGACCAGGATCAGGCCGCGCGGCTTGTCGCAGAGCATCTTGACAACAGGGGGAAGCCCCAATTCGTCGAAGGTGAGGATCTTGTAGGGGATGACCCTGAAGACCCCGGCCACCGCCCCCCTCTGGATGAAGAGGTTCCCCCTGAAACGGGAGAGCCCCTTGACGCCGAAGGATAGGTCGAGCTCGTTGTCCTCCTCGAAGCGGTGCTTCTGCGAGTCGGTCAGGATGCTGTAGCAGAGCTGCTTGGTCTCAACCGGGGTGAGCGGCGGGATGTCCATCGGGGTGAGCTTCCCGTCGATACGGATCTGGGGGGAGGTGTTGGTGGTGATGTGGAGGTCGGACCCTCCGCGCTCCACGAGATCCTTGAGCAGTTGATGAAAATTGACCATGTAACCTTCCTTGTGCTGTTGAAAACGCCGCCCGATACCTTTTCGCAGATGGGGTTGGTTAGTCGTCCGCCACGGTCACCCTGAGCACCTCTTCGAACGAGGTGACCCCTTCCATCAGCTTGGTGAGTCCCGACTGCCGCATGGTCTTGATGCCGAGCCGCATCGACTCGCGCTTGATCTCGGCGGTGTTGGCGCCGTTTAGGATCAGCTCGCGGATCGGCTCCATCATCGGCATGACCTGGTAGAAACCGACCCTCCCCTTGTAGCCGGTGTTGTTGCACTTGGCGCAGCCGGCCCCCCGGTAGCAGACCACCCCCGGCGCCTGGTGGGCGGGGATGCCGGCCTGGATGAGGGACTGGACCGGGATCTCCTCCACCACCTTGCATTCCGAACAGACACGCCGGGCGAGCCTCTGGGCGGTGATCAGGTTGACCGCCGAGGCGACCAGGAACGGCTCGATCCCCATGTTGAGGAGACGGTTGATGGTCGAGGGGGCGTCGTTGGTATGGAGGGTGGAGAGGACCAGGTGGCCGGTGAGGGCCGCCTTGACCCCGATCTCGGCGGTCTCGAAGTCTCGGATCTCGCCGATCATGATGATGTCCGGGTCCTGGCGGAGAAAGGCCCTCAAGGCCGCCGCGAAGTTCAACCCGATGTCCTCGTGCATCTGCACCTGGTTGATGCCGGCGAAGTTGAACTCGACCGGGTCCTCGGCGGTGGAGATGTTCTCGGTCACCTTGTTCAATTCGGAGAGCGCCGAGTAGAGGGAAACGGTCTTGCCCGAACCGGTCGGCCCGGTGACCAGCACCATCCCGAACGGCTTGTGGATCTCGCGCTTGAAGGCCTCCAGGGCTTCCGGCTCGTAGCCCAGCTTGGTCATGTCGAGCTGCAGGTTGCTCTTGTCCAAAAGCCGCATGACGATCTTCTCGCCGAACAGGGTCGGCAGGACCGAGACGCGGAAGTCCATGTCCTTGCCGCCACCCAGCTTGATCTTGATGCGGCCGTCCTGCGGCAGGCGGCGCTCGGCGATGTCGAGCTCGGCCATGATCTTGATACGGGAGGTGATGGCGTTTTTGAGCTTCATCGGAGGCTTCATCACCTCGTAGAGGATGCCGTCGATCCGGTAGCGGACCCGGAAGCTCCTCTCGTAGGGCTCGATATGGATATCGGAAGCCTTCTTCTTGATGGCGTCGGTTAGGATCAGGTTGACCAGCTTGACGACCGGGGCGTCCTCGGTGGCGCGCTCCAACTGGGTGAGGTCGACGTCCTCCTCGTCCCCCATGACCTCGAGGTCGTCCATCTCGAGGTCGTTCATCACGTCGGCCAGCGAGGCGGTCTGGTCGTAGAGCTTGTCGATGGCGGCCTTGATGGCGCTTTCGGCCACCACCACCACTTCCACGTTGTAGCCGGTCATGAACTTGATGTCGTCGATGGCGAAGATGTTCGACGGATCGCTCATGGCGATGATCAGCGTGGAGCCGGCACGGTTGACCGGGACGATCTGGTACTTGGTGGCCACCTCGGCAGGGATGATCTTGACCACCGCCGGATCGACGTCGTAATCGGTCAGGTTTATGGTGGGGACGCCATACTGCTTGGAGAGAAACGAGGTGAGGTCGGCCTCGCTGATCAGCGAGTCGCGGACCAGTATGGAACCAAGGCGCAGGTTTCCCCCGGCCGCTTTCTGCTCGGCGAGTGCCTGCTGAAGCTGTTCCTTGGTGATCAGGTTGTTCCCGACCAGGAGTTCACCCAGTCTGCTTACGTGCATACGGACCTCAAAGTTCAATAACTTCGAATGGTATTTTGTAATCGCGGCGTTGTCAAGGCTTACCTAATGAATGGTAAGCGGTCAGGGCTCTCTCCATGCAACCTTTCGGGGGGTGCACCCCGGTCCAGAGATAAAACGCCGCCTCACCCTGGGCGACCAGCATCCCCAGCCCGTTGGCGCTGGGGACCCCGTGGCGGACCGCCTCCCGCATGAGAGGAGTGACCGGCGGGGCGTAGACCATGTCGTAGACGGCGAAGCCTTCGGGAAGGCCGGCCAGGGCGAGCCCGGGGAGGGAGTCCTCCTTCATCCCCACCGAGGTGGTGTTGACGAGAAGGTCGAAAGAGGCCAGGTACCCCGGGTCGGACAGCCGGTCCAGGGAGACCGCAGCGAGCGAGCAGCCGGAAAGGTGCGGAGCAAGCGACCGGCAGAGGTCGCTCCCCTTCTCCACCGAGCGGTTGGCGATCTCGACCCGGGCCGCCCCGGAAAGGGCCAGCGAGGCGACCGCGCTCCGGCCGGCGCCTCCCGCCCCCACCACCAGCACCGAGCGGCCGGCCGGCGAGAAGGCGAGCTTCTCGCGAAGCGCGGCCACCAGGCCGATCCCGTCGGTGTTGTGGCCGGTCATCCTCCCTTCCCGCACCACCACCGTGTTGACCGCGCCGATCAGGCGGGCCTCGTCGGAGATCTCGTCCAGAAGCGGCATCACCGCCACCTTGTGGGGGATGGTCACGTTGAAGCCGGCCACGCCCAGGGCGGAGAGCCCCGCCACCGCCTCGGCGAGGCGGTCCGGGTGGACCGGGAAGGGGACGAAGCACCAGTCGAGCCCGAGCTCGGCAAAGGCGGCGTTATGCATCACCGGCGAAAGCGAGTGGGCAATGGGGAAGCCGATGATCCCCGCCAGGGTGGTCTTTCCGGTAATCATCAGCGCACCCGGTAGTTGGAGAGCATCTGCTGCACCTGGGGGATCACCTCGGGGGCCATCCGGCTCGCCTGCTCGAGATCGCGCAGGGCGGCCTGGGTGTTCCCCTGCTTGAAGTTGGTCTCCGCGTCCTCGATATGGGCGGAGGCGTAGATCAGGATCGCCTTGCCGGTGTCGAGGTCCCGGAAGAACATCCCGCTGTCGGGCGCGATCCCCCGCATGCTGTAGTACGGCCAGATGTCGACCGGAGGCGGCAGCGGCGAGCCGCCGGGGAGGAGCCGGTAGACGATGCCGTCCTGCTGCAGGATGAGCTGCGGGAAGGGGACCGTGTAGCGGGTGGAGAAGTCGACGTAGACCGGACGGAGCGGGAGCTGCTCCTGGATCGAGACGGCGAGGTTATTCTCCGGCGCGCTCTGCTCGAGCGGCATCCTCCTGATGGCGGAGTTGGCGAAGAGATCGGGGAAGGTGTCGAGGTACCAGTCGAAGACCAGGTGGGGGGTATGCGGCAGGAGCACGTCCTCGCGCATACGTTCCACCCCCTGGACGTACCAGAGCGGGAAGGCGCCGGAGTCCCCCCAGGTGTACATGACGGCACCCTGCGGCAGCGAGCGGAGCGTGTTCTCCGCGTAGTCGTAGGCGATGTAGTTCTCGTGCTGGTCGTTCTCGCGGTAGTTGAGGCCGCAGATGGCGACCGGCAAGGTGAAGACGAGGGCCAACAGGGTGAAGCGGACCACCGCCATCCCCGCCAGGTCCCCGGGAAGCCGGGTGAGGATCTCGCGGATGACGGCATAGCACCCCACCCCGATGAAGACGGCGCTCAAAAGGTAGAGCGGGGTGAAGAATTCCTCGGTGAGGAAGATGGTCTCCTTGGGGGTGTTGAAGTAGCCGACGATCACCAGGAGGAAGGAGGCCACCCCGATCAGGTAGGCGAGCACCAGGTACATCTTCTTCCTGAAGAGCACGGCAAGCCCGATGAACAGGAGGACGACCCCGGCCACGGTGAACTCGAAGGGGACGTTGAAGGCGTTCACCTGGTACCTGAGGAGCTCGAAGTCGCGGACCGGGGGCTCGACCGGGTACCCCTTGCGGAGCATGGTCCAGAGGAACTGGGTCAGGTTTCTGGAATCCCCCCAGTTAAGAAGCGGCTTCCTCAAGGCGCGCACGATGATGTGGAGCTGGATGGCGAAGCCCAAAAGCCCGAAGGCGACGGCGATGACGATCTCCTTGAAGCGGAGAAAGACCCGGCGGTCGGCGGAGATAAGGAGCCAGGCGTAGCAGGGGATCATCAGCACCACGATCTGGTGGGCGCCGGTCCCCAGCCCGCAGAGGAAGGCCCCCAGGTAGACGTAGGAGGGGCGCTCCTCACCGGAGAGGTACCCCTCGCGCCAGCGGAGCATGAGGTAGAAGACCATGCCGCAGATGAAGGCCAGGATCGGGTACGGCTTGTCATGGTTGGACTGGAGCCACAGCCTCGGGGTGCCGGCGAAGGCGAGCGCGGCGGCCAGCGAGATGGCCCCTTTCCAGAAGCGGCCGCGGGGGCCGGCCAGGAACTCCTCGTCCTTGAGGATATGGCTCGTCAGGAGAAAGACGCCGTAGCAGGCGGCCGCGGCGGAGAAGGCGGTGGCCAGGTTGACCCTAAAGGCGATGCTCCCCAGGGGGAGCCAGGTGAAGGGCTTGGCGTAGTTGATGAAGAGGGGATAGCCCGGGGAGTGGGCGGCCCCCAGGGACGCGGTGGCGGTGATGAACTCGCCTGAGTCGAAGAAGGTGACCGAGGGGGCCAGGGTCAAAAGGTATATGAAGAGCGGGAGCAAAAACGAGAGGAGGGCTAAGGGGTCCAGCCTCTTGAGGATTCCGGTTTGATTCACGCAGGCTCTCCAGTTTCGTTATTTTGTCTGAGGTCCTTCACGGACAGCTTGTCCCGCCAGAGGTAATAGAAGCCGACCGGGATGACCGGGAAGAAGCTGAGGGCGTGGATGACCAGGGCGATACTGACCGACATCTCCCATTTGGCCCCCAGCGCGGTGAGCGCCACCGCGCCGGCGTACTCGTAGGTTCCCACCGATCCCGGCGAGGCCGGGATCATCACGGCGAACACCAGGAAAACCATGATGAACAGCGAGGCCGAAATCGGCATGGGAAGCCCGAAGGCACGCAAAAGCAGGTCGACCGGCCAAATGGCGGTGGCCCAGATGGCGAGCGAGCTCCCCACAATGCCGAAGAACTGCAGCGGCGAGGCCGAGAGCCTGAGCCCGTCGATGAAAGAGGTCAGCAAATCTTCGATCTTGCTGGAAAAACGGATTGGCAAAGGGGTCAGCAACCAGCGCACCACCCCCAGGGTCCATGCCGTCCTCTGTTTGAGCAACACCAGAAAGGCGATGACCACCAGGTAGAGACCCAGCATTAGATATCCGCCGCGCATCAGCTGCTGGTGAAGCCCCGCCTTCCCGGGGGGCAGGGTCACCGTGAAAAAGGCGACCACCAGCACCAGCAGCATGGTGAATCCGTCGCACAAGCGGTCCACCACCAGGGTCGCGAAGACCGCGCTGAACTCCATCCGCTCCCTGCGGGCCAGCGCATAGGCGCGCATGAACTCGCCGAGCCGGGCCGGGAATACGTTGTTCCCCATGTAGCCGATCATGGTGGCGGAAACGAGGTTGGAAAGCCGCGTCCGCTTGATGGGTAACAGCAGGAACTTCCATCTGACCGCCCGCAAAAAATAGCTCACGAAGGTGAGTACCAGGGCGGGGAACAGGTAGCGGTAATCCATCCCCTTGAAGGCCGCGGTCAGTTTGTCGAGCTCGATCTTCCTGAAGACGAGCGCCAGGAAAAAGAGGCTGATGGCGATTCCCGCCAGCAGTTTGATGTCTATCTTTGGCTTGGCCAGGTCATTCTCCTTGTCGGCCGCTCAGGTC
This sequence comes from Geomonas sp. Red276, assembly GCF_054784495.1. Lineage (NCBI taxonomy): Bacteria > Pseudomonadati > Thermodesulfobacteriota > Desulfuromonadia > Geobacterales > Geobacteraceae > Geomonas > Geomonas sp. Red276. The sequence goes on from NZ_BLXW01000045.1 coordinate 9,751, forward strand.
ACGGCCAGGATCGGCCTGGCCGGCCGAGCTTTCCGGGAGCCCCAGGATGGCGCGGCAGCGGGCTACGTCCCTGGCGATGGCTTCCTTTAACGCGTCGACGTTGGGGAAACGCATCTCCCCGCGCAGCCTTTCGATGAAGGTGAGGGTCACCTCCCTGCCGTAGAGATCCCCGTCGAAGTCGAAGAGGAAGACCTCCAGGGAGAGCCGGTGGCCGTCGAAGGTCGGGTTGGTTCCTATGTTGCACGCCCCGTTGAAGTGGTCGTGGCCGACGGCGACCCTCACGGCGTACACCCCCGCGGCCGGGAGGAGATCCTTCTGGACGCAGAGGTTGGCGGTGGGGAAGCCGAGCAGGCGCCCGCGCTGGTCGCCGTGGATGACGGTGCCGGTCACCGCGTAGTGGCGCCCGAGCACCGAGAGCACCCCCTTCACGTCGCCGGCCCCCACCATGTTGCGGACCGCGGTGGAGCTGTAGATGGTGGTGCCGTTGGAGATCGGCTCCAGGAGATCGACCGTGTAGCCGTGGCGCTCCCCGAGCGATCTCAGGAGGTTCACGTCACCCTCGCGGCCGCGGCCGAAGGCGTAGTCGTAGCCGATCACCATGCTCTCCATCCCGAGGGTCCCCACCAGGATCTCCTCCACGAACTGGGTGGCGGGGATGGAGGCGAAGTTCCAGTCGAAGGGGATCTCCAAGAGGTAGTCGATGCCGGCCGCCGCGATCAGCGCCTCCTTTTCGGTGGTGGTGGTGATCAGCTTGACGCCGGTGCCGGGAGAGACCACCTGCATCGGGTGCGGCGTGAAGGTGATCACCACCGACACCCCGCCCTGGGCCCGCGCCTTTTCGGTCAGCCGCCGGAAGATCTCCCGGTGCCCCAGGTGGACGCCGTCGAAGTTCCCGATGGTGACCGCCGGGTGGCGCAGTTTCTCTTTTACCTCGGAGAGGTTTCTGAAAATGATCATGAACTGAGACTCGTTCTATGTTCTACGTTCTATGTTCCAGGTTAAAACATCAAAGCGCAAACCTTGAAGCTGGAACCTGCTGACGGGAAAGCGATCGTCGATCTGGTTCAGGTTGTAACGTAGAACCTGGAACGTAGAACCTAGAACTTGTTTTTGTCTGTTTCTTACGCTTCCGCCTCGACCTCGACCGGCTTTTTCTTCTTACCGAAGACCAGCGCGACCCAGATGCTCACCTCGTACATGAGGTAGAGCGGGATCATGATCACGAACATGGTGATGAGATCGGCATGGAAGGCGGCGATGATGGAACTGGCCAGGAGGGCGTACTTCCTGCGGGCGGCCAGCATGCGGTAGTTGACGATCCCGAAGCGGGCCAGCAAAAGCGAGAGGATCGGGAGCTCGAAGATCCCGCCGAAGATGAGGATGAGCCGCAGGCAGAAATTGATGTAGGCGGAGATGTTGAACCAGCTCTGCAGCCCCGCCGCCTCGTAGGAGAGGGAGAAGTTGATGATGACCGGCCAGATGACGATCAGGAAGAAGAGCGCGCCGACGCAGAAACTGAGCGAGGCGGCGGTCACGAACGGCACCACCATCCTCCTCTCCTTGCGGGTCAGCCCCGGGGCGACGAAGAGCCAGAACTGGTGGAAGATCACCGGCAAGACGATCACGAAGCCGGCCAGCATGGAGATCTTGCACTGGACGAAGAAGGGCTCCAGGGGCGCGCTGTAGTTAAGCATCCGGGGCCTCTCGGGGACCGCCTTCTCCTCCCCCACCTTGTAGCGCTTGTAGGCGTCGGGGTAGCGCTTTTGAAGCTCGCCGTACATGCTCTTCTTTAGATCGGTGAGGTAGGTCTTGCCGGTGAGGGGCTTCTCGACGAAGTTCAAGAGGTCGTTGGAGAAGTTCCACGCGACACCCATCCCGATGACGATGGCGACCACGCAGACAATGAGCCGTTTCCTCAGTTCAGCGAGGTGTTCCAGAAACGGCAGTACCTTTTCATCCGACGACATAGACCCCCTCTTCTCCTGTCCTTACATTGGTGAGCACAAACCGATGCTATACCACAGCGGTCAAAGCGAGCGCAACAGCTTTCAACGGCGCTTGGGCTTGGGACGCTTCCCCTTGACCGGTACCCGCTGGTAGATTTCCCCCTCGGGAGGCGGGGAAACCGGGCGCTTCTCCAGGGTTCCCACCAGGGCGAATTCGACCTGGCGGCGCGCCTCGTTCACCCCCGCCACCCGGACGCGCAGCTTGTCGGCGATCCGGTAGCTGACCCGGGAGTGCTGGCCGATGAGGGCGTGCGCCTTTTCCTGGTGCTCCCAGTAGTCCATCGGGAGGGTCGCCACCGGGATCATCCCCTCCACGAAGAGATCGACGAGCTCCACGAAGAGGCCGAAGGGGGCCACCCCCGTGATGAAGCCGTCGTACTCCTCGCCGATCTTGTCCCGCATGAACTGCATCTTCTTGAGATCGACCATCTCCCGCTCGGCCTCCATGGCGACCCGCTCCCGGCGGCTCGTGTGGAGCGCCACCTCGGGAAGCCTCCCCTCGAGCTGCGCCTTCTCCGCGCCGGTCATCTTGCCGGAGAGGACCCGGCGCAGGATCCGGTGCACCACCAGGTCCGGGTAGCGGCGGATGGGGGAGGTGAAGTGGGTGTAGGAAGGGGCGGCCAGGCCGAAGTGGCCGAGGTTCTCGGCGCTGTAGCGCGCCTGCTTCATGCAGCGCAGGAGCACCTCGTTGATGAGCCGCTCCTCGGGCTTACCCTCCACCTCCGCCAGGAGTTTCTGCAACGCGATCGGGCTCACCTTGCCGTCCAGGACCTGCAGCTCGTAACCGAAGCCGAAGACGAACTCGGCCAGGTCCTGGAGCTTCAAGGGGTCCGGGTTTTCGTGGACGCGGTAGAGCGAGGGGACCGGCGTGTTCTCCAGAAAGCTCGCCACCGCCTCGTTGGCGGCCAGCATGAACTCCTCGATGATCCTGTGGGCGAGGTTTCGCTCCGCCTTCACGATGGCGGTGGTCTCCCCCTGCAGGTCGAGGATGATCTGCGGCTCGGGGAGGTCGAAATCGATGCTGCCGCGGAGGGCCCTTTTCTTGTTGAGCTTTAGGGCGAGCTCCTCCATGAGCTGCAGATCCGCGAGAAGATGGGTGTGGGCGGCGATGGTCTCCTTATCCTTGTCCACCAGCACCTTTTTCACCGTCGTGTAGGTGAGCCGGGCCGCGCTCTTGATCACCGAGGGATAGAAGCGGGCCTTGACCATCTCCCCCTGGGGATCGAAGTGCATCTCGGCGGTCATGGTCAGCCGGTCCACCTGGGGGTTAAGCGAGCAGATCCCGTTGGAGAGCTCCTCCGGGAGCATCGGTATGCAGCGGTCGGGGAAATAGACCGAGGTCCCCCTGAGGTAGGCCTCGTCGTCGAGCTTGGAGCCCTGGGGGACGTAGTGGGAGACGTCGGCGATGGAGACCCAGAGCGTGATCCCCTCCCCGTCCCGGGCCACCGAGACGGCGTCGTCGAAGTCGCGGGCGGTCTCGCCGTCGATGGTGACCGTGGTGCGTCCCCGGAGATCCTCCCGCCCTTTGAGCGCCTCCTCCTCGACAGCTTGCGGCGCGCGGGTCGCCTCCGCCATGACCTCCTTGGAGAAGAGGTGGGGGAGTTCGTACTTCTTGATGACGGTGAGGACCTCGACCTCGGGGTCGTTGGCCTCGCCCAAGACCTCGGCTATGATCCCTTCCAGGCTTCTCGTCGCCGTGGGATAGGAGGTGATGGTCGCCTGCACCACCTCCCCCTCCCGGGCCCCCTTGGTGTCGCCCGGCGCCACGAAGAGGTCGCGGAACAGGCGCGGGTCGTCGGGGACCACCCTGCCCCCCTTGCCGATCGCCTCGAAGCGGCCGATCACGCTGGTCACCCCGCGCTGGACGAGGGCGGTCACCCTCCCCTCGCGCTTGCCGTCCCGGCGGGTGGAGACCACCTGGGCCTCCACGATGTCGCCGTTCATGAAGTCGGTCAGGTAGCGGCGGGGGATGAAGAGATCCTCCCCCCCCTCCTCCGGCGCCAGGAAGCCGTAGCCGTCCGGGTGGATGGAGAGCCTCCCCTTGAGCGAGTTGCCGCCGGAAAGGGCGTAGATCCTACCCGGGAGCTTGACGATCTGCCCCTCATCCACCAGGCGGTCGAGGTGCTCCTCGAAGCGGGGGCGCTCGAAGCGGGTCACCCCGAAGGCCTTGAGCATCTGCCTGAAGGGGACCGGCTCCCCCTTCCCCAAAAGCCTCAGCACCGGGTCGCTTGCCCGCTGTCCCCCCGGGTGCGGGTGCGCCTCGCGGTGCTCCTTCCCCTGGTGCGCCTGTCGGCGCTCCCTCACCGGCTGGGCATCTTTTCCGCTGCCCTTGCGCGGCCCTCTCCCCCTGTGCATGCAGAACTCCTCGGTTGGTCGGTAATTTCAATGAAAAAGTGATGAATAGGTTCTTAATGGATAATGCAGAAGCGCCGGCGGAAAGTCAATGCCCACCCACCGCCGATCTACAGCCGCGGCATCTTTAATGGGGCAATCTCTCCTTGCTATTTCATCATCGGTTCGGTAAAAGTAGGAGGTTAACCTTGCACCTCGGAGGCGTATTTTCCATGCTGTTTTCCCGCGTCATCGCAGCCGGATTGATCATAGTTTCGGCCACCCTTCCCGCTTCCGCAGTAACGACCAGAAACGTCCTCGACGCCCCCCTCGCCGCCGCCGCGGCGCGCATGAAGGTGAAGGACTTCAACGGGGCCCGCACCGCCGCCCTGAAGAGCAGCGAGGCCGGGGCCCGCGCCTTCATGGTCGGCATGGCGGACATAAAGCTCGAGAACTGGGAAGAGGCCGCCGCCCAACTCGCGTCCGCCGCCGAGAGCTACCCGCTCCTGGCCGACTACGCCCTGTACAACCAGGCGCTCGCCCTCTCCAAGCTGGAGCGTTACGACCAGGCGCTCAATCCCCTCTACCGGCTTTTGCAGCAGTACCCGGAGAGCAGGCTGGTCCGGGCGGCCATGATCCTCTACGGCGACTCCATCGCCTCCCGCGGCTATCCCAAGGAGGCCCTGGAGACCTACACCCTCTTCATCGAACAGTACCCCTCCGGGAGCGACTCCATCTCGGCCCTCTACGGCTCCGCCCTTTGCAAGGAGAAGCTCGGCGACTCCAAGGCTGCCGCCTCCATCTTCCGCAGCCTCTGGCTCAAGTACCCCACCTCCCCCTTCTCGGAGAAGGCGGCCGGCCAGCTTGAATTCCTGGCCCAGGCGGGGGTGACCGTCGATTCCTACACCCCGGCCGAACTCTTCAAGCGGGCCGTCACCCTCTACGACCTCGGGCGCAGCAGGGATGCCGCCGACGCCCTGGCCAAGCTCCCGCTCGACGGTCAAAGCGACGACTTCGCCTTCCGGGTGCGCCTCAAGCTCGGGCAGGCGCAGCTCAAGGCGCGCCACTACGAAGATGCGCAAGCCACCTTCCACACCATCATCAACAAGGGGGCCGCGAACGGCAACCTGGCCGAGGCGAGGTACTGGCTTGGCAAGGCGCTCGACAAGGCCGGCAAGACCGACGAGGCGTACCAGGTATTCATGAAACTCGCCGAGGTTCCCCGTTCCTCCACCGTGGCGGACGACGCCCTCCTGGAGGCTGCCTACCTGAAGCGTTTCCAGAAGAAATGGGGGGAAGCGCAGCAACTTTTCAAAAGGTATCTCGACACCTACCCGGCACAGAGGACCCCGACCGTGATCTGGGAGACCGCCTGGACGAGTTACCTCTCCCGCGACTACAAGGCCGCCGCCGGCTTCTTCAGGCAGCTTGCCGATCACGACGAGACCAGGGAGAAGGCGCTCTACTGGCTCGGCAAAGCGCTGACCGCCACCGGCGACAGCAAGGGGGCCGAGTCCGCCTTCTCGACGCTCGCCTCCGAGTACCCCTTCGGCTACTACGCCCTGATCTGCAACCGGATGTGCCCGGTATCCGCGTTCCCGCAGCCCCCGAGGAACCTCACCGATTCGCTCACCATGCCGGCCGGCTACGAGCGGGAAAAGGCGCTGATCGCCTTCGGGCTGTACGACGAGGCGGGGCGCGAGCTGAGCGCCAAGAGGGGAAAGAACACCCTGATGCTCGCCCGGCTCTACCTGGAGATGGGGAACTACAACGGCGCCTTCAACCTGATCTCCCGGGAGAAGCCGAGGCGCTCGCTGTCGGAGAGCGGCCAGATGTGGGGCCTCTTCTATCCCCTGGCCTTCCGCGACGACGTGACCCACCAGGCCTCCATCAACTCCATCCCCGACACCCTGGTCTGGGCGGTGATGAGAACCGAGAGCAACTACTTCCCGGGTGCACTGTCACCGGTCGGCGCGGTGGGGCTCATGCAGATCATGCCGGCCACCGCCGAAAGGATCTCGCGGGGTGACGGCTCCCGGCTCACCCATCCCGACCTCAACATCCGGCTGGGGGCGAAGCACCTCAAGAGCCTTCTGGCCAGCTACAACGGCAACATGACCCTGGCCATCGCCGCCTACAACGCCGGCTCGGGCAACGTCAACCGCTGGCAGAAGTCGCTGGGCGATCTCCCCCAGGACGAGTTCGTGGAGAGCATCCCCTTCCGCGAGACCCGGGAGTACGTCAAGAAGGTCGCTACCGCCATGGAGATCTACAAGAGGCTCTACCGCCTGCAACCGGCCCCGGCCAAGGGCGCCCTCCCCCAGACCGGGGTAAAGGAAGAGACGCAAGGATCCTCCGATTCTCCCTCTCCCGCCGAACCCGCCCCCCAGGAGCCCGGCCCCGCCCAGTAACGTAGGGTGGGCACCCAGTGCCCACGCGCGTTCGCATGGCGGCGAGCCAGCGGCAGAGGGGACTGGCACCGCCAGGTGCCTGTCCCCCTAGCGGAACGCTCTTTCTGCCCAACCGGCTTTCTCAAAGCCCCGAGGGGACAGGCACCTAGCGGAGCCAGTCCCCCTCCTTCGGGAGAGGGCTCTAAATTAAAAAAAAAAGGGGGCGGCCCAATCGGCCGCCCCCTTTTCGTTTATTCCGAGCTCTTCCCCTACCCTTCCATCTCGATATGGGAGTGATCTCCGATGTTCATCCGCCTGGTTCCCCCTATCAGGTGCACGCAATCCCCGAGGATCGAGTGGTGCAGCACGATGTTGCTGACATGGGAGTCGCTGTTGACGATGGTCTCCTTCAGGATGCTGGCCTCCACCACGCTGCCGGCGGCCACCGAGACGTTGGGGCCGAGTATGGAGCCCCTGACCACCGCCCCCTTCTCGATATGCACCGGCTCGATGAGCACCGAATCGACCACCTCGCCGTGATTGTGATGGCGCCCGGCCAGGAGGTAGCTGTTGGTCTGCAAGAGGGTCTCCGGCGTGCCGCAGTCGAGCCAGGCGTCGATCTCGGGAGCCTTGAACTTCAGGCCATCCCTGATCATCCGCATGAAGACCGCCGGGAGGTAGTACTCCCCCTTGACCGTCTCGCAGGCGTGGATGGTCTGCTCCAGGTATTCCATGAAGGAGAGACCGTCCTTCAGGTAGTAGAGCCCGACCTGGGCCAGCTTGGAGATCAGGGTGTCCGGCTTCTCGACCATGTCGACGATGAAACCGTCGCGGACGACGTTGACCCCGAAGCGCTGGTAGTCCTCCACCTCCTTGGAGTAGATGAGGCCGTCGCAGTCCGTGCAGAGGGCGGGGATGCGGGTCAGGTCGGCATCGAAGATGGTGTCGTTGAAGACGATCAAGAGGTCGTCCCCCTTGTTGATGTAGGGCGAGGCCAGTGAAACGGCGTGGGCCGGTCCCTTCCGTTCCTTCTGCACGATGTACCGGCAGTTGAGATTGGGGAAGGCGCACTGCATGAATTCCTGGACCTGGCCGCCGTTTTCGTCGGTTATGAAGAGGAATTCAGTGGCATTGAGCGGTATGAGGCGGCTGATGATGTGTTCCAGCACGGTCTTTCCGGCGACGTGAACGAGAGACTTCGCCTTCGTGTGAGTGTGCGGCCTGAGCCTCGTGCCTTTGCCGGCGACCGGGAGCAATATCTTCATGTATGGGTTCCCCTTTTGAATAGATAGCAGAAAAGCAGGCCACCGCTGCCAGCGACTGTCAGTGGGACAAATTATGTCACGACTGGGCGAGCACGTCCAGATGCGAGGGACTGAAATAGTATCATAGAAGAGATCCCCATTCCACCAACAATTTTCATAGCTTTGGCCCGACGGCGACCCTTCGAGCCCCCCTTCAAGGAACAATTGACAGCATACTGATTATATGCATAATGACCATCTCGACGAAGAGGGCCAGCGCCCGGACCGACACCGATGAGCGCAAGAGAGAGGATATGTCAGCCAACAAACCACAACAGACACAGCGGATCGTGATCGGGGAGAGCGTCGGCTTTCTGCTCGCCAAGGCCTACCAACGCGCCTGCCTGGTCTTCAAGGAAGAGTTCGAGGGTTACGATCTGACTCCCCAGCAGTTCGGGCTTTTAGGCTTTCTCTGGCAGGAGGACGGCCTCACCCAGACCGAGCTCTCCGCGAGGAGCCAGATCGACCGGACGACCATGGGAGGGCTGATCGACCGGCTGGAGAAAGAGGGGCTGGTAGCGAGGTTCAGCCATCCGGAGGACCGCCGGGCCTACCAGATATGCCTGACCGAAGTCGGCAAGGCGCTGCAGTCCCAGCTGACCCCGTTGGCGTTGCGGGTCCAGGAGCGGGTGGTAGAGAAGCTCGAGCCCGGGGAAGTGGAGATTTTGAAGAACCTTCTGGAGAAGATGCGCAGTTGAGGCGGGAGAATTCCATGTTCAAGAGCATCATCGTGCTGGTGGCCCTCGGCGTGGGCACCGGTATTTCCTATGCCGACACCCTGAGCCTGAAGGACTGTCTGGGCCGGGCGGCGGCGACCAACCTGGGGCTGAAGGCGGCCTCCCGCGACGTTGCCATCGCGCGTGAGCAGGAGACCGTGACGGGGAGCACCCGTCTGCCGCGGGTCGACGTTCAGGCCGGTTACACGGCGCAGCAGGAGCCGCAGGCGGCGAAGTTCGGCGCCTTGATGGCCGAGACCCAGGACGCGGATTTTGCCACCTTCAACCTGGGTATCTATCAGACCCTGTACGATTTCGGGAGGACCAAGGCGCGGGAAGGAGCCGCGCGGGTAGCGACCGATGCCGCGCGGCAGAGCTATGCAGCGGGCGAGCAGGATCTTTTCCTGCAGGTGGTGCGGGCCTACTACGGCATCCTTGAGGCCGGGAAATTCGTGACTGCGGCGAAAGACGAGCTGGCCTCCATGATCTCGCACCAGCAGACCGCGAAGGCGATGTACGAGGAAGGCGTGGTGACCCGAAACGACCTGTTGCAGGCCGAGGTCCGGGTGGCCAACAGCAGGCAGCGGGTATTGGCCGCCGAGAACGCGGTAGAAAACGGCTGGCTGCTGCTGAACTACCTGACCGGCGCCCCCGCCGCCTATCGAGGCGAATTGGTGGAAGAGACCGTGCAGCTCCCGCCCCCCTCCACCGGCTCCCCCTCCACCGGCTCCGCCTCCACCGGCTCCGCCTCCACCGGCTCCGGTTCCACCGGTTCCAACGGTTCCAACGGTTCCACCGTTCTCTCAGCGTCCACCGGGTCCACCGGGTCCACGCCGTCCACCGGGTCCACCCAAAAGTCGGCCTCGGCCCCCCAGTCGGCCCCTTCCCCGTCGGCCCCTTCCCCGTCGGCCCCTTCCCAGTCGGCCCCTCCCCAGTCCGACCTCTTCGCCAGGCGCACCGAGCTGCAGGCCCAGCGTGACGTAGTCGCCGCACAAGACTACCTGGTGCAGGAAGCGAAGACCGACTACTACCCCGAATTCTTCGCCCACCTGGGTCTCGATTACATGCAGAACAGCAAGGTGCGCGAGCAGGCGATCATGTCGGCCACCATCGGCCTTAAGGTGAACCTCTTTGACGGCAACGCCAAGACATCGCGGCTCCGGCAGGCAGTCGAAGCGCGCAGCCGCGAGGAAGACCGCCTGAGGGACCTGGAGCTCAAGATCCGGTTGGAGCTGGCCACCGCCCAGAATGACCTGAAGGTGGCAGCGGCCCGCATCAAGGCGAGCGAGAAGGCCATCTCCCAGGGAGTCGAGAACCTGAGGATCACCAAGGACCGTTATGCGGAGAAGGTTGGGACCGCCACCGACGTGGTCGATGCCCAGACCCTTTTGACCCAGACCCGTACCGACTACTACCAGAGCGTCTTCGATTATGAAGTGGCGGCCGCCCGGGTGAAGCGGGCGACCGGAGAACTGTAACAAGGAACGAGAGCCGAGCCTGGCCAGAGATAGAAGAGGTAACCATGTCCGAAGAGAAAGCACCGACCACCACCGCTGAAGAGGAAACCACCGGCAAGAAAGGGATGAGCAAGAAGAAGCGCGGCGGCATCATCCTTCTCATCCTGCTCATCTGCGCCGGCGTCTTCGGCGGACGCCAGTGGGTCCGCGGCAAGACCCACATCGAGACCGACGACGCCTTTATCGAATCCCATATCCATTCCGTTTCCAGCCGGGTACCGGCCCTGGTGAAGCGGGTGGCCGTGGTGGACAACCAGTTCGTTCACAAGGGGGACCTCCTGGTCGAGCTTGACGACGCCGACTACCGGGCGCGGATGAAGACCGCTGCCGCCTCGCTGGAGATCGCCCGCAACGAGACCTCCGGCGACCAGGCCCAGGTGGAAAGCGCCAAGGCCAGCGTCGGCCTCGCCGTCGCGCGGCTGGACCAGGCGAAGCTGGATCTCCAGCGCGGGGAGAAGCTCTACGCCAAGGAAGTGATACCCAAGGAGCAGCTGGAGAAACTGCAGACCGCCAAGACCGTGGCCGAGATGCAGCTCAAGGAAGCCCAGGAAGGCGAGCGGAGAGCCAAGGCCCTTTTGGGAGCCGCCGGCCCGGGCTCCCGAGAGGCGCGCATCGCGCAGAAGCAGGGCGAGCTGGAAACCGCCGCCCTCAACGCCTCCTATACCCGCATCGTGGCGCCCACCGACGGCTACGTGACCCGCAAATCCGTCGAGCAGGGGAACTACATCCAGCCCGGGCAGGCGCTGATGGCGCTGGTGACCCTGGATGACGCATGGATCACCGCCAACTACAAGGAGAGCCAGCTGACCCACGTGCGACCGGGCCAGCAGGTGGATTTCACCGTCGACACCTACCCCGGGCATGTCTTCAAGGGGACCGTTGAGAGCATCATGGCCGGCACCGGAGCCGCCTTCTCGATGCTTCCCCCGGAGAACGCCACCGGCAACTATGTGAAAGTTGTGCAGAGGATCCCGGTCAAGATCGCCATCGACCGCCACAGCGATCCGCAGCACCTGTTGAGGGTCGGCATGAGCGTCGTCCCCACCATCCTCACCGGCAAACGCTTCGAGGACGTCGTCAAGGGACACTAAACCTCCCCACCTATTTTTATGACAAAAGCTGAAGACGAAAAACAAGTTAACAAGTGGCTGGTGACCATCACGGTCATGCTCCCGGCCATCATGGAGATCGTCGATACCTCGGTCGCCAACGTCGCGCTCCCGCACATGCAGGGGAGCCTCAACGCCGGTACCGACGAGATCACCTGGGTGCTGACCTCCTACCTGGTCAGCAACGCCGTCGTCCTCCCGATGACCGGCTGGCTCGCCCGCATGTTCGGCCGCAAGCGCTTCCTCATGACCTGCATCGTCCTCTTCACGCTTGCCTCCTTCCTTTGCGGCGCCGCCCCAAGCCTCGGCGCCCTCATCTTCTTCCGCGTCCTCCAAGGTGCCGCAGGCGGCGCGCTCATCCCCATCAGCCAAGCCATCCTCATGGAGACCTTCCCCCCCTACCAGCAAGGGATGGCGATGGCGATCTTCGGCATCGGCGCCATGTTCGGCCCCATCATCGGCCCCGCCCTCGGCGGCTGGATCACCGACAACATGAGCTGGCGATGGATCTTCTACATCAACATGCCGATCGGGATCGTGGCTATCGTCATGGCCACCTTCTTCATCTTCGACCCGAGCTATATCAGGCGGGCCAAGGCCAGCATCGACTACTGGGGATTGGCTCTGCTGGTGGTCGGCCTGGGCGCCCTCCAGATCGTGCTCGACAAGGGACAGCAGGAGGACTGGTTCAACTCCCCCTTCATCCTCTTATTCTCGGCCATCTCCGCCTTCTCGCTCCTGTCGCTGGTCTACGTGGAGCTTACCCATCCCCATCCCATCGTGAACCTGCGGCTTTTCAAGAATGTTTCCTTCTCGGCCGGCAATCTCATCATGTTCGCGGTCGGCTTCTGCCTCTACAGCTCCATCATGCTGATCCCTCTCCTGTTGCAGACTCTTATGGGTTATAACGCGACCATGGCGGGCATGGTACTGGCTCCCGGCGGGGTGGCGACCCTCATCTGCATGCCATTCGTGGGTGCGGTCATCCAGCGTTACGACGGCAGAAAGGTCGTCCTCTGCGGCCTCACCATCGGCGCCACCTCGATGTTTATCATGCAGCACTTCTCCTTGCAGGCGGCCTATCCGGACTTCGTCTGGCCCCGCGTGGTGCTGGGCGTCGGCCTCGCCATGACCTTCGTCCCCCTGACCACCCTGACCCTTTCCACCATACCCAAGGAAGAGATGGGGAACGCCACCGGGATGTACAGCCTGCTGCGCAACATCGGGGGGAGCGTCGGGATCGCCATCTCCGCCACGCTGCTTCAGCGCTACGCCCAGTTCTACCAGACCAACCTGGTTGCCCACATCACCCCGTACAGCCCGGTCACCCAGTCCAGAATCTCCATGCTCAAGGCCGCCACCATGGCCAAGGGAGTCGATGCGGTAACCGCCCAGAAAACCGCTCTCGGGATGATCTACGGCACCGTGGTGAAGCAGTCGTACATGCTCTCCTACAACAGGATCTTCTTCATCGTCGGCGTGGCCTTCATCGTCATCATCCCCCTGCTCCTTCTCCTGAAGAAGCCGGTCCACCACGCCCGCCCCCCCGCCGCCCACTGATCGTTTGCTCCGACGGTGGGATGGGCACCCCGTGCCCACCGCGGCTCCGACCAGCGTAGGGTGGGCACCCCGTGCCCACGCGGTCCGACGGTCCTAGAAAGCGGTATCGGTAGGTCCTAAAAAGCATGGTGGACAGAGGCTGCCCACCCTACGAATACGTACTCCCTTCGAAAAGGGTACCCTCCACTTCAAGGGGAGGGACAGGGTGAGGATGGGGTCCGCACCATAAAAAAGAGGCGGAGGGGAAATCCCCGTCGCCTCTTTCTCTATCATCCCATCAGTGGTGCCTACCTACTTCTTCTGGTCCTTCTCCTGCGCCATCCGCGCCTCATGCGCCTGACGGACCCGCTCCAGTTCTGCCCAGTGGGCATCCCAGTCCTTGGTCCTCACCAGCCGCAATGCGAAGCTTCCGAGGATGATGCAGATGCCGAAGAAGACCTGCATGACCTTGAACCCTTGAGCCAGGCCATACACCACACAGCCGATCCCGACGACGCAGATGAGCGTCTCCGCTGAGAAGAGCTGCGCCATCAGCGATTTTTTCCCTTTCTTACCGTCCGTCATCACCCCTCCGTGTCAGAACCTGTCCCGGCAACCGTAGCCGACCGCGGCATTATAGCCTATGCCTCAATCAGGGCACAACCGGAAATAAAGGGAGAAGGCCAGGGCCTATACTCCCCTCGCCCGTTCAGGCGAGAGGGGCAGGCCTATATTGCCCCTTTAGGGGAGAGGGGCGGGGGTGAGGGAGGTATTTAAACAAGTGAAGCACCCTCACCCTCGGAAGGATGAGGGTGCCACCGGTTCAGAACTTCTTCGGGAACTGCTTGGTGATACCGGAAGCGAGGGCGTCGGCGATCATCAGCATGTGCCCCTTCATGGCGTCCCAGACCTGTGCCTCGGCGGCGTAGTCGTTTTTGGCCAGGTCATCGATCTGCGCCATGTGATGGATGCCGTGCGTCATCAGCAGAGACTCGACGGTCTTCTTCGGCCAGTACGGGTTCGCCCCGCTCAGCAATGCCGCTATCTCCGTGGCGTTCCCTTTCAGCTTGTCGGAAGCGGCATCCTTGCCGGCACGATCACCCGCGTAGGAGGCCAGCATGTACTGCTTTACCGCCCCATAGTGTGCCGCCAGCAGGGTGAAGAGCCGATCCGAGGCGGCTTGCCCGTAGAGAGGCTTGATGGAATCGGCTATCGCGTGGGCGTTCTTCACCACGTTCTCTTCGGCCACCTTGGCCCCGGAATCGTCACGGAACCTGGTCATCAGGGCGACGTTACGCACCCAGAAGACATGCCCCATCCAGAGGTCACGGAGATTTTCCCTCAGCATCACAGCCTTGGGCGTTTCCTTCCTGGCCATGTGCTTCTCATGGGCAAAGGAAGGTGAAGCAACCACCAGCGCGGCAACCAGTGCCATCATCATCACGCTGAACTTGAAGATCTTGGCTGACATGTTCGTCTCCTTCTCGCGGGCATCATTGCCCGCCCTCGGCCTGCCCGGTCCGCCCCGCCTGCGGGGTTTCCGAGAGCCGTTTTAATACCCGGGCCACGATGCGATCACAGCGGGCACCGTCGAAGGAATAGGCGCCACCTGCGCCGGTATCGACCAGGCTGGCCAGATGTTCCTGCAGGATCTTCCTGGCCCGGTGATAGCGGGTCTTCACCGTGGCGGGTTCGACATCGAGACAGTCGGCGGTTTCCTGGACCGACATCTCTTCTACCCCGCACATGATGAAGACCAGGCGGTAGACATCGGGGAGGGAGTCGATGGCGGATTCGAGCAGGCGCCGTACCTCCGCGCGGGCCGCTCCCTCCTCGGGATCTGGTATCCGTGAGACCATCTGCGCCATGTAATTCGCCTCCTCCCCCTCCCCCGCTGCATCGAATGAGAGTGCATTCCGTTCGGCGGTGCCGGTCCGCAGCCGCCCGAGCGCCTCGTTAAGGGCGATCCTGGCCAGCCAGGCGGAAAACGGCCCGCTCGCGTTGTACTTTCCGAGGTTCCGGTAGGCCTTGATGTAGGCCTCCTGGACGGCATCCTCGGCCTCGTCATCGTCGCGCAGCACGCCGCGGGCGATCCGGTAGAGGCGGCGGTTGTAGCGGCGCATGATCAGCTCGAAGCTGGCCGCGTCTCCGGACAACACCCGGCCGACCACCTCCTGGTCTGTCATCATCCCACGCTCATCGACTGCGGCTGCCATCGTCTTTCCTCCTGTTCCTACCCTATAGATGCACCGAGTGACGAAAAGGTTCCCAGGTTTTTCTCTCAATGATTGTACTCGATGGGGAGTGGGGCCGCGTTTGACATCCCTCCATGCTGGACTACAATCCGCTTTGTTGCCGGGCTCTAGCTGAGGCACCGGCGGGGAGGCCTCCTTCCCAAGGCAGGGGAGCGAGGATGGGGTCAACTAAGGGTGGAGCATTCCAGGGAGGTAATCATGAAAATCGCCAGTTTCACCGTAATCGCAGCGCTGGTGGCATCGACCGCCATGGCAGCCCAGAGACCTTGTGCGGAGGACGTTGCAACTTGGTGCAAGGACGTGAAGCCGGGTGGGGGGAGGATATTCGCCTGTCTCAAACAGCACGAGGAATCGGTCTCGGCCACCTGCAAGGAGCACCTCAACCAGGTGAAGGAGACCGTGCGCGAAGCACAGCAGGCCTGTCAGGACGACATCGACCAGTTCTGCGGTAACGTGAAGCCCGGGAGGGGGCGGATGATGAAATGCCTGAGACGCCACCAGGGAGAGCTTTCGCCCGAGTGCCGCCAGGTACTGCAGAAAGGGGGCAAAATGTAAATGCCCCTCTCCCCCGATAAGGGCGAGGGAAGATAGTTCGGAAGGGAATAAATAATGCGCCCGGGGCACGTTAAGCCCCGGGCGCATTTCTGCTGAAATATTGCCCCCCTATTTACCCCAACCGGAAGCGCGAGACGAGCGATTGCAGTTGGTCCGCGTGCCGGGAGAGTTCCTGCGACGCTGCGGCGGTCTCGTTGGCCCCGCGAGCCGCGTCGTTGACGATGGTGGCGACGCGATGCACGTTGGAGGAGATCTGGTTGGTGGTGGCCATCTGCTCCTCGGCGGCAGTTGCCATCTGGTTGATCTCCAGGGTGACGTCGTTGATCTGTTGAAGGATCTCCTCCAGCGCCTCCCCCGATTTCTCCGAAGTGGCCGCCCCCCTCTCCACCTCCCGGACACCGTCTTCCATGGCCCGCACCGCCGTCATGGTCTCCGATTGGATGCTCTTGATCATCTCCGAGATCTCGCGGGTCGCCTTGGTCGTCCGCTCGGCCAGGGCGCGCACCTCGTCGGCCACCACCGCGAACCCCCTCCCCTGCTCGCCCGCGCGAGCCGCTTCGATGGCGGCGTTCAACGCCAAGAGGTTGGTCTGGTCGGCGATGTCCTCGATGGTTCCTACGATCTCGCCGATCTGCTCCGACCGCTCCCCGAGGCTTTCCACCGTCTGGGCGCTCTGCCTTACCCGTTCCGCGATCTTGGCCATACCAGCGATGGTCTCCTGAACCACCTCGCCTCCCCGGGAGGCGGATTCGCTCGTCCTGCGCGAGCTCTCCACCGCCTTGGAGCAGTTCAAGGCGATATCGCTGCTGGTGGCGGTCATCTGTTCGGTGGCCGTCGCGACGCTCCCCGTCTGGTTGGCGACCTCTTCGGTACCCGCCGCAATCTTCTGCGAGGTGGAGCGCATCTGTCCCGCCGCCGTGGCCACCAGCGACGAGGCCTGGCTGACCTCGCTCAACACCACCCGCATCTTCTCCACCAGGCGCCGCGACGAATCCGCCAGATGGCCGATCTCGTCGTTTCCGGTCAAGGCCACCGTCACCGCCAGGTTCCCGTCCGCGATCTGGTCGTTGACGGCGGCCAGTTCGGCAACCGGCTTGGTGATGCTCCTGGTGACAAAGAAGCCGAAGAAGAGGCTCAGCCCGGCCGCGATGGCGGAAAACACGATGCTCAGCACCAGTGTCTCCCGGTACCGGCTCTCCGCGTAGTCAGTCGTGTTCCTGAGGAGTTTCTCCTCGTGGGCCAGCATATCCTTGATGGCATCCGTGTATTGGTCCTGCGCACCCTGGTAGGAATTGATCAGGAGCTCACCCGCCTCCTTCTTCCGATTGGCTTGGATCAGGGCCGTGACGTTTTTCTGAACGGCCTTGTAGATCTCACGCTTCTCGTTTACCAGCCCCAGCAAGCGTTTTCCCTCGTCGTCCTGCACCTCCTTCTTGAGTTTGTCGAAATTCTCCAGCGTCGACTTGGTCGGCCCGCCGATCTTGTCGAGCTCCTTTTTCACGTCGTCCGGATTCTCCATGAGGACGGCGTTTCTCAAAGTCAGCGAGTTCTTGTTGATGTTGTCATTGATGGTGTTCAGCATCACGGTTTTCGGCCAATGATCATTGGTGATGACTTTGACCATTCCATTGACATGCGCAAACATGGTGACGGTAAACGCGCTCAGTGCAAGGATGATAACCAGTATCACCCCGAAACTCAGTCTCAGCCTCGTCCCAATCTTCATCGAAATCCTCCCGTAATCTTTCCAGCGTGGTTGCAGACCAATCCATCCTCTTATCGACGTGGTCCACACCGACTGAAGTGAAATAACGGGAAGCCCGACAAAAAAATAGGGCCACCGTGTCGTTCGGTGGCCCGTTACCATCGCCCCTTCGCGAGGGAGGGTGGGATTACTTGTTTGTTTCTTCCGCCTCTTTTGGTACCAGCTTCGAAAGCGTCACCTTGACCGGGAGTTTATAGCCCCTGTCGACCACGACCAATACCGAAGAAGCCTGGGGATTAACGCCACCCCGCATTTCCTTCATGATGACCAGGTAGCGAATGGCACAGCCACGAAATCCGCAGGTCTTCCCGAGTTGGACCACCTCGACCTCCTCTTTGTTGGCCCTGACCCGCGCCCGCGCCGCGTTTATGGCGGCCACGACCGCTTCATCCCGGCGGCAGGCCTCGACGATCCAATCGCCGCCTCCGTCGGCCAGCGACGGGGCAGGTACCGCCGATACCAGAACCGAGATCATCGCCACCACAGCCGCCGTTTTCATCGCAATCTTCACAACCTCACCTCCTCCCGCCAAATATATCCACGACTTCAACCGCCCCCCTGTCCCCCAGGGAAAGGATGGCTTGAGCCAAGTAGGGCGGGCCACCCGTGCCCGCGCCGTCCGACAGCCAGGTAGGGTGGGCACCCCGTGCCCACGCGCTCCGACAGTCTGAGATGGTGGGCAGAGGGCTGCCCACCCTACGAGATACGATACCGGACACAAAAGAGGGCTACCGGTCCTTGGTAGCCCTCATCCTTTTTGCTGACGCTTTGCTTCCGTTACAGCTTCGCCGGCGGCCCGCCATGCCCCCCCTGGTGCGGCTCGGCATGCCTGCGGGCCAGCGCCATCAGGTCGACGCCCGGCAACAGCCGGCTCAACTGCCCCATCAGGCCGTCCACCGCGCTCCCGCCGCCGGTCACCAGCACGTCCGGGACGATCTTGATCGCTCCCTGCTCGATGGCCTGCGAGATGAGCTCGACGATCTTGATCTGCTTGATCGCCTCCTCGCCGATGGCCTCCTGCTGCTTCTCGTAGGCCTGGGCGGTCGCCTCGCCGATGGCGGCGATCTTGGCCGCCTCCCCCTCGCCAATCGCCTTCAGCCTTTTCCCTTCCCCGCTCCCCTCCAGGGCCTTGGCCTCGGCGGAGCCCTCGGCCAGGGTGATCATCTCCGTCTTCTTCTGGGTCGCCACCTTCACGGCGATCTCGGAGGCGACCAGGGTCGGCTGCTGGTCCGCGGTGGCGCGCATCTTCTCCATCTCGGTCCGCTCCGCCTGCGAGCGCTGCTCCATCTTGAACATCTCCTGCTGCTGCTCGGCGATGATCCTTTTCGTCTGGGTCTGCATCAGCTCCTCGGGAAGCCGGATCTGGCAGATGAGGACGGACACGCACTCGACGTGGTAGCGCTCGAGGTCCGCGCGGGCCCTCAGCTCCGCCTTGGCCTGCTCCTCGGAGCGGCTCTGGAGGAAGTTCATCGCCGAGGCGGTGGAGGCCTGGTTGCGGAAGGATGAGTCGATCATCGGATGGATGACGTGCTGGATCAGGTTGTCGATGGAGCCCACCTTGGCGACCATGTAGGGGGCCTGGTCGGGGCGGACCCTGATGACCACCTTGACCGACACCTGGATCGGGAAGCCGTCTTTGGAGATCACGGTCAGCTGGTCGAAGCGCGTGTCCTCCTGGTCGTCCCAGTCGATGGTGATGTTGGTGGTGTCGATGATGTAGGCCATGAAGGCGCGCCGGTTGAGGTAGTAGCGGCCAGGGCCGGCCACCTCTTCCTGGATGCCGCGGAACCCCTTGGGAACCACGTAGCGCTCCTTCCCCTCCTCCTCGGAGGGGTTGTGCTGCGAGGCGCCGAGCCGCTTCTTCATCTCCTCGGTCGGGTCATCGCCGACGTTG
Source organism: Geomonas sp. Red276 (assembly GCF_054784495.1). NCBI lineage: Bacteria > Pseudomonadati > Thermodesulfobacteriota > Desulfuromonadia > Geobacterales > Geobacteraceae > Geomonas > Geomonas sp. Red276. Next base: position 29,132 of record NZ_BLXW01000045.1, read on the forward strand.
GAGACGATGACCCCGACCTGCCCGCGCTCCACTACCGCGACGTTGTCGATCTCGACCGCGAACATGAGCGGGTTGATGTAATAGGTACCGGGGCGGAGCACGTCGAGCTGGGGGCCGCGCTGGCCGTTCTTGGTGAGGAAGGCGGAACCGTCCTGGTAATCGTTATGCCCGGAGATGGGAGCGGCCACGTACTCGCGCTCGGGAAGCGGGAGACCGTCCAGCGCGGTGACCAGGCCGATCTTGTTGGCCTCCACCACCACCGCCGGTGCGATCTGGATGGAGAAGAGGTTCAGGTTGATACGGTAGGTACCCGGCAAGAGCACGTCGATCTGCGGCCCCTTCTGCCCGCCGTTTTTCAGGAAGGCCTCGCCGTTTTCGTAGTTGGAATGCCCCGGCACGCTCTGGGCAAGCAGGCGCCCCATCGGGATCGGTGCGCCGTCCTGGGCGGTGACCACACCGACCTCTCCCTTGTTGATGACCACCGCGGCCGCCTTGGTTACCCGGAAGAGGTTCGGATGGATACGGTAGACGCCCGGCGGAAGGATCTCTGTCTGGGGCCCCTTCTGGCCGCCGTTGGAGATGAAGTCCTGCCCGGACTGGAAGGAGTTGTGCCCGGGGACCACGCCGGCGAAGATGCGGCCGGCGGGAATCGCGGAGCCGTCGGCCGATTCCACCAGGCCGATCTCCCCCTCGCCCACCTTGGTGGCCTGGCTCTTGGTGACCTTGAAGAGGTAGGGATGGATGCGGTAGTTGCCCGGCGGGATGATCTCGATCTGGGGCCCTTTCTGCCCGCCGTTGTTGATGAACGCCTCGCCGTTTTGGTAGGAGGAATGCTCCGCCACCGCATGGGCGAAGATCCTCCCCTCGGGGATGGCTGCGCCGTCGACCGATTCAACGATACCGATCTCGTTGTCGGCTATCTCGGTGACCTTTCCCTTGGTGAGCTTGAAGAGATAGGGATTGATCCGGTACTTGCCCGGGGGGAGCAGTTCGATCTGAGGGCCCTTCTGCCCGCCGTTGCGGATGAAGGCCTCGCCGTCCTGGTAGGAGTTGTGGCCGGTGACGACCGCGGCGAAGATGCGGCCGGAGGGAATCGCGGAGCCGTCGACCGACTCGATGAGGCCGATCTCGTTTTCTAGGATTTCGGTGAAGACACTCTTGGTTGCCTTGTAGATGAAGGGGATGAGGAAATGGAGACCCGGGCCGAGGGTGCGGGCCTGGATGCCGACCTCGTTGCCGAGGGCGACTACCCTCCCCTGCGGCATCTTCTTCCCGAACCAGCGGCGCTCGATCAAGGCGATCTCGTTGCCGCTGACCACGACAATGGAGTTCCAGAGCAGCACGATCAAGACAGCGAGGGCAATCAGGTAGTAGTAGTGGTGACCGATCCAACTGAAAAGCGATGCAGCGTCAAGCATTGAATCCTCCGAAGGTTATCCAGTGTGTAAGTGGTGCAGTATTGTCTCTCGCTTGCCGGCCGGTATCAATCAACCCAGCCGTCCTGGTACCCGTCATGGTATCCGGATCTGTATCCCTCCTCGCATAGGCCCGGGCAACCTCATCACGATATTTGTTCAAGCGCCCCCCCTGGTTGCCTGTTTACCACTTCCTTCTGCACGCCTTCCTGGCCCGGTAGAGGAGCCAGAATGCGATGAGAGGCGGCCCCATTTGGCTTGCTGCGGCTGCCCCGTCACGGCTGTCCCCCGTCACGTTGGCCAGGATGATGGTGGCCAATCCGCTCAGCACGGAAACCGCGGCCAACACGATGCTGAAAAACCACGCGTAGTAGTTGAGTTTGCACAGGCCGATGCCGCTGAAAACGAAGAGAACGGCAAGGGCCAGCATGAAGAAATGGAGCGGCTGGAGACCGTTGCCGGGAAGAAGGAGCAGCACGAACACCATGAGCCCGTACATGATCTGCAACGCACCGAGCACCCTGGCGCTGGTACTTCCGGGAATCGCCTCCTCCTCCAATTCGCCGATGTGGTCTTCCATCAGACACCTCCATCGATCCTTAACGGCCCCGCGAAAAGGGCTGGCACTGGCGGAGGTCCCGCCCCCCCCTCTTTCACACGACCGGAACCACCTGCGGGCATTTCGGGTACTCACGGCATACCCAGAACACGCTTCCGGCGTGCGGCCCGTTGGCGGCCCGGCGACGGCTCATCTTGCCGGAACAGGCGGGGCAGCACTGCTCCTTTTCCCCTGGAGGCGGCGGGACGGCACTCTCCCGCACCGGAGGCGGGCCCGCCCCTTCCTCGGCCTCATCGTCCACTGCCAGCTTCAGCCGGACGCGGGCCGCGGCGGGAGCATCGGGAAATTCCTCCACGAACTGGCGATAGCGCCGGTGCGCCAGTTCGAAATCCCCGGTCTCTTCGAGAAGCCTGCCGCACTGGAACAGCGCGCGCTCGCGGTCGGGAGGAGAAGCATTCCGGTTATCGGCGAGCAGTGAAAACGCACGCAGGGCGACCTCACCGTTCTTCAAACGCAAGGCATAGGTGCCGATGGTATCGACTATCCGCGGCTCGAGCTGGACATGGTACTTGTAAGAATACTCATAGAACGCCTCAAGAGCCAGTTGAGGAGTCTCTTTTAAAAGCGACTCGATGGCCCTGCAGTACAGTGGATCGGCTTCCTCACTGTTGAACACCCTGGATTTCAGACGCGCCATGGCAAGGAGTATTTCACCGGAGTCGGGATTCATTTCCAGGGCAATGTTGAGAGATTTCTCTCCGTCCTCCATCCATTGAGCGGTCTCGGCCGCCTTGATTCCGATCTCGAGGTGACGCTCCTCGATGGCATCGCTCCCCAGTTTCAGGAACCACCCCGCCACCACCATCCCCGTGACCATCCCGCCGAGGTGGACCCAGTGACCGACGTGGGAGTATTTGCCCGCGATCTGCGAAAGGCCGCCGGCCAGATCCGAGTAGAAAAAGAGCCCGATGACTACCAGGGAGTTCAGGCGCAGCTTGAAACTTACCGGGAAAATCAGCGAGAAGATCCCCATTACCGGTACCGGGAAGATCATGCTCTTGAAGTAGCAGCGCACCGCGAAGATTCCCATGATACCGGCGATGGCACCGGAAGCGCCGAGACAGTGGCCGGCGTTCTCCAGAAAGACATATTCGACGGCGACGAAGAGAAGGCCCCCCATCACCCCGGTGAAGAGATACAGAAAGAGAAAGGTCCCGCTGTCGATCCTTCGCTCCACGGCCGAGCCGACCACCCAGAGAAAGGCCATGTTCCCCCAGAGGTGGCCGTTGCTGCCATGAAGGAACATGGAGCTCAGGGCGCTCACGGGAAGGTTCCAGAAGTCCGGGTGCCGGGGGAGAAAGATGAGGTTGTCGGAAATGAGGCCGTCGGGGAGACTGCTCTGGACCGTGTAAAAGATCAGCACGTTCAGGATGATCAAGCCGTAGGTTACACTGGGTATCCGCTCGCTTTTTCGCTCCGATTCGGTACTCATGACCGGCATAAAGGTCAGGTGTTGTTTCAGGATCTCCCAGGGGCCGGAACCGGTCAGCCTCATCTGGTACCGCAGATACATGAAAAGCCCTAACGGCAAGAAGAGCAGTACGAATCCGATCAGCCCGCCCACCAGTTCGCGGGCGAGGATCAGGATGACAACCAGCCCCAGCACCTTGGCTATGAAGGCCTGTTCGATATGGCGATCGAAGTATCCGGTTTCCCTTTCCATCTTCCCTACTTTCCTTTCGATTCGCTGGCCATGCTTTCCTGCCGGCAGGCGATCGAGTCGACCGCAATGGTGGTGATGGGGAGCCCGTCCTCCCCCTTGAAGTTGTACGCGAAGGTCACGTCCATATCGATGTACCGCTGCAACTCTTTGTTCGAGCAGACGTTCTTCCTGATCCCGGGGATTGCGGCCTCCTTGAAGCGCGGTACGTCGAGGCGGTCGGCGGTGAACTTGGAAAGGGTGCAGTTGTAAGCGAGGAGCTTACCGGGGCCCACCGTGACGCTGTCGATGGTGAGGTTGTCATTCACCTTGCGGGGAAGATCCTGCCGCAACTTGGCGACCTCGTGTTTGAGCTGGGTTTCCACACTTTCCACCAGCCCCTCCGCCGAATCCGGCAGGGACCCGTTGAAAGCCCCCAGCATGGCGATGATGATCAGAGGCGTCACCGCGAAGCGCATCAAGAGAGTACGCAGCCTTTGGTCGTTGATCGCCTTGCGCAGCCCCTTGGTCTTCTTTCGCAGCGAGAGGCTGGTCATCACCAGGAGCCCCAGCAGAATCGCGGCGTTGAGAAGAGGAATGAACGAGCCGACGAGGAGAAAGCCCCTGACCTCGGTGTGGATTTCGAGAACGGTGCTGGATCGATGGACGGCGTAGAGAGCAAGAGGAATGGCTACCGCATAGAAGACGGGCGAGAACAGGGAAACAAGGACGGCAAGAAACGCGTTGAGGATGAGGACCGGCGCGTCGGTCGGAAGTTCCGGGCCAGCCGGGGGTGGAACGGCAGCGGCTCTTCGGACGGGCGATTGCGGCGCTGGCGAACCCGCCGCGGCTGAGGCTGGCGCCGACGACGGCAAAGGGTTGGCGGAACTACCTGCGGCAGGTGGCGCCGAGGCCGGCGAAAGGTTGGCGGACCACGCTTCCCCGCGAGGCCCACCCGCGGGTGGTATTGCCGCCGCGGGAGGGAGATCGGGAATGAAAACGGCTTCGGCACCGGTCTCCCGCAGTTTCTCCGCCAGGCGGTTTCCGGTGGATGAGGAGACCGCGCTCGATAGGACCAGTGGTAGCGAAGACAACCGTCGAGCGACTTGCCCAGGAGTGGCTCCTGCGGCACTGCTGCAAAGGAGGGCAATAACCTTCTGCCTGGCCGCCTCGTCCGGGATGGCTTCAAGGACCAGGCGCCCCTTTTCGGCAGGCGCCTTGTCTTTCCCCGTCGTCGTCATGGGAGTCCCTTGCGTGATCATTCCTCGGAGAAGGAGAACTCGAGTTCCTCCTTGCGGGCGCCGTACTGGCACCGGTCAAAACCGAGGCCCGGGAAACAGAGCATAGGGAAAAACAGGAGGCCCACCGCGAAGAGGGCACTCTTGCCGAACTTCTCCGCGAGTGACAGATAGGCAAGTAGAAGAATGGCGAAGCCAACGACCGGAATGAAGAGCAGGAAGAACCACCAGCCCGGCTTCCCGGCAATGAGCATGAGGATATACATGTTGTAAAAGGGAATGATCGCCTTCCAACCGGCATACCCCGCCTTTTCGAACACCTTCCACATCCCCACGATAATGAGAACGATGCTCACAGCGATCAGGATGAGGTTGGTCCTCAGTTTCTGCTTCATTTCAGCGGTGACTTCCGGCTTGGCCTGAGCCGCAGGCTTGGGCGCGGCTGCCGGTTTCGGTACCACCACCGGTTTAGCAGCCGCAGCCGGTTGTGGTGCCGGTGCAGCCTTGGCGGCAGCGGCAGCGTCTGCGCCACCTCCAACGGGCTTTCCACCTGCGGCAGGCTTGGTATCTCCGGCGGGGGGCGCGGGCTCTCCTTTTTGCGATTCGGCCGAAGCCTTCTGAGCGGGCGGAGCCGGAGCCTTGGCGTCCTTGCTCTCCGGAGCCTTGGCGTTCGCGGGTGTGTTTTCCCCCTTCAGCTGGGGGGGAACCGGCGCGGTGGCGGCCTTTTTGCCCGGAGACGAGTTTTTTGCCGCCGGTGCGGATCCGGATGGCCCGGCATCGCTCCCGTTGGTGGCAGCCGGCCCGCCGGGGAGAGCCGCACCGTGAGAAGTCTTCACGCGATGGCTCTTTCTTTTGGCCGTCTTCTTTTTGGCCCGGTGAAAGCTTTTGGCGACGTTCACCTCACTAACCTGGAAGGTCAGCACCACGTCCCGGTTGACCTTGGCCACGACCTGATTGTGGCGCCTCCAAAACGACTCGCAGTCAAGGACACTGCCATCCTTGAGGAAGAGCTGCTTCGCAAAACAGAGCCCGGACAACTGCAGCCAGACCAGGGTAATAATCGCTGCCCGCCACCACATCTTCATGCCTCCCTCCTCGCCCAGCGGCTGAATCCATCACATTTTTCCAATCTCTCAGGGGCGACCGTGACCCGACGGCCCCGCCCCTTGTATAGTCATCCCTTCTCCCCCCGGGAGAGGGTGGCCGAAGGCCGGGTGAGGGTCGATTTTGCCTTATTATCCCCCCCCCGCCAGCACCCGCTGGACCCTTTCCAGCATCATCGGATGATCGTCGAAAAGCTCCCCGAAGCGCGGCCCGTCCCCCGCCATATTGTGGTCCTTGGCGAGCAGAGCCAGAATCTCCGCATAACTGCGGACAGGGATCCTCTTCTCCTTCAGGTACGCCACCGCGGCAGCATCGGCCTCGCGCTCGAAATCCCGCGAATACTTCGCGTCAATCAGCGCGGTCGGCAAGGTGGCGGCAATCGAATGGAACGAGGTGATATCCCCGGTCAGCGTGGCGATCAGGAGTGCGGTGACCGAATTCTGCAGCAGATTCCGCAGGGAGTGACGCCGTACCAGGTGACCGACCTCGTGCGCGAGCACTCCCGTGATCTGGTCGTCATTCTCGGCGATCTCCACCATCCGGTCGGTGATCACCACGATGCCGGAGGGAAGAGCGAACGCGTTGGCACCAATGGACTTGGAGGAGCGGAAGACCAGCCGCCATCCCTGCCTATCCGGGTGCCCGGCCAGCATGGCCGTGAATCGCCGGGTCAACTCCTCCTGCCGCTCCTTGGCGAGCTTCGACGGCTTCAGCGCGATCTCGTCCAACAGTTCGAGCGTGTGACGGCCAAGGACCTCCTCAGTCGCCGGCGGCAGTGCGAAAGCCAGCTTCTCGGCCAAGATCGGGACGCCGAAACGTATGAAACAGGCCACCACGATCACCGTGATGCCGAGGGCGGCGAAGGCCCTCTTGAGATTCATCTCCCACCGGGGGACGACCCGGTTCATCACCCCGTTCTTCCCCTGCCGGCTCAAAAGCTCGTCGAGGAAAGCGTCCGCGGCGCTCTCGGCGACGGCGCCATCCTCGAAGCGCAGGCATCGCCGCGCCTTGCCGAGCCGCTGGTCGATCCGAACCAAGGGCAGCGGATACCCGCAATCCACCCCCTCCCCCGCTACCCGAACCAGCTCGCCGTCCAGGCGAATGGTCACCTCACGGCCACGGGAGGTCTGTCCGTCGTACCAGGTCGCACTGCACCGATCGCTCATAGGCCTAGGTCGAAACCGAGCATGTCACCCAACTCCTCGGAGGCGGCGCCCACCTGCTCCTCACTGGAGGCACGATACACGTCGAAGCCGCCTGCACCGAAGGCGCTCAAACATTCCAGCCGGTATCTCGTCAGCCGGACGGTGGCCCAGGGAGCCAGGAGCCCCAGCGAGCAGGCGACGGCTATCCCGTTGGAAAAATAGATCCACAGAAGATCCCGCAGACGGAGCCGGCAGGAAAAGCGGTGCCGCCCAAGCGTGGTGGAATTCCAGGTGAGGTTGGTCAGGGCGGTGGGGAAATAGACCCCGGCAACCAGGTAGCCGACCACGACCAGAATGGGGATGATGAAGACCATGTACGCCAGACCCTTGTGAAGGACGCCGGCGGTGATAAATACCGCCACCACCGCCGGAATCATCAGCAGGACCGGGACGAAGATCTTGAAGTATTGGTCGGGGGTGGCGTGAAAGCGAAACGGCGTGGTGCCGTAGCGGCTGTTCTCGACCAGGAAACGTTTCTGCCGGTAGATGACGTAGGGAGCGAGGATCCCCATGGTGAACGGGACCAGGAGCTGCCAGAAGAGAAAGACCCGGTACGCCTCGCGGTAATCCGGGTTGAAACCGAAGTGGATGTTTCGGTGGGTGGAGTTTCTGAGGCTGAAGATGCGGGAGCGGACGACCACCCAGGGGAAGACGGCGAAAAAGGCGAGCGTCCAGAATACGGCAAGCTCGGGGCTGAGTTTCGATGTCAGGGAATAGAGGCCGAAAAAGATGCCCGCGATGAACCATCCCTTGAGGATGGCCCACGGGTCAGCGAGGTAGTCGAAGGGGGCGCCGCCCAGCAGCGTGTTGGTGTAGAAGTAGCGGCGTTTCCTGACCTTGGCCCAGGGCGAGTAGAGCCCCAAGGTGACGATCCGCAGCAAGGTGTTGACGATCCAGATACCGAAGTACTCTTTGGCGTTACCGGTGAAGGAAAAGGTGAACGTGCGGGAGACCTCGCGCGGCGGAGAAGGCGGCGGGGAAGCGGCTTCCGGCCCGGCGGGCGGAGGACCGTCGCCGGCGGGTGCCGCGGGTTCCTCCGGCAGTTCGAGGGGAAACACCGACTTGCACTTAGGACAGGTGACCTTGGTCCCGGCCTTCGGGAGAACGGCGGGATCGAGATCCTTGGAGAAAGCGCAGACAGGGCAGACAAGGGTTACCAGACGCATCCGACTCCTTCACCACGAACTGAACTAAAAGTGCCCGGCTCAGCGATTACCCGACGTTTAAAAGGACAAGCTAATTCAAGAACGCACTATAAGTGAATGCCTATACTTTGTAAATTCGAAAATTATGAGCGGCTGCAACATAGTGAAAACTAACCAACTCCGACTTTCGGCCCTCCCCTCATCATTCACGTACTCCGCTGTTCCCAACTCCAAATCGGCCTCACCGCAGCCTAGCCATTCATAATCACGCCGTAATGGCAGCCGCTCCACTTTCCACTATTTGAGAGTGATCTAAAGATTTCAACACCAGTGCGACATTCACCTTTGACAATAGTGAATATTACTTATATATTCCCCTCCAATTTAAACTGAAACAGCATCGCATTTCCACCCATCAGCCCCGCTACAGCTCACCCACCGAAGGGGGACCCGAACCACCGAAGGGGGACGCCCATGCGATTCATGCGTTTCTATGATGGTAACGTGTGTAAGTGGTGAGTGGCGCGCGACCAGGGAGAAACGCATGCAACGCATGGGCGTCCCCCTTGCCCTGCCAGGGAGAAACGCATGCAACGCATGGGCGTCCCCCTTGCCCTGCCAAAAGGAAAATCATGGGCTGTAAAAAAAGATATTTCAGGGAACCAATTGCAGAGATATATGACGCCGCTCGATATTTAGATGCAGCAGTTTCGGCTCACTTGAACGGGCATTATGAAACTGCAAAGAGTCTCTTCATGCTTGCAAACGATCAGAAAGTTTGGAGATGGACAGATTCGATTTGGGGAAGAAACAGCAAATATGTTGTCGTAAGAAAACAGCCTGGAATTCACTCTATGCCTAGGGTAAAGGCCCGCATGCCGGATGCTGCAATGAAAAAGGCATTGCATGAACGAGATGGGTATCATTGGGGGAAAGGAAAAGGGGACAGGCTACTTTTTGAGGGAGTGACGGATGCCGAGAATAGCGCGAGGGGTTAGCGACGGGTTCGTTTTCCATATCCTGAACAGGGGCAACGGCCGTCAGGAGGTATTTCACAAGGACGGCGACTACCATTCCGTCCTCACTTTAATCAAGGAAGCGGTGGACGAATTCGGTATGTCGCTCCCCCGCTGATTGGACCGACTACCTAGACAAGCCTCTGACCGCAAGTGAGGTTGAACGTCTTCGGAGGAGCGTCAACAGACACACGCCCTTTGGGGCCGACCAGTGGTTTGAAATGGTGTACGAAAACCCCTTGGGCTAAAATCGACACTCCATGCAAGGGGACGTCCAAAGAGGGAAAAGTAGCCTGTCCCCTTTTCCTTTCCCGACGGGGCACTGCCGAGAAAATAAAAAAGCGAAAAACTCTTTACACTACCGTGACCGCTAGCCATCAGCTCCATCCTTACGGTATCGGCACTGCAGGTGAAACGACTACGAATAGGTCGGGGGAGAGGGGAATGTTGTCGGTTTTCGCAGAATTGGTTAGAGCGGGGGCCTGTAAACAGTTTTGTGTAAATGGTTCGGCTTCCGGTTTCTACAGATTGATCGGCATCCTGTCCTCAAAGAGGATGGTGAACCGATTCATGGCAGCCTTCCAGTCTCTGATCGGCAGGGTCCATTTCTTGGCAATGTT
>NZ_BLXW01000046.1:5000-38837 GCF_054784495.1 Geomonas sp. Red276
GTCGTAGAGGGAGAGGTCGTTGCGCATCCGGGCGATCCACCAGCCATACCCCTCCTCCGCCATCCGGTCCCAGTTGTAGAGGGGATTCCCCCAGAGCTGGCCGGTCTTGCTGAAGTAATCGGGCGGCACCCCCGCCACCACGATCGGCCCCCCCTTCTCGTCCAGGTGAAAGAGATGGGGATTGGCCCAAACGTCGGAGGAGTCGTACGCCACGAAGATCGGCATGTCGCCGACGATGCTGATCTCGAGCACGTTCGCATAGCTCTTCAGCTGCCGCCACTGGTGGAAGAACTGCCACTGGAAATACTTCTGCTCGCCGATGGCGGGGCCAAGCTTGTCGCTCCAGGCCGCCAGCTCGGCGGGGTCCCGTCGCGCAATCGGGTCGGGCCAGTCCTTCCAGCTCTTCCCGGCGAAATGGTCCTTGAGCGCCATGAAGAGGGCGTAGTCGTGCAGCCAGAAGGTGGTATCGCAGAAATGCCAGAACTCCTCCTTCCGTTTCTGGGAGGCCTCGACGAAGAAGCGGGCGGCGGCCTGGCGCAAAAGCCCCATCTTGTAGATCTCGGTGGCGCCGAAGTCGACCCGGTCGCTGTTCGGGACCGGGGTGACCTCCTGGGAAAGCAGGTCACCGTCGCTCACGATCGACTCGAGGCTGATCAGCAGTGGGTTACCCGCGAACGCGGAATAGCAGGAGTACGGAGAGTTACCGTAGGCGGTGGGGCCAAGCGGCAGGATCTGCCAGAGCGACTGACCAGACTTGTGCAAAAACTCGACGAAATGGCGGGCCTCCTCGCCGAACGACCCGATCCCTCCGGGCCCGGGAAACGAACTGGGATGGAGAAGGATGCCGCTCTTTCTTTTTCTGGACATGGACACCTCGGTCGGATTGAAATGGAATGCAGGGAAGGCACGGACATCACTGGAGAATCGACCAGCCGAAGAAGGGCAGAGAGTACTATGACATAAAAAAGGTGGATTGCAAATTGCGGGGCTTTACCGGTTCCCGGAGTCATGGTATAGTCCCCGCCATGGAAACTATCAAGACAGCATCTTTCGAATCCCTGATTGAGTGCGCCGTCCCCAACGAGGAAGGCGGTTACGATTTCACCCTGGATGGCGAGGTTTTCAAGATCAAGGACACCCTGGAGATCACCCCCATCGCCACGAAGAAGGGTTACATCATCATCTACTAAGCGGCACACAAGCCGTAGAAACAGTCAAAGAAGGCGGAGAGTCATCCCTCGCCTTTTTTTGTGCCTTATGTCCCCCTCCCCCGTTCATGTCCCCCCTCCCTTCGACGAGATGCCGTCCAGGATCCCCTCACCGCTAAAGTTCGTAGGGTGGGCAGCCCTCTCCCCTCCAGCCGTCGGGTTTCCCCCCATCTCGCCAGGTCAGACCCGCGTGGGCACGGGGTGCCCACCCTACGCATAGAAAAGGCCGGCAGCCCCCTTGGGACTGCCGGCCTTTTTTGCTGCTCCCCCTACCCTACTGGTAAGTGGTGGTGAAGTTCAGGGTGTACCCGGGGCGGCTCACGATGGTCGGGTACGGGGTGGTCGGGAACCGCTGCCAGACCACCACCTGGGGATCCTGCCACGGGGTCGGTAAAGTCGGCTGCACGCCGGGGGTGGCCAGCTTGAACATGATGGTGGCGATCTCCTGGCCGCTCCCCGTGGCGCTGCTCGTGATGTTGCTCCCCGCGCTGTTGACCATGCTGACCGTCAGCTGCATGGTCTGGGTGTTGTAGGTACCGCTTATATCGGACTGCAGGAATCTCACCGGTCCCGACGGCACCACCGCCCCCGTCTTGAGCGGGAAGGTGTGGGCCGGGTAGTTCGAGGGAGCCGGCGAGGAGTAGTTGACCAGCACGCCGCTGGGTACCTGCACGGTGCTCTGGACCGAACCGACCGTGCAGTTGGTGGACATGTTTCCGAACAGCAGCACCTTGGTGACACCGGTGGTGACCGGCCCGGCGGCGGCGCCGCCGCCACCACCGCACCCGGTCAGGGTCACCGCCGCCCACAGTGCTACCAGAGCCGCTACAGTTATCTTCTTCATCTCATCCTCCTTACTGTTGTCGTAGCCTGGCTTCCGTCTGCCGTCCTACAGGGGGAGCAGTCCCACCTGGCGAAGCAGCAGCACGTACACGTCGCCGACATCGATCTTGCCGTCCGGGCTGGGGGCACCGTTTGCGAACGGGGCCACGTCGCCGTGGGCCAGGTCGAGCGGGGTGGCGGTCTGGATACCGTTGGCGATCTGCAGTGCCTTCATGGCGCTTTGCAGGTAGCTGCTGGTGCCCGGGAGCAGGCCGTCCTTGGCTCCGTAGGTTATGCTGGCGATGACCGGCGCGTACTGGGATCCGCCGCCCAGCGAGCCATCACGGAACCTTACGTACACCGTCTTGGTTCCTTCGCCGGCGGAGAGGGTCCAGACCTTGCTGGTGGCGTACGGTTCTTCCGCGGAGTAGACCACGCCGTCGTTGGAGAACTGCATGGTGCTCACCCCTTGCGGGTCGGTGGCCGAGAGCGTCAGGTTGACCGTGGGGCTGTTGGTCACCTGGGCGCCGTTGTTGATCTTGATGCTGGACACCATGTCGGGTGCGGTGTCGAGGGTCCAGGTTCCGGTATTGACCGGCTCGGCGTTGCCTGCCACGTCGACCGCGAAGTACCTGATGGTGGTGGTGGCGGTCACGACGAGCGGGTTATTGTACACCGCGGAGGCGGCGGTCGGGAGGCTGCCGTCCAGGGTGTAGTAGACGGTGGCCGGCTTGTTGGTGGTCAGTGTCACGTTGATCGGGCCGGCTGCGTACTCGCCTGCCACCGGGCCGGCGGTGGTCACCGGGGCCACGGTATCGAGGACGATGCTGGCGGTGACCGGGGCGTACAGGTTGCCGGTGGGGAGCGACTTGTCGCGGAACCTCACGTACACCGTCTTCGGACCGTCACCGGAGAGAAGGGTCCAGGCCTTGGTGATGGCGTAGGGCTCCTCGGCGGTGTAGTTCACCCCGTCGTTGGAGAAGGCCATGGTGGCGATCCCGACCGGGTCGGTTGCCGAGATGGTCAGGGCAACCGCGGTGGAATTGGTCCTAGGCTTGCCGTCGTTGATGGCCATGCTGGCCACCAGGTCGGTGGCGTGGACGGTCCAGGTCCCGGATTTGACCGACTCGGGGTTGCCGGCGGTATCCACACTGAAGTACTTGATGGTGGTGGTGTCGGCCAGCGAGATCGGCTGGTTGTAGAGCGTCGACGAGGTGGTCGGGGTGGAGCCGTCCAGGGTGTAGTAGGTGGTGGCGGGCTCGTTAGCCGACAGCGTTACCAGCACCGGCACGGTCGAGTAGGTCCCGGTGATCGGCCCGGCGGTGGTCACCGGCGGGGTGGTATCCAGGGTGATGGTGGCGGTGACCGGGTCGTAGAGCTGGCCGTTGGGGAGCGTCTGGTCGCGGAAGCGGACGTAGACGGTCTTCGGTCCGTCACCGGTTCCCAGGGTCCAGGCCTTGCTGGTCGCGTACGGCTCCTCGACGGTGAAGTTCACGCCGTCGTTGGAGAACTGCATGGTGGCGATCCCGACCGGGTCGATGGCGGAGAGCGACAGCGTCACGTTCGGGTTGTTGGTCACGGCTTGCGCGTTGTTGATGATCACGCTCGCGGTGAGGTCGGTTCCGTGCAGCACGTAGGTGGCCGACTTGACCGCCTCGGTGTTGCCCGCCGCGTCAACCCCGAAGAAGTTGACGGTGGTGGTCTGGGTCAGCGTGATCGGGCGTGCGTACACGCTGGAGGAGGTGGTCGGGATGGTGCCGTCCAGGGTGTAGTAGATGGTGGAGAGCTTGTTGGAGCTCAGGGCCACCTGCACCGCGGTCGAGGAGTACGGACCCGGGACCGGGTTGGTGGTGGTGACCGGCGGCACGGTATCCACGGCGATCACCGCGGTAACCGGGTCGTAGAGCACGCCGGAGGGGAGCGACAGGTCGCGGAAGCGGACGTACACGGTCTTCACGCCGTCACCCGGGGTGAGGGCCCAGACCTTGGCGGTCGCGTACGGCTCTTCGGTCGAGTAGTTGACGCCGTCGTTGGAGAACTGCATGCTCGCCACGCCGATCGGATCGACCGCGGAGAGCGTCAGGTTGACGGTGTTGTTGTTGGTGACCTTGGCCCCGCCGTTGATGGAGACCGAGGAGATCATGTCGGCGCTGTGGATGGTCCAGGTGCCCGATTTCACCGCCTCCTGGTTCCCCGCCACGTCCACCGCGAAGTACTTGAGGTTGGTGGTGGAGGCCAGGGCGATCGGGGTCGAGTAGGCCGCCGAGGCGGTGGTCGGGGTGGTCCCGTCGATGGTGTAGTAGATGGTCGCCGGCTTGTCGGTGGTCATGGTGACGGTGACCGGGGCCTGCGAGTAGTTACCCGGGATCGGGGTCACGCTGGTGACCGGGCTCACGGTATCCAGGGTGATCTGGGCGGCGACCGGCGGGTAGAGGACGCCGGTGGGAAGCGCCTTGTCGCGGAAGCGTACGTAGACGGTCTTCGGCCCGTCGCCCGGAACCAGGTTCCAGTTCTTGACGACGGCGTACGGCTCCTCGGCGGAGTAGATCACGTTGTCGTTGGAGAAGCTCATGGTGGCGACGCCGATCGGGTCGACCGCGCTGAGCGACAGGATCACCGCCGTGTTGTTGGTCCGGGTGGCGCCGCCGTTTACGGAGATGGCCCCGGTCAGGTCGGCCTGGTGGATGGACCAGGTCCCGCTGTTGACCGTTTCGGCGTTGCCCGCGGTATCCACCCCGAAGTACTTGATCGTGGTGGTGGCGGAGACCGAGATGGGTGCCAGGTAGACCGCGGAGGCGGTGGTCGGGGTCGAGCCGTCGATGGTGTAGTAGATGGTCGACTGCTTGTTGGAGGTCAGGGTGACCACCACCGGAGCCGTCGAGTAATCCCCCGGTATCGGCTGGGCGGTGGTTACCGGCGGGGTGGTGACCAGGTTGATGCTGGAGGTGACCGGCGGGTAGAGGACGCCCGACGGCAGCGACTTGTCGCGGAAGCGGACGTAGACGGTCTTCACGCCGTCACCGGCCGGGATCACCCAGCTCTTGGAGGTCGCGTACGGCTCCTCGGCGGTGTAGTTGCTACCGTCGTTGGAGACCTGCATGGTGGCGATGCCGACCGGGTCGGTTGCGTTCAGGGTCAGGTTGACGGTCGTGTTGTTGGTCTGGGTGGCGCCGTTGTTGATCACCACGCTCCCGGTGAGGTCGGCGGTGTGGATCACCCAGCTGTTGGTGTTGATCTGCTCCACGTTGCCCGCCGCATCCACCGAGAAGTACTTGATGGTGGTGGTGGCGGAGAGCATGATCGGGCCGGTGTAGATCGGGCTCGAGGTGGTCGGGACGGTGCCGTCCACCGTGTAGTAGGTGGTGGCCGGCTTGCTGGTGGAGAGGGTTATCTGCAAAGGCCCGCTCCCGTAGGTACCCGCCACCGGAGACGCGGTGGTGACCGGCGCTACGGTGTCCACCTTGATGGTGGCGGTCACCGGGTTGTACAGGAAGCCGGAGGGGAGCGCCTTGTCGCGGAAGCGGACGTAGACGGTCTTCATCCCGTCACCGGCGGTGAGGGTCCAGTTCTTGGTGGTGGCGTAGGCCTCCTCGGCGGAGAAGTTCACCCCGTCGTTGGAGAACTGCATGGTGGCGATCCCGGTCGGGTCGGTGGCGGAGAGTGCCAGGATGACCGACTGGTTGTTGGTGACCGTGGCGCCGTTGTTGATCAGCACGCTCCCCTGCATGTCGAGCGCGTGGATGGTCCAGGTACCGGTGTTGACCGCCTCGGTGTTGCCCGCCGCGTCCACCGCGAAGTACTTGATGGTGGTGGTCGAGGCGACCGAGACGGGGGCGATGTAGACCGGCGACGCGGTGGTCGGGGTGCTCCCGTCCACGGTGTAGTAGACGGTGGCGGCCTTGTTGGGGGTCAGCGTCACGAAGACCGGCGCCGTGGCGTAGATCCCCGGGGCCGGGGTGGCGGTGGTGGCCGGGATCACCGAGTCGAGCGTGATGCTGGCGGTGACCGGCGGGTAGAGGACGCCGGTGGGGAGCGCCTTGTCACGGAAGCGGACGTAGACGGTCTTGACCCCGGCACCGGCGGAGAGCGTCCAGGCCTTGGTGGAGAGGAACGGCTCCTCGGCGGTGTAGGTGACCCCGTCGTTGGAGAACTGCATGGTGGCCACCCCGGCCGGGTCGAAGGCGGAGAGGGTCAGGTTGACCGCGGTGGTGTTGGTGGCGGTGGCGCCGTTGTTGATCAAAACGCTCGCGGTCAGGTCCGGGGAATGGATCACCCAGGTATCGGATTTCACCGCCTCGGCCGTCCCGTTGGCGTCCACCGAGAAGTAGTTCACCGTGGTGGTCGTGGTAAGGCTCAGCGGCGCGGTGTACTGCGGCGACGCGGTGGTCGGGATGGTGCCGTCCAGGGTGTAGTAGGTGGTGGTGGGCGGAGCGACCGAGGTGGCGGTAAGGGTCACCACCACCGGCGACGCGGCGTAGATACCCGGCGGCGGGCTCGACACGGTGGTCGGCGGGGTCGGCGGAACCACGATGGAGTAGTTGAGTGTCTGGGTGATATCCGGGGTGGCGCTTGCCGTGGTACGCGCGTCCACGGTAATCACATAGTTGCCGACCGCGGCCGAGGCGGGAAGCGCCCAGTTGGGGTCGGTGCCCCAATCGCGGACCATCACGTTGGCTCCGCCGTTGGTGGAGAGCCAGAAGCGATACTCGTAGGCGACGGTGGTGCCGGCCACACCGGAGGTGGCACCGGAGCCGGCGGCGGTGAACTGCACCAGGGTCCCTACCACGTGCGGGGTCGGCTTGCTCGGCGAGATAGTCAGGCCAGTGGCCTTGGTCCAGTTCCCGGTCTTCACCGACAGGGCGACGACCGGGGCGGAGAAGCTCCCGTTGTTGAAGGAGTTATAGGCGGTCACCCGGTAGAGGTAGTTGGTGTTCGGGTTGACCGAGGTGTCGGTCCAGATCGGCGGATACTCCGGGATGAAGGAGACCAGGGAGTCCTTCGTCCAGGTGGTGCCGCCGTCGGTGGAGTGCTCCACCATGAACTGCGAGGGATCGGTCGGCGTGGTCGAGGTGGGAAGCGGCGCGCCGTCGGCCCACTGCAGGACGACCTGGTTCACGGCGCCGTTCACGTACGGGTTGATCGCGGTCGGGGCCCCGGGATCGCCCGGAACCGTCTGGCCGCCGATGTAGGCGGTCAGTCCGGTCGGCGCGGGCGGAACCGCGGTCGGGACCAGGAAGATCATCGAGCGCATGAAGTCGTTTTCCTCATGGCCCAGGATGTGGCAGTGCCAGACGTACTCGAACCCGTAGTTGACCGGCGCGTTGGCGACCGTGGAGGTGCCGCCGCCGCGGGCCGGGTCGGTGGTTACCGTAATGTTGGCGGTGGTCGGCTGGGTGACGTCGATCGGGCGGACGCTGTTCGGCAGGGCAAACGGCAACACCTGCTTCTTGGGACGCATGGCCACGATGACGTCCTCCAGCGGGTTCATCCTGATGGTCTCCTTCCAGCCGAGCTCGTTGTCGTCGGGGGGCCTGATGGCGCCGTCCCAGCCGACCCGGTTCAAGAGCTGCAGGTCGAAGAGGTGGAAATGGACCGGGTGGGTGTCGACCCCGTTATGGGTGATCTTCCACATGATCTCCTTGCCGTCGGAGAAGATCTCGGTCGCGGTGTCGACGTACCCCAGCGGGATGGTGGTCTGGATGAGGTTGTTGGTGAACGGAAGCTCGACCCCGAGGGTGGCGTTCATACGCCCCCACGGATCCCACAGCTCCTGGATCGCCTTAGGATTGAAGGGGATGGTTTTCGGCAGCGCGGCCTGGGGGGCAGGGTTGGCCACCGGGTCGTTGACAGGGATGGTCAACGAGTAGTCCTGGATCTTGGCGTAGGTGTCGGTGGGAGCGCCGTTCCAGGTCTCGGGGACGAGCGGGGCCGGCTGGCTCGAGTCGAAGACCGCCGGAAGCGCGGCCTTCAGCTTGGCCAAGTCGAAGGGGGTGCCGGGGGTGCCGGAGACCTGGAACTGCATGACGGTCCTGGTGTTCGGTCCGTAGCCGCGCAGGGTGGAAGGAGCCCCGCCACCCAAGGTCTGGTCCAGGTTGCCGGTGTAGTAGTCGTAGCGGCTGTCGAAGGCCGGGTTAGGTGCCGGGCCGTCGTTGTAAAGGATCAGCTTCGAGCCCGGGGGGACCTGGGAGAAGTCGACGACCACGTCGGCACGCTCGGCGGGCCCAAGCATCAGGGAGCGGAGCGAGGTGTTGAGTACCACGATGTTGCGGCGGTTATACTCGTAGCCGATCGGGCGGTTGGGGATTACCACCGGATTGCGGAGGAACCCCGCCTCGTTGCCGATCTGGATCATGTTGGGCCCCACGGTCGCCGGGTCCGGAACCCCTCCGTCCCTGCCGTCGGTGGGCCAGTCGGGGGGGAAGGTGGGGTTGGGGCCGGCCGGGACCATCTTGACCTCCTTGCCGGTCGGGTCGGCCGGGTCGGCGTAAAAGATGCTCAGGTTCAAGGTCCGGTCGTTGGCGGCGTTGAGGATCCTGAAGCGGTAGGGCTTGGGCTGAACCACGAGGTACGGGTAGGCGGTCCCGTTGACCACCGGAGTATCCATGAAGGCCTCGGGGGTGGTGCTCGGGTCGGGAAGCTTCGCGTTGGCGGGGTCAATAGTTACCGGAGGCCAGAACCAGGGGCCGTAATCCCAGCGGCCGAAGGGGTTGGCACCGTCCGGGCTGTTGGGGTCCTGGTTGGCCTCGTAGACGTGCGGGAACCAGAGGTCGCCGTAGGCTCCCCAGGGCTGCTGCGTCTTGTTCCGGAGCACCTTGGTCTGGGCGTAGGCCGGCCCCCCCAGGGAGGTGAGCTGGTAGTTCCAGGCGGCATCCTGTACGTCGATGTTCTGGGGGACGAAGGTCTTGTCCTGGATGACGAGCGGTATCCCGTAACGGTAGACGCCCCCCAGGTTGGGCAGGGTCCCGTTGTTGATCAGGGTGTCCTCCGCCGGGTCGGTAATGAGGTAACCGGCCGCCTCGCCCGCGTAGACGTTGAGGCGGGTGATCCCGTAGCTGTGGTCGTGGTAGAACATGAAGCGGCCACTTTGCTCGTTGCTCCAGAAGAAGGTCAGCTCACCCTGGCCGGTGGGAGGCATGTCGGGGACGTCCTCGGCCGAGGCCCCCTTCTGGTAGGGGGTGGATAACTCCCCGACCGGCACCGTCCACTGATGGGGAGTGCCGTCGCTGATCCAGGGGGAGTTGCCGCCGTGCAGGTGGAGGGTGGCGCGGTTTTGCGTATAGTTCCCCGAGTAGTTGTGAAAGGCGGGAACCACCCCGCCGAACTGGGCGGCGAAGTCTCCCTTGGGACCTTTGCCGGCCCCCATCAGGGATGGGTCTACGGGGAGAAAGAGATTGCCGGCGGCTCCGGTGGGGAGGAGGTTGCGGAACTTGATGCGGACCGGCTTCCCGTTACCGTTCACGCCGGCGGGGAGGGTCGGGTCGTAGCGCCGGGCGATGATGAGCGGTCCCAGGTACTGGTTGACGTTTTGCACGGTGGGGTCGGTGCTGTTCAACTGGGTGTACCCCCTGAGCCTGGTCGCCTTCGGAAGGTCCGAATGCATCTGCTGGGTGTACTCCTTGAGCCCGATCTCGTAGTAGTCCGATCCGGGATAGGTGGTGGTGTCCGGAATGGCAACCGGGATGTACTGCCCGAGGTTGTTCTTGTTGGCCGCCCCCAATCCCGGCAGGCTGTCCACGAACTTGCGCAGGGCCGTTCCCGAGGCCCCCCCCGCCGGGCTGTTGGCGTAATAGGTGCCGCCGCCCGGGCCGGCCTGGACCGGGACCCCCCAGGCCAAAGCGGCGAGCACCACCATTAACTGGGTAACTCTCCACAAAACATGTCTCTTCATCGTCGACCCCTTCTGCTGCGAAAGATGGTACTCCGGCCGGTAATCGCGGTCCGGCCGGAGCATGACCGGGAACTGCTGATATGGGAGCGAGGGATACCCTCGATAACCTGAGAAACGGCTCGGCATGGATCACGGGCCATCCGGGCCGCGAGGCGCGCCTACTGGGCCGCGGCCCCTTCCATCATGAGTTTCGCCCTGCCTTCCCTCGCCTGTTCCACGTATCCGACCAGCGAGCGGCGCCCCTTGGGATGGTAGTTGGGAGGGGGCCCCAGCTCGACGGCGGAGTCGTTGGCCTGCGGCGGTGGGGAGGTGGCAGCGGCGGCGGTTTGCATCGGCATCGGGCTCGGCGCGGCCTGAGTCGCGCCGTAGGTTCCGCCCCCGGCGGTGGGGGCGGGAGGGGTGAGAGCGGCGGCCTGCGGTCTGGCGTAGGCCGGGGCGACCGGGACCGGCTCTTGCCGGGGGTCCCCCACGCAGACGGCCTCGAAGCGATCCGCGAACTCAACCACGTGGCACTGGGTACCGGCGGCAGCCAGGGACGGGTAAAGCAGCAGCAGTACGAGGATCGGGGCCCTCATGGCTTTGCACTCACAAAGAGGTGATGGGGAACGCGAAGAGAGTTACTCACTGCGAAGGCTCCCCGCGTCGAGGGGATCACTGCCATTGAACGGGCATTGACTGGTGCTTTCATAACTACTCCCCCATCTCAATCGACCTTTGGAAATTCCCCATAGAGCACAGCGACTCTAAGGAAGAACCTGGCGGCCGAAAGCCTGTTGTCCACAGCTAGTACAATTACTGTGCCCAGGAGACTGACACAGGGACAACATTCAAAGAATCAAACAGTTACGGGGCAGAACAGGAGTCAGTGAGGGGGGTGAAGGGGTGAGAATTTTTGTAGGGGAAGAACGCCGCGGGAGGGGGTAAAAGCCGGTTTCTTAGGAATTACTTCATGTTATTTCCGCTGTTTACAGATACCTGTCGCGTTTCGAGACAGCTCTATTTTCAGCACAGAGAGGAAACAGGGAAGGGACGGGAGGGGGATCAGCTGGCGGCGAGGATCTCGTCGACCCGCTCGCCGGTCAGGGTCTCCTCGTCCAGGAGGGCCTGGGCGAGCGCGTTGAGCTTCGAGCGGTTGGCGGAGACGAGCTCGTCGGCCTTCCCCTCCGCACCCCGGATGAGGGAGGAGATCTCCTGGTCGATCAGCCAGGCCATCTCCTCGGAGAAGGTCTTCTCCTCCGCGAGCTTCATCCCGAGGAAGGGGTGCTCCTCGCCCCGCGGAAAGGTCATCGGGCCGATGGTTTCGCTCATCCCCCACTGGCAGACCATCTTCTCGGCGAGCTCGGTCACGTACTTTAGATCGCTCTGGGCCCCGGAGGAGATGTCGTTGAAGACCTGCCGCTCGGCCACCCTTCCCCCCAGCGCCACGCAGAGGCGGTTCACCAGGTAGGCCCGCGGGTAGTGGTAGCGGTCGTCCTCGGGGAGCTGCTGGGTCACCCCGAGCGCCCGCCCGCGCGGGAGGATGGTGACCTTGTGGACCGGATCGGTGCTCGGCAAAAGGCGCGCCACCAGGGCGTGCCCCGCCTCGTGGAAGGCGGTGATCCTCTTCTCGTCGTCGGAGATCACCATGTGGCGCTCCCCTCCCATGAGGATCTTGTCCTTGGCCCGCTCCAGGTCGTCCAGCCCGACCACTACCTTGTTGTCGCGGGCCGCCAGGATGGCCGCCTCGTTGACGAGCCCCTCCAGGTCGGCGCCGGTCATCCCCGGGGTCCCCTTGGCGATCACCGCGAGGTCCACGTCCGGCCCCAGCGGGATCTTCCTGGTGTGGACCCGGAGGATCTTCTCCCGGTCGCGCCAGTCGGGACGCTCGATAACCACGTGGCGGTCGAAGCGCCCGGGGCGGAGCAGCGCCGGGTCGAGCACGTCGGGGCGGTTGGTTGCCGAGAGCACCACCAGTTCGGTGTGGGGATCGAAGCCGTCCATCTCTGAGAGGAGCTGGTTCAAGGTCTGCTCCCGCTCGTCGTGGCCGCCGCCGAAGCCTGCCCCGCGGCTTCTCCCGACCGCGTCGAGCTCGTCGATGAAGATGATGGAGGGGACCACCTTGCGTGCGCTGGCGAAAAGATCGCGCACCCGGCTCGCCCCCACCCCCACGAACATCTCGATGAAGGCCGAGGCGGAGATGGAGAAAAAGGGCACCCCCGCCTCGCCGGCCACGGCACGCGCCAGCAGCGTCTTGCCGGTTCCCGGCGGCCCGACCAGGAGCACCCCCTTGGGGACCTTGCCGCCGATCTGCTGGAACTTCCTGGGCTCCTTCAGGTACTCCACCACCTCCCTTAGCTCCTGCTTGGCCTCCTCCATCCCCGCCACATCGGCGAAGGTGACGTCGATCCTTTCCGAGGTATAGGTCTTGGCCCCCGAGCGGGCGAACCCTCCCATCATGGCCCCCGGCCCCTGCGACTTCATGCCGCGGGCGATGAACCACCAGACCCCGATGATCAGCAGCCACGGGAGGAGGTAGAGGAGGATCCCCCCCATCGCGGAGGTCTCGGTCGGCACCGAGGTCACCTCGACCTTGCGCAGGGACAGTTCGGGGAGCAGGGTGGGGTCCCCGATGGCAGGGACGTTCGTGGAGAAAAGGGTGGTGCTGACGGGAGGACTCTTGGGCTCCGGGGCCGGGAGCTTGACGGCGTTGCGGAACTCGCCCCGGATGCCGTTTCCCCGCAGGGTGACCCGTTTCACGTTGTCGGTGGCGAGCTCGTCGCGGAAGCGGCTGTAGCTGATCTCCACCCCGCGCTCCGCGGTCTGCTTCACCATGGAGCCGTAGAAGAGATCGAGCAGCAGCACGAGAAGTGCCGTTACCAGCAGCGGTTTCCAGATCGATTGACCCATGGGGGCTCCGGAAGGAAGATGAGGCGGCTATACGGGATTTTAACTGAAAAGGGAGACTTTACAAGGAAAGTGCCAAACGGCGTTGGTTGCGGACTCCGGGGCTCCGGGGCTCCGGGGAGTCCGGGTGTGATCAAAAACCTCCCTCACCCGGCCTTCGGCCACCCCTGAAGGGGCGAGGGTATATAGTATCGTCCCCTCCCCTTCAAGGGGAGGGTCAGGGTGAGGATGGGGGTCAGCCGGGGAGTGCGGGAGGATAGCTAGCGCACGGGGTCAGCCTTCGAGCCGGTAGGCGCCGAAGCCGAAGGAGGCGTTTTTGCCAAGGTGGGTAGCCTGGCCGAGCTGCAGGAGGAGGTGGAAAGGCTCCAACTCTCCCTGGAAGGTGGCGCTCCCGAGGATACCGAGCTGGCGTCCTCCCCGGGTCACGGTCCGGAATTCGGCAGCCACTGTCCGCACCTCCTCGCTTCGCCCCGAAAGCCATCCGTAGTCGAGCTCCGCCTCCACCCCCTCGTAGTAGTAGGCGAGCGCGGAGATCCGGCGCATGAGGGCGCGGGCCAGGTGGGAGAAGTCGGGAGCGTGCAGCGGGCGGCCATCCTTCACCAGTTTAAGCGGGGTCACCAGGTGCAGGGTCAGCCGGTCGGAGGGAAGCGGCCCGCACGAGGAGGGGTCGAGTGAGCCGAGCAGCGGAAGCTCCGGCTCCCCCCCTTCGGCTACCACGGTCCGCCCTCCCCCCGGACACTCGGCCTCGGTGGCGACCACCCGCCCCCCCTTCCC
This sequence comes from Geomonas sp. Red276, assembly GCF_054784495.1. NCBI lineage: Bacteria > Pseudomonadati > Thermodesulfobacteriota > Desulfuromonadia > Geobacterales > Geobacteraceae > Geomonas > Geomonas sp. Red276. Next base: position 18,576 of record NZ_BLXW01000046.1, read on the forward strand.
CTCGATGAGGAGACGGGCGGCGCCCAGAAAGCCGGCAGCCTGCTGGATGGCGTTACCGAACAGGGTCAGGGAGCACTCGCAGCGGGTTTGCCGGGGGGCGCCCGCAGCCAGGAGCGGGAAACGGAACACGAAGGGGAGCGGCGGCTTCTGGTGGCGGCGCACCGCCTCGGGGTCGCGGGCAAGCTGCTGTCCGAAGCTGGAGGGGAAGGGACAGCCGGCCTGGTCCCGGCACCCGGCGCAGACCCCCCGCCGGCAGCCGAGGGTCTGCCGGAAGGCGGTCTCGAAGTCGGAACGGCTGGCGAAAAGGGCGTACGGATCCGGGGGTGCTTCGGGGAGGGTTACCGTAAAGATGAGCTTGAGGTAGTGGAGTTCCACGAGGTTTCTCTTCCCCGGCGGCTTCCCGGGGGGCCGGCTGTCCGGCGCCGGCCCCCCGGGGAAGGAGACGGGAAACGATGGAGCCTACGCCTGGTTGATGGCGGAGAGCTTCCAGGGGTTGTTGCCGACCGGGCGGGTGAAGGTCCAGTACTCCTCGAACTTCACCGGGTCGGTCTTGCTCCCGGAGACCACCTGGCCGGTGGTATCGTCGGTCGTGTAGTCGAGGAGGTTCGCGTAGATCATGACGGTGACGAAATCCTGGCCGCTCTCCTGCCAGGCCTCGGAGACCTCGACGCTCCTCACCGCGATGTTCTCGAGGCGGTTGACCCGCTTCTCACGCAGCATGGTGTCGATGTCTCCCTGCAGGATCCGCCGCATGTCGTCGGTCAAAAGCGCAGAGACCACGGAGAGATCGCGGTTCATCCAGGCCCCCTGGATCTTGAAGAAGATGTCCATGACGCTGTCGCTGAAGCGCTTCTCGTCGAAGCCCGGGTCCATCTGCCTGATGTAGGAAAGCCCCTCCTCCACCTCGTTACGGGCGTTGATCTCGCGGTAGCCGCCGCCGGACACGGCGTCCTGCTGGTAGTCGCCCATGTTGATGACCCGGCCGCTACCGTCGGAGCTCTCCTGGCGGGAGCGGTTCTTGACCACGAAGCGGTAGATCAGGTAGCCGATCCCCAGCAGCAGGACGATGTCGAAGAGGCCGATCCCGCCGCCGGAGCCGTAGCCGCCGCCGAAGCCCAGCGAGCGGAAGAGCATGCCGCCCAGCACGCCGCCGGCGAGGCCGCCAAGGAAGCTTCTCCCGAAGCCGCCCATCGGACGGGAAGCCGGCTGCTGGTACGGGGTCGCCGGCGAGGGGGTCGAGGGAGCATACTGCTGACGGTACGGTGCCTGGGAGGGGGGTGCCGCCGGGGTCATGTAGCTTCGGGAGCCCCTGCTCCCCATCGAACGCCCACCACCGGCGCGGGCGTGAGCGTCCTGGTCGAGGGCGGTCAGCACACTCAGCGAAAGTGCGGCGAGTATGAAGAAAATCCGGAGACAACGTTTCATCATCATGCTCCTTTCTGTACTGCGGTCAGGGGCGCACCATTGCGCACGCTGAGAAAGCTAATCATCGGCAGGCGAGAAGTCAAGGGAGCGAGAGACGCCGCTTGAGATGCGCCTGCACCTCGGCGACCGCCTTTTGGACATCATCAAAGTGGGGAAGGGTGGAGGCGAGCTCGTCGAGGAGTCCCCGCTCGCTGATTAACGCGAGGGTACTGCGGAAATTAATATCATAAAGCCAGCTCAGTTGCAGCAGTTTAAAATCATTGAGAGTTTTAACCGTGGCGAGCCTCACCAGTTTCCCATGGGAGAGATCGTCCAGAACCTCGGCTGAGCAGACCGGAACGTCGGGGAAGCCTAGTCCGGCGGCTGAGGCCCGGTCCCCCTCGGGGGCGTAGAAGTACTCGATGAAGACCCGCCAGATGTCGAGCTTGTCGGCGTCCCGCACCACTCTCAACAGATCCTCCGCCTCGGGGGAGAGGCCGGCCGGGATCTGGTAGACGTTGTGGAGCCGCACCGCGGTCAGCACGCTGTCGCGTTCGGTCTTGGGGAGGAAATCGAGCACGCCCGCCTCGCCGGCGATGCGGGCGGAGAGATGGGCGTGGTTCAGGGATTCGCTGTCCTTGAAGGTGCGGTATTCGCGGTACTGGGGGAATCTGCCGAGGTCGTGGCAAAGGGCGGCCGCCTCGGCCAGGAGCTGCCGGTGGGGATCGCCGTCGCCGGTGATGAGGCGGGCACCTTCGCGGACCTTGACGGTATGGAGGGCTTTGAGGTCGTAGTTACGCTGCGCCGCGCCGTCGTCGCTACGGTAGGAGGCGCAGAACGTGTCGAACCACTCCGCGAGGGAGGCCAGATCCGACACCGGGAGCTCTTCAGGCATCTTTTCCCTTCTTGATCAGGTAGTCGGAGAACTCGGACATCACCCGGTCGTCGTCCGCCAGCTGGTAGGTGATGATGCTCCGGAGGTGGGCGAAGGAATCGGCGTCCATCTTGTCGAAGTGGCAGCCGATCCCGCCCGGGACCAGGCGGGCCACCTCCCCCTTGACGTTGATGACCACCGGGGTGGTGGAGGCCGAGAGGTAGATGGTGATCTCCACCGGGGTCCCCGGTTCCAGATGCTGATCGGTCTCCAGGTAGAGGCCGTGCAGGCTCAGGTCCTTGACGTCCCCCTTGATGACCGCTCCGTCCGTTTGCAGCAAAGCCGACACCCTGAACTCTACCCGGGAAAAGTTTCGCCTCTCTTCCATGATGTCCCCCTCACGCCGGTAAAAAAAGGGGGCGAGGGCCCCCTTTCCTTCTACAGTGCTGAACCGCAAGGCCTAATCTTCGAAGTTGCCGGCCGGCCCTTTGTCCCTGGAGAGCCCCTGTGCCTGCTGGGCGAGCTTCTCCTTGGTCCACTCGGCCGGGTTCTCGACCCGCTTCCCTTTCGGGCCGAGGTCGTAGGAGCCGGCCTTGAGGATGGCGTCGATGGCAAGCGGAGCGGTGTCGCCGGAGTTGAAGACCTTGGTGATCAGCTGGAAGGCGAACTCCTCGACCCGCTTGCACATCCGCTCGCGGACCTCTTTGGGCTGGGCCAGGAGCTTGTTCTCGAACGGGAGGTTCAAGTTCTTGTAGTCACCCTTCTTCCACCCCTTGGAGTCGGCGAAGGCGACCATCTCGGCCCACATCTCCTCGGTCATCCCTTCGCCCTTCACCTTGATGAACTTGCCGTCGGCGTCGAGCTTGGCGTTGCCGTACTCGTTCACCTCGAGCCCCCAGGAGACGAACTGCAGCGCGGTGGCGACGTTGGCCTTGGTGGTGCGGGTCTTCTGGGCGATCTGGCGCAGCCTGTCGTAGGAGTTGCCGGAGGTGCCGTGCTGGGCGCCGTTCACGCCGTACTGCTTGATCGCCTCGTGGATCTCGGCGGTCAGCTCGACCTGGATGCCGGCGTCGGAGGCCTCGATCCCGTGGGTGGTGCCGTTGTTGAGGGCGATCCAGTCGGGGAAGACGTCGTGGGCGTTCAGGCCGCGGATCAGGAAGAGCGCCTCGGCAACGGTGGAGAGCCCCTCTTTACCCTTGATCTCGCCGACTTCGGTTTCGAGACCGGCCCAGGCGGGGATGAAGCTGTTGAGCTCCAGGTTGGCCAAGAGGTTGTCCTCGTCGGGGAGGTGGGAAGCGTCGATGGCGATGGAGGTGATGCCGGCGTCGAACATGCTCGGGATCTCGACCTTGGCGGCGGCCACGTCGGCGGCCCCCTTGATCCCGTAGTGGTCGGCGTGGATGGCGACCGGGACGGTGACTCCCAGCTCGTTGCAGACAGCGTCGACCTGGCGGGCCATGTTCCAGTAGTTGACCGGGCAGTACGCCTTCTGGCCACCCTCGGATTTGGCGATCTCGATGATGACGGCGGCGTTGGCGCGCTGGGCGGCGGCCAGCACCCCGCGGATCACGAAGTGGTTGCGGCCGTTGGCGGCCAGCGCCAGGGCGTGCCCCTTGGCGTTCATCGCGCGGTCGACGACCTTGCCGCTGACCAAGAGTGCCTTGGAGTTGGGAAACAGCTTGGCGACGTTAGGCGGACGGCCGACCTCGAGAGCCTTGGTGAAATCCGAAGTAGAAGACATATCCCCTCCTTTTCCTTATGTAGTAAGCGTCATTGCACTGCAAAAGCGTCACATCTTATAGCATTCTAATACTGCAAAGGCAAGTTTCTTCACTCGACGATCGACACCTCGCAGCTCCCCCCGCCGGCAAACCGTCCGCGCCCCAGGTATTCGCCCCCCCAGAAGGCCGCCGCCTCGCCGGGCGGGAGCTCGGCAGCCACCTTCTCGAAGGAGAAGGAGAGCGGCCGGGAGTCGCCGCGCCCCCCCTTTACCAGCGTCAGGGGATAGCGGGCCAAAAGCGGGAATTCGCCGGTTACCTCGCGGGGGAGGGCTCCCTGGCTCACCGTGCCGGCCGAGACGAGCAGCGTCACCCCCTTGTCAGGGGCGGGAATCCTCGCGTGCAGCAACAGTTCCCCACTCTTGTCTCCGACCCAGCGGAAATGGTAGCTGGGGGTCCAGTGCCCGCTGCCGGCAAGGTAGGAGACGGCCGCCCGCGGTGAGGTCAGCCAGACCCGGGCGATCTGCCCCGCCTTCTCCTGCGCGGCCAGTTTGCGCTCCACCGATTCCAGCGACCGCTCGCAGCTCTTTCTGGCCCGAGAGACCCCGTCCAGCCTGGCCAGCGCGAAGTCGGTCCCCTGCTTGAGGGAGGCGACCGGGTCGGGATTGGTCTTGGTGGCCCGCGGCGCCTTGCCGCTTTGGCTCTTCACCGCGGCGGCGAAAATCTCCTCGCGGCGGGAGAGGAGTTCGAGCCGGTCCTGCAGTTCGGTCCGCTGCCGCTTGAGAAGGGCCAGCTCCCTGATTTGACGGGGGCTTTTGGCGGCGGGTGCCACTTCCACCCGGAGGATCTCCCCTCCCCCGAGCGGCCTCACCCGCAGCGACCCGGCCGTGAAGGAGCCGGGAAGCGGATACTCGAGGTATCCTTTCACGGCGGCCACCGACTCTTCGACGCGGACGCCGTCCAGGTAGTAGGTGACCCTCTTCTGACCGGCCAGGGCCGGTGCGTGAAGCGCCAGCAAAACCACTGCGCAGACGAGCGGGACCAGTCGCATAAGCCACCTCCCGAGGCGGATTTAAAGCTACAAATGTACCGCGGGAGGTTTGCTTTTCAAGCGGAGGTGAACGGTGCTACTTCGCTACGTCCAAAAGCTCCACTTCGAAGATCAGGGTCGCGTTGGGGGGTATCACCCCGCCGGCCCCGGAGGCGCCGTAGCCCAGCTGGGGAGGGATGATCAGCTTACGCTTGCCGCCTACCTTCATGCTCATGACCCCCTCGTCCCAGCCGGGAATCACCTGGCCGGTGCCGATCGGGAAGGAGAAGGGCTGGCCGCGCTTGACCGAGCTGTCGAAGACGGTGCCGTCGACCAGGGTGCCGGTGTAATGGACGGTGACCATCTTGCCGGGAGTGGGTGCCGGCCCCTTCCCTTCGACCAGGTCGGTGTAGGAAAGCCCGGAAGCGGTCTTCACCGCGCCGACCGGGGCGTTGGCGGCAGCCGTCCCCTTGTCCGGGGCGACGGCGGTCTCCTTCTGCGAGCAGGCCGGAATGACGACCGCGGCGATCAGCAGCAAAAGGACCATGATCTTTTCAACGTTACGCATCAATCCTCCATCAAAGCTTTGCTTCTATTTTGTAAATCTCGTGTGCGATATGTGCTCCAGCTTCCGCGGGTTGTAGTTAGTCCAGCAGGTGTAAAAAGAGCCCGCTTCTAAGCTTCGGCTCGAACCAGGTCGATTTGGGGGGCATGATCTTGTCCTGGTCGGCCAGCGCCATCAGCTCCTCGATGGAAGTCGGGAAGAGGGAGAAGGCCACCTCGTACTCCCCGGAGTCGACCACCCGCTCCAGTTCGCCGATGCCGCGGATCCCTCCCACGAAGTGGATCCGCTGGTCGGTGCGGGGGTTGCGGATGCCGAGCACCGGGCTCAGGAGGTTGTCCTGGAGGATGGAGACGTCCATCGAGGCGACGGGATCCTCCTCGTTGAAGGAATCCTCGCGGGGAACGAGCTCGTACCACTTGCCGGCCAGGTACATGCCGAACTGGTGACGGTGGTCCGGGGCAAGCGATGCCGGTACCGGGGAGACCTCGAAGCGCTCGGCCACCCGGGCCATGAACTCGGCGATGCTCCGGCCGTTTAAGTCCTTGACCACCCGGTTGTACGGCATGATGGTCATCTCGTCGTCGGGGAAGATGACGGTGAGGAAGTAGTTGTACTCCTCCTGGCCGGTGTGGTTGGGGTTCGCGCCCTTGCGGAGATCCCTGACCCGGCTGGCGGCGGCGCTGCGGTGATGGCCGTCGGCGACGTAGAGGGTCGGGATGGCGGCGAAGCGCTCGGTGAGCCAGGAGATGAGGACCGCGTCGGCGATGGCCCACAGGGTGTGGGATACGCCGTCGCCGGTGGTGAAATCGTAGAGCGGCTGGTCCTCGGTCACCTTGGCGATGGCCCGGGTGATCTCCGGGTCGTGGCGGTAGGTGTAGAAGACCGGCTCGTCGTTGGCGTTGAGGGTGTCGATGTGGCGGACGCGGTCCTCTTCCTTGTCGGCCCGGGTCAGCTCGTGCTTCTTGATGGTGCCGTCCTGGTAGTCGTCGACCCCGGAGCAGACCACCAGGCCGGTCTGGATGAGCCCGGCCATCTTCTGGCGGTAGACGTAGTAGCGCTCCCCGTCGTCCTGCACGAGGGCGCCTTTGGCCAAAAGGGCCTGCAGGTTGTCATACCCCTTGCGGTAGACCTCGTCGGAGTGCTCATCCGCCCCCTCCGGGAGGTCGATCTCGGGACGGGAGATATGGAGGAAACTCACCTCGTTGCCGGCGGCCATCTCCCTGGCCTCCCGGGTGTTCATCACGTCGTAGGGAAGAGAGGCCACCTTCTCGGCCAGCTCCTTCTTGGGCCTTACGCCCTTGAACGGTTTTATGAATGCCATTCCTGCTCCTGTCGTTCTAGCGGGAGAGGCTCGCGCCTTGCCCCCGTTGGCGCCCGCCTGCCATCGCGGGCGTGACGCACCAGTCTGCGTTCTTACATCTTTACAAGGCCGGTGTCAACCTTCGCGGCACCGTTTCCTAATGAAAAATTGCCTTCCCGCTGCTTAGAAGTACCGCTTGGCCCCCACGAAGTGCTTGAGGAAGTAGCTGTCGTCCATGGTGGAGATCTTGATGTCGTCACCGCGGCGCGGTGCGTGGACGAAGCGGCCGTTGCCGACGAAGATCCCGACGTGGTTGATCTGCTCCTCGGAGGTCCCGAAGAAGACCAGGTCCCCCTCCTTGAGCTCATCCCGTCCCACCGCGTCCCCCACCCGGAACTGCTCCCGGGAGGTGCGTGGGATGTTGACCCCGCAGAGGTTGTAGACCGCGCGCACGAAGCCGCTGCAGTCCATGCCGTCCACCACGGTATCCCCGCCCCAGCGGTAGGGGATGCCGACGAAGCGCTCGGCGGTCTTCGCCGCGATGATTCCCATGTCGCTTCGCTCGCGCCGGGGGGGAGGCGGCTCCCCCTTGTCGATCTTCTTCGGGCGCGGGCGCGGCGTGATGGAGGCAGAGGGGGCCTTCTCGATGGACGGCTCCCTGGTGGCGAGGGAGACGTGCTGCTGGGGGGCGGCGATGAAGTAGGAGGCGATCACCCGCTCCTTGACCAGTTTCCTGGCGGTGCGGCTGGCGTCCTCGCGCCTGTCGAAGTCGCCGAAGCGAACCGCGTAGATGCCGTTTTCCCGTTTGAAGTAGAAGGCCTCGATCCCCTTCTCCTGCAGCTTGCGGGTGAGGCGCTCGGCGTTTTTCACCTCGTGGAAGGCCCCGACCTGGATGGCGAAGCCTATGCTCTTGAGCCCTGCGCGTTCCGTGCGGCCGGCGCGCTCGGTGGCGCAGCCGGTGGTGACCGAGGCGAGGAGAATGATACAGACCATTACTGTCTTGATACTGTGGAACATCAAAAGCGTCCTTATGATTCGGCGGCGTCGCCGCTTCTTTTCGTGACCGAAACCGTGTCAGTGCGAAGGTGCCAGCCCAGTGGGTCAGGCATCTTTTAATGTAGTGCCAGTCCCAGTCCAGGGGGGCAGGCACCTTCTAACGAAAGTCAACTCCAGGGGGTCAGGCACCTTCTAATGAAGGAGCCAGACCCCTTAGATGTCCTTGGTCTCCCGGCGGACCCCCATGAGGTACGGGACCACGAACTCTTCCAGCGAGCCGTCGAGCACCGCATCGGGATTGCCGCTCTCCACCCCGGTCCGCAGGTCCTTGACCATCTTGTACGGGTGCAGGACGTAGGAGCGGATCTGGCTCCCCCAGCCGATCTCCTTCTTCTCTCCGGCGATGTCGGCCGCCTTCGCCTCCCGCTCCCTGAGCTCCATCTCGTAGAGCTTGGAACGGAGCACCTTCATGGCGGTGGCCTTGTTCATGTGCTGGCTCCGCTCGCTCTGGCAGGCCACCACGATCCCGGTGGGGAGGTGGGTGATCCTGATGGCGGAGTCGGTGGTGTTGACGTGCTGGCCGCCGGAGCCCGAGGATCGGTAGGTGTCGACCCTGAGATCGCTCTCGGAGATCTTGATGTCGATGTCCTCCTCCTCGATGATCGGGAAGACGAAGACCGACGCGAAGGAGGTATGGCGCCGGGCATTGCTGTCGAAGGGGGAGATCCGCACCAGCCGGTGGATCCCCGCCTCGGCCTTGAGATAGCCATAGGCGAACTCGCCGGTGGCGGCGAAGGTGACCCCCTTGACGCCGGCCTCCTCTCCCGCCTGGAAATCGGTGATCTCGGTCTTCCACCCCTTCTTCTCGCAGTAGCGCAGATACATCCGAAGGAGCATCTCGGCCCAGTCCTGCGACTCGGTGCCGCCCGCGCCGGCGTTGATGGAAACGAAGGCGCCGGAGTTGTCGTGGGGGCCGGAGAGCATGCGGCGGAACTCCGCCTGGGTCACCCCGTTCTCCAACTCCCCGTTCATGGCGGCCACCTCGGCGAGAGTGGCCTCGTCCTCCTCTTCGCTGCCGAGCTCGATCAGCTCCCGGATGTCGCGGGCCTGGCGGTCCAGCGCTTCCCACGCGGTGACGTCCTTCTCCATCGCCATCCGGTTTTTCAGGATCTTCTGGGCCTTATCGGCATCGTTCCAAAAATCTGGACGGTTGGTCAGCTCCTCGAGCTCCTGCATCTGCTCTTTTTTATTGTCGACGTCAAAGAGACCCCCGAAGCTTGTTGATACGCTCGGCGAGCCCTTCGACCTTGGCAATCTCTTCTCTGAACATCGTCTACTCCTTTGTATGGATAAATCCGTCGCCGGCAACTGCCGGCGGATGGTTGTCGTTCGTTGGCGCGAACGCTGCTGGGATCAAGGCGCATCGCCAGGATGATCCCCGAGGTGATCATCGTCCTGGCCGGCCATGCGGTAACCGGGGTGGTCGCCCAGGTCATCGCCGATATGGTCGGCAAGACGGTCCCATTCATCGGACGCGGTCGGATTGCAGTCGTCAGATTTTACTGGCACGGCATCCTCCTTTGGCCCGCCTCTCCAGAAGATGAAAACCACCATCCCCAGCGAGAGCGCGAGGCACCCCAGGGCGAAGAGGTCGCCGTGGCGGCTGTAGAAGCTCCCCCCCTCCCCGCGCCGGACCTCCCCGGCCAGGGTCGCCTCCTCGAAGAGCGAGGTCATCCCGCGGATATGCCCCTTGGCGTCGATCACCGAGGAGATCCCGGAATTGGCCGCCCTCACCAGGGGGACCCGGTTCTCCACCGCCCGGAAGACAGTCATCGAGAGGTGCTGGAAGGGGGCGGACGAGTTTCCGAACCAGGCGTCGTTGGTGATGGCCACCAGCAGCCCCGCTCCGGCGGCAAGATAGCTACGCGCCACCTCGGGGAAGATCCCCTCGAAGCAGATCAGCACCCCGACCTTGCCGAGCGGGCTCTCCAGGGCGACCGCCCGTTGGCCGGGGGAGTAGTCCCCGTATCCCTGCACCATCTTGTGGAGAAAGGGAAGAAGACCGTTGAGCGGCACGTATTCCCCGAAGGGGACCAGGTGGAGCTTGTCGCTTCTCCCCGCCACCCTACCCTGCGGGGAGATCAGGAACGCGCTGTTAAGGTTCCGTAGCTCGCCCCCCTCCCGCTCGGTTGCGGGGCTCCCGGTGATGAGGGAGCAGTTGAGGTCGGCGGCCAGCTTCTTCACCCTCGCGGCGTAGACCGGTTCGTCCTCCAGATTGAAGGGGAGCGCGCTCTCGGGCCAGACCACCAGGGTATCGCCCCCCTGGCAGCCGCGGCGGGAAAGCCGCTCGTAGGTCGCCACCGTCTGCTCCTGGAAGGCCTTGTCCCATTTCCGGTCCTGGGGGATGTTCCCCTGCACGAGGAGGACCCGCTGCAAGGGACCGTTTTCGCTGCGGTGGAGCGCGGTGAAGCCGTAGCCCAGGGTGGCGACCAGCAAAAGGAGCAGGGTCAGGAACGGGGTCACCGGGTAGCGCGGGTCCCGCCCCCTCACCCAGCGCCACATCCGGTAAAATACCGCGTTGGCGAAGGCCACCAGGTAGCTCACCCCGTAGACGCCGGTCAGGTCGCTGATCTGGATGAGCGGCAGCGTGCGAAACTGCGTGTAGCCGAGCAAGGCCCACGGGAAACCGGTCAACAGATGGGCACGGAGCAGTTCCCCGGCCACCCATAAAAGCGGAAACGAGCAAAGGAGAGGGATCCCCCTTTCCTCTCCCCGTTTGGAAATCCAGAGAACGGCCGCCGGATAGAGAGCCAGGTAGCCGGCCAGCATGAGGTAGAGCGAGCCGCCCACCGTCCAGTGGAGGTGGCCGAAGCCGGTCATCACGATGTTGAGCCAGTAGAGGATGCCGGCGAAGGCGGTGACTCCCGCGGTGAACCCCAATGCAAAGGCGTCTTTGGCCGGCACCCGGGATGCCGCCGCGAAAAGCGGCACCAGGGCGAACCAGGCCAGCGCGGAAAAGCCGGGCCTCGGATAGGAGGCCGCCAGCATAAGGCCGGACAAACCGGCCAACAGGTAGGGCAGCCTCACCGCCGAAGCGGGAGGCTGGGGTATGGTCTTCACGGTACTTCGCTATCCTTTTCCTGCGGCCCCGGCTCGCGCCTGACCACCCGCACCTTGGCTATCCTCCGCTCGTCAGCCTCCAGCACGGTCATCTTAAGCTCGGCGTTTTCCACCACCTCGCCCACCAGGGGGATCCTCCCGATCAGGTGGAAGATCAGCCCCCCGAGGGTCTCGAACTTGTCCCTTTCCACCACGATGTCGAATTGCTCCTCGAGCTCCTCGATCGGGAGTCTCCCGTCGGCCACCAGGATCCCGTCGGCATCCACCGTGTAGCGCTCGGTCTCGGTATCGTACTCGTCCTGGATGTCCCCCACGATCTGCTCCAGGAGGTCCTCGATGGTAACCAGGCCGGCGGTCCCGCCGTACTCGTCGATCACCACCGCCATGTGCACCCGGCGCTTCTTGAAGTCGTGGAGGAGCTCCTCCAGGTTCTTGGTCTCCGGAACGAAGAAGGGGGGACGGATCAGGCTTCTCAGCTCGATCTGGTCGACCGCCTGCCCCCAGTACTTCAGGAGGTCCTTGGCGTAGATGAGCCCGATGATGTTGTCGATGGTCCCCTCGTAGATCGGGAGACGGGAGTGTCCGCTGGCTATGATGGACTGCAGGACCGAGCTTACGTCTTCGCCGATCGCGACGCAGGACATCTCGGTCCTCGGGAGCATGATTTCACGGACCACGGTGTCGCCCAGCGCCAGGATGGAGCGGATCATCGCGTTCTCTTCGGGATTGATGACCCCCTCTTCCTCGCCGGCATCCATGATCTCCTGGATCTCCGCCTCGGTTACCTTCCTCTTGCCGGACAAAAGTCTCCCGATCGACTCGATCAGCCCCTGCCCCTTGCGTCCGTTATCGTCATCCAAGGTTGTTACCCCTCCGTTTGATCTGCAGTTTTCTCTCCGGATCACCCCATCCCCTTGAAGAGCAGGATGACCACCACCGTCATCACCGTCCCCACCGTAGCGCCGAAGACCACCTCCCGCACGCTGTGGATCTGCAAAAGGAGGCGGGAGTGGCTCACCATGACCGCCAGCGTGAAGCAGAGAAACGACACCAGCGGGTCTTGGGTGTTGAGCGAGATGGAGGTGGCGATGGAGAAGGCGACCGCGGCGTGGCCGCTCGGGACCCCGCCGTGCAGGGGAGTCCCGGTGCCGGTCATGGCCTTCAGGATGATTACGGCGATAAGCACCAGGATGACGGAGACGACGGTCCCCAGCTCCGATGCGGTTCCTACCATGGCGAGAATCCCCCTGTGCAGCGGGAACAGGTACTTGGAGAGCACCAGGTATCCCATCACCGCGGTCCCGAAGGCCGCCACCAGTACGGCTCCGGCGGCCACGTCCTTGGCGATCTTGGCCAGAGGATGGAACTGCGGCGAAATCATGTCAACCACCACCTCGATGGAGGTGTTCAAAAGCTCCGCGAAAAGCACGAAGGAGATGGCGAGCGCCAAGAGCATGAACTCCACCGCGGTGACCCGGAAAAGGAGCGCGGCGGTCAGCACCAAAAGCGACGCCACGAAGTGGTGCCGCATGTGTTTCTGGGTCCTGACGGCGTAGAGGATCCCGTCGATGGCGCAGTTGACCGATTCTATGAAGCGGGTGGGCTTCACCGGTCTCCTCCGGTTCGCTGGCTCGCCGCTCTAGACAAGCCCCTCCTCCTGGAGGATGGCGAAGATCTCCCGCTCCTTGGCCTCCATGCGGGCCGCTTCGGCCTCGCCGCTTCTTTCATGATCGTAACCGGTGATATGCAGGATGCCGTGCATGAGGAGAAAATAGAAGCGCTCCAGGAAGCTCTGGCCCGACTCCTCGGCCTCGCGGGCCGCCGTGTCGACCGAGATCACCACGTCCCCCAAAACGCCCGGGTTGATGGCGCCGAATTCCCCCTCCTGCATGGCAAAGGAGATCACGTTGGTGGCCTTGTCGCGGCCCAGGTAGTCGCGGTTCATCACCCGGATGGCGCGGTCCCCCACCACGGTGACCGAGAGCTCCGCCTCAGGACATCCCAAGGCGTCTAAGATCCTCTGCGCCGCCCTTCGAAGTTCCCTCTTCCCGACCGGAATCCGCCTTTGGCGGTTCGCTATCGCAATCCTCTGGACCTCGTTTGCCAATCTTGTTCTCCTTGTTCTCCTTGTAGGCTGGCTCCGGATAGTCGATCCGGTGGTGGTAGATCCCGGAAAGTATCGTGTTGAAGCTCTTGGCTATCTCGTGGAGGTTCTTCAGGGTCAGCTCGCACTCGTCGAGCTGGCCGTCGATGAAGATGTTGTTGATGATCTTCTGCACGAGCCCCTGGATCCTGGCCGGGGTCGGATCGGTCAGCGTGCGCGAGGCGGCCTCCACGCAGTCGGCCAACAGCACGAGCCCCGCCTCCCTGGTCTGCGGCTTCGGCCCCGGGTAGCGGAAGTCCCGCTCGTCCACCGGGGGGCTCCCCGGCGTCTCCATCCCCTTGGCCTTGAGGTAGAAGTAACTGATGAGCGAGGTGCCGTGGGACTGGCGGATGATCTCGATGATGGGAAGCCCCAGCCGGTGCTCGCGGGCAAGCTCCACCCCTTCCTTCATGTGCGAGATGAGGATCAAGGCGCTCATGCTGGGGGAGAGCTTGTCGTGGCGGTTCTCGCCGTCCCCGATGTTCTCGATGAAATACTGCGGCTTTTTGAGCTTGCCGACGTCGTGGTAGTAGGCTGCAACCCGGGCCAGGAGCGGATTGGCGTTGATCGCCTCGGCGCCGGCCTCGACCAGGTTGCCGACCAGCACGCTGTGGTGGTAGGTCCCGGGGGCGCGGATCATCAGCTCCCGCAAAAGCGGCGAGTTGAGGTTGGCGAGCTCGAGGAGCTTGACGTCGGTGGTGTACTGGAAGAGCGCCTCGATGAGCGGGATGGTTCCCGACACGTAGACGGCGTTGATGATCCCGCCGAGGAAGGCGAAGAGCAGGCAGTAGACGGCCTGCATGGAGAAGGGGGAGTCGCCGTAGATATGGAAGCAGAGGGCGACCGCCATGTTGACCACGCTCACCTTGATGCCGGCCGAATAGATGGTCCCCCGCTCCTTGCACTGGCGGACGCCGTGGGCCCCCACTATCCCGCCCAAAAGCGCGTAGACGGCGACCTGGAGGGAGTTGTTGAGCATGAGGCCGGTGAGCGGGGCGCAGACCGCGCAGTAGACGAGCGCCACCTCCGAGTTGAGGATGATCCTCACGATGATGGCGCTGGCGGCGAACGGGAAAAGGTAGAAGTAGCTCGCGGTGTCGACCCCGGGGAAGAGGCCGCCCAAGGCGGTGGAAACGGCGAAGACCAGCTTGAGGATGGCGAAATTAACCACCGTCAAAAGGGAGAGGAGCAGGATGTCCTTCCCGGTCGGGTTGAACTTGCGGATGTTCTTCCTGCCGAAGCGGTAGAGGGCGTAGCTCAGCACGAGCACCAGGCCGTAGATCCCGACGCCGGTGAGAAGCGGGGTGACGCTGCGGGTCTTGAAGATCTTCTCGAGTTTCAGGGCCTGCTCGGCCGACACCCGTTCGCCGACCCTGACGATCATCTCGCCCCGTTTCATCCGGAAGAGGACCGGGCGGACGGCGGCCCGCGCTTCGGCCTTCTTGTCCTCGGTCGCGTCGCGGTCGAAGGTCAGGTTGGCGGAGATCATCCGCTGCACGAGCCCGCGGACCGCCTGGAGGTCGCCTGTATGGGTGAACTGGGAAAGCTTGAGCGAGGCGGCCTGACGGCGGACGGCCCCGAGATCCACCACCGTCGAGTAGTCCCCTCCCGCCACCTCCTGCTTGGTCCCCTGGTCGATCACCAGGACGCCGTGCCGGCGGTCGGAGGCGAAGCGGGCGGCGTCGGCGACGATCCGCTGGCGGTACAGGGGTGCCAGGTGCCTGCCGAGCTCGGAGAGGAAGGGGCGCTCCTGCCGGATCCGGCAAAGGGCCGCGAACTCCGCAGGGGAGACCTCCAGCGAGAGGGCCGAGGCAACCGCCAGTCTCCCGCCGTCCGGCTGATCCTTCTTCTCCTTGACCAGCCTGAGCGCGTCGTCGAAGCGGCGGATGATCTCGATGTTGGCGTTGGCGTCCAGGCTGTAGACAAAGGGAGCGGTCCCCTCCGCCTCCGCGCGCTTCTTCTCGGTGAGGAGGAGATCCTCGATCAGGTAGTCCTGGGTGGCGCGGATATCGGAGGTGGCGATGTCCCCCTCCCGGTAATTCACGGAGAGGAACTGGGGGCTCGGAATGATGAGCAGGGTGAGAAAGAGGGCGGTCAGATACAAAAGTACCAGCCGGCTGCGCCGGTCGGTGACCTCACCGGCGAAGTAGTCCGCCACCTTCTCCAGCCAGCGGGTGGCCAGCCGCAGGATGGAGCTCTGCTGGATCTTCTGTTTTTCGCCGGCGTCGGTGGGCATTATCTCGGTATTTCCCGCATGTTGGGACAGAGAGTGCGATTTTGAGGCAAGGTGCGAATATATCTCGTTTGCCAGAGCACTGTCAATCTAAACGAAGTTATGCTGGGCGCCGCTTACCCGGGACACAAGTTAGCAAAAATTTAGTAAAACAGCTTCCATTTGCCGTCAGATATGTTATATAACACGGATTCCATTAACGGGCAGGCCCCGTTTATCATTAATTTCACACAGGGGAGGAGAGATGAGCCAGATAACCGACGTGTACGCCAGGGAGATCCTTGATTCGAGGGGTAATCCGACCCTCGAGGTTGAAGTGTTCCTCGATTCCGGTGCCATGGGGAGAGCCGCGGTTCCCTCCGGGGCTTCCACCGGCGAGCGCGAGGCGCTCGAGCTGAGGGACGGCGACAAGGGGCGCTACCTTGGGAAAGGTGTCGAGAAGGCAGTCTCTAACGTGAACGACATCATCGCCGACGAGATCACCGGCATGGACGCCACCGACCAGGCCGGCATCGACAAGAGGATGCTGGATCTCGACGGGACCGATTTCAAGAGCCGTCTGGGCGCCAACGCCATCCTCGGCGTTTCGCTGGCGGTCGCCAAGGCCGCTGCCGAAGAAGTCGGCGTGCCGCTGTACCAGTATATCGGCGGGGCCAACGCCAAGGAGCTTCCGCTGCCGATGATGAACATCATCAACGGCGGGGCCCATGCCGACAACAACGTCGACATCCAGGAGTTCATGATCATGCCGGCCGGCGCCTCCAGCTTCAAGGAAGCCCTCCGGATGGGCGCCGAAATCTTCCACGCCCTCAAGTCCGTGCTGAAAGGCAAAGGGTACAACACCGCAGTCGGTGACGAGGGTGGTTTCGCTCCCAACCTGAAATCCAACGAAGAGGCCCTGGAAGTCATCATGGAAGCCATCGTCAAGGCCGGCTACAAGCCGGGCGAGGAAGTGCTGCTCGCCCTCGACGTCGCCTCCTCCGAACTCTTCGAAAACGGCGTCTACACCCTCGAGAACGAGGCCGAGCCGAAGAAGACCGCCGCGCAGCTGGTCGATTTCTACGAGAACCTGGTCAACAAGTACCCGATCATCTCGATCGAGGACGGCATGGCCGAGAACGACTGGGACGGCTGGAAGCTTCTCACCGACCGCCTCGGCAAGCGTATCCAGATCGTGGGCGACGACCTCTTCGTGACCAACCCGGCCATCCTCAAGGAAGGGATCAAGAAGGGGATCGCCAACTCCATCCTGATCAAGCTGAACCAGATCGGTACCCTGACCGAGACCCTCGACGCCATCGAGATGGCCAAGCGCGCCGGTTACACCTGCGTCATCTCCCACCGTTCCGGTGAGACCGAGGACACCACCCTGGCCGACCTCGCCGTCGCCGTCAACGCAGGCCAGATCAAGACCGGTTCCCTCTGCCGTACCGACCGCGTCTGCAAGTACAACCAGCTGCTGAGGATCGAGGACGAGCTCGACGAAGTCGCCCTTTTCCGCGGCGCCGAAGTCTTCTACAACCTCAAGAAGTAGCTCGAGGCCACCAAAGCCCCCAAAGGCGCACCCGAACCCGGGTGCGCCTTTTCTTTTTGCGTGCCGGGTTGCCCCCTCAGCGGCCTCAGCGGCCTCAGCGGCTACGCCACAGCTGTGCCACTGTGTTACTGCTCTCCTGCTCTCCCGGGTCCACCGGGTCCACCGGGTCCACCGCCCCCCGAATCCCTTGCGTCCCCCGACTCATGAGGCTATACTCCCCACCATGTTAACCTTTAAAATCGAACCCCAAGATCATTTCCGCCGCGTTGACAGTTTTCTCCGCAACCTCCTCCCGACCGCCAACGCCTCCTACCTCAAAAAACTGCTGGCCTCCGGCCACCTGACGGTGAACGGTGCGCCCCCCGGGCCGGGCCAGTTCCTCAAACTTTCCGACCAGGTGAGCCTGAAGGAGAGCGGGAAGACGGCCGCTTTCGTGGCCCGCACCCGTCCCGACTTGGACATCCTCTTCGAGGACACCTGGATACTCTGTGTCAACAAGGCCGCCGGCCTCGCCGTCCACCGCACCGTCGATCCCGACGAGGCCAACCTGGTCCAGGTAGGCGAGGAATTTCTGAAAAGAAGGGACGGCACCGGCCGTCTGCGCCCCGTCAACCGTCTCGACAAGGGAACCTCCGGCGCGGTGATTCTCGCCAAGAGCGCCGTCGCTGCCGGCATGTTCGGGAAAATGGTGCAGGACGAGGGATTGGGTAAGCTCTACCTGGCGGTGGTGGAGGGAAAACTTCCTAAAAAGGGTGAGATCGACGCCCCCTTGGACGGCAAGGAGTCGCTGACGAGGTACGTGAGACTCTTCAACGGCGGTGGCACCGCCCTGGTCGCGGTCTACCCGCTGACCGGCCGTATGCACCAGATCCGCCAGCACTTCAAACTGATCGGACACCCCATCCTCGGAGACCGCCGCTACGGGGGAAAGTCGGTGACCGGCCTGACCGGCCACGCCCTTCATTCCTTCACCACCCGGCTCGTTCATCCGGCCACCGGGGAGCCCCTCGAGATCCCGGCGCCCCTGCCTGCGGAGCTGCTGACGCTATTGACCAGGCTTTCTGCCCAGCACGAAGAAGCCCTTCTCCAGGCACTCAGCGATATCCCCGCCTGCGAGGTGGCGGTCGAGGCCTAGCCCCTGCTCACCACCCCTGCTCGCCGATCAGCGGCACGAAGCGGACCGCGCAGAGCTCCTCCCGATGAAAACTGTTCTCGTCGGCCCGGCGGACCCTGACGAGCGTCTGCAGATGGGGTACGGCTCCGACCGGGATCACCAGTCGCCCCCCCACCGCCAGTTGTTCCATAAGGCCTGCCGGGACCTCGGGCGCCCCGGCGGTCACCACGATCCCGTGGTAGGGTGCGTGGTCCGGCCAACCGAGGGTGCCGTCGCCGACATGGACCAGCACGTTGCGGTACCCAAGCCGCGCCAACCGCTCCCGGGCGCTCTCCGCCAGATCGGGAATCCTTTCCACCGTAAACACCTCGGATGCGCAGCGGCTCAACACCGCGGCCGCGTACCCCGACCCGGTACCGATCTCCAGCACCCGCTCCCGGCCGCTCAATTGAAGCGCCTCGATCATATAAGCGACGATGAAAGGCTGCGAGATGGTCTGCCCGTCCTCGATCGGGAGAGGGGTATCGTCGTACGCGTGGTAACGGAGCTCCTCCGGGACGAAATCCTCTCTTGCCACCTCCCGCATGCCCCTGATTACCGCCTGGTCGCGGATCCCTCGCGCCATGAGGTCCATGGTGATCATCCGCTCCTTTTGTCCGGCCAACTCCTGCTCTAAATATCGTGCCATGGCACCCTCCAGGGATGCTTCATTGTAACACAGCAAAGGGGGTGAACAACCGGCAGGCCGCCCTCGGCAGCAGGTCCGAAGGACTAAAAAACGACTAAAAGACGCCCGGTTGCCTCGCGCTACAGAACTTATAGACGGTGTTGACTCTCTCTAGGGGGAGTAGTACACTTAAATTGTAGAAGAGAGGTTCTTTGAAACGAAACTCTGGAGTACACGTATTGGATGCGTTGGGAAACCTGATGATACCTATCCGCTTTTGATCCCAGGTTTCAGACGTGGTGTGCTCGTCCTGAAAGGGAAAGGCCTGAAGCGTTTTCCGGGGACATGCTTTACAAAAGTGCGCGTTACCCACAGATCCATACGGCACTCTGGAGATAGTAGCTGGCACTCAAGGAGATGAAGCCGATAGGCGTGCAAATCTCATCCGCCAGGCGCGTAATCACCGCTTGAAAAAGGGTAGGTACCATGGGGCCACCGGAAGTTGATCATGGTCCTGACAGGAGCATGCCCTCCGAACCCAAACACCTACACCGACGGATAAGGATAAAGCATCTCAGATATTGAGGGCCAGTTACGTTATGAGAGGGCGCGGCGTTAAAAGCACCGCGCCCTTTTCATTTATCTGCGGAGCAAACCCACAGGTGGTCCCCCTGCCGCCCTGTATACCCCGCAGCCGTGCCAGTCCGCGCACCAGCGCAAACACGGTACCTGCAGCTTCTCCCTGTTTGCTCACCCGCACACCACCCCCAAGCATTATCACCCTCTCCTTATTTCGCACACCTGGTCACCGCTGGTCACCGCTATCACCGCCCGTCCCGCGCCGGTCCCGCCTGTCCCGCGCCGGTCCCGCCTGTCCCGCGCCTGCCACTGCCCCCCCTCCGGTCCCACCGCCCGTCATGCACCACCCTCGCGGGGTGCTATAATAGGCCAAGCACATTAAAGTCCAGGAGGTAGCGTATGCCACACGGACGGAACAGAACGGGGGTAGAAGAGAAGGGGCAGCGAAACGTCCGCAGCCTGGAGCCCTACCTGCCCAAACGCGGGCTGCCGGAGGGCGCCACTTGCAGGGGATGCGGCATCATCTACCACAACAAGAGATGGCAGGCCGACAGCGCCGCCCTCACCCACAGCGGAGAGACGCTCTGCCCGGCATGCCAGCGGATGGAGGATCACAACCCGGCGGGGGTGGTGACACTCTCGGGGCCGTACCTCTCCTCACACAAGGAGGAGATCCTCAACACCATGAAGCAGGAGGAAGCCAAACACCGCGGCAAAAATCCCATCGGGCGCATCATGGAGATCCGCGACGAGGATGGCCGCATTACCGTCACTACCACGGATGACAAGTTGGCCCAGAAACTCGGGCGCGAGGTCTACAAATCACAGAAGGGAGAGCTCTGTCAATTCAAGTTGCAAATGCACCAGCGAGGGCAGTAGCAAAGACCTCAGCGGGCGTCCGGTAGTCTAAACACTTGCGGGGGCGGTTATTTAGCCGATCGACTGCCTTCTGTACCGCCTCTTCTTTGACACTGCGGAAGGTTGT
>NZ_BLXW01000047.1:0-36627 GCF_054784495.1 Geomonas sp. Red276
CTTGTGGGGCACGGTGGGTTCTCCTTCTGAGGTTTGGTCGTTGGCGCTTCCAAACTACCAGAAAAACTCACTGTGTCCCTTCTTTTTTACCCCTCCTTCAGGGTGGTGCATTTTGAACTAGAATTCATCGGCTCCCAAGTCCGCTCCAGCTCAAGCAAATCAAGCTCCAGCCAGAGCCAGAGCCGCAGCCAGAGCAAATCCTCGCATGGCAGCAAACCCTCTCACCACTAAACGGTGACCGGCATGAGCACGACTAATCGCCCCCTCCCCCGGGAGGGGGCTTTTTTTTATTCCCCTTGCCGATGCACCGCCAGCGGCCCCCAGGCCTGGTTGACCGACATCACCTCGACGCTGTTGATGTTGACCCGCCCCGGCATCGACGAGACCCACACGACGATATCCGCCACGTCCTCCGCCAGAAGCGGCTCGGTACCGACGTACACCCGATGGGCCTTTTCCTCGTTCCCCTTGAAGCGGACCGTGGAGAACTCGGTCTCCGCCATCCCCGGCTCGATGTTGGTCACCCTCACCGCGGTCCCGAGCAGGTCGGCCCGCAGGTTGCGGGAAAACTGCTTGACGAAGGCCTTGGTGGCGCCGTAGACGTTGCCGCCGGGATAGGGCCAGTTGCCGGCCACCGACCCGATGTTGACGATATGGCCGCGGTTACGATCCACCATGCCGGGAAGGACCGCGCGGGTGCAGTACATGAGCCCCTTGTTGTTGGTGTCCACCATGTCGTCCCAGTCGTCGAGCGATGCCTCTTGTGCCCGCTCGAGGCCGAGCGCGAGCCCGGCGTTGTTGATGAGCAAATCGATCTCCCGGAACTCCTCGGGAAGGGCCGCAAAGGCCTCCTCAACTGCGGCCCTCTTGCGGACGTCGAGTTTGACCAGGTGGACCGGGACCCCGGGGCCCAGTTCCTCTTTGAGACGCTCCAAAAGCTCGATGCGCCTGGCGGCCAGCACCAGGCGGCAACCTCCCTTCGCGAAGGCCCGCGCGCAGGCGGCCCCGAAACCGGACGAGGCGCCGGTTATCATCACGATCTTTTCCATTCCCCCTCCCTTCGGATTTACAGGACCACCACCTCGTCACCCGGGCGGACCGCCCCGCCGGTAATGACGCGGGCGAAGATCCCCTCCTTGGGCATGACGCAGTCACCGGCCTGATAATAGATGGCACAGCGGGTATGACACTCCTTGCCGATCTGGGTCACTTCCAGCAAGGCCTCCCCGAGGGTGAGCCGGGTCCCCAGCGGGAGATGCACCAGGTCGACCCCTTGGGTGGTGATGTTCTCGGCGAAGTCCCCCTCCCCCACCTGGAGACCGAGCGCCTTCATCTTGTCGATGCTCTCCATGGCCAAAAGGCTCACCTGGCGATGCCAGTCGCCGGCATGGGCGTCGCCGACGATGCCGTGCCCTTCCCGGAGGGTCACTTCCGCCACGGGAGTCTTCCGCTCCCCCTTATTGACGCTGACATTGACCGCCAGCACTTTACCTTTCATCTGGATACTCCTTGATTGATTCTCGGCTACGGCGAAGCGGTACATACCGCCTTACCGGTTTACCCTCCGACCCCAGACATGGCGAATGGCGTCGGGTCCTCCCCCTTCTCGGCCATCTGGTGGCGTCCCGGCTTCCCGGCCACGATCCGGCGGATCTCCGCCTGCAGGATGGTGTCGTCGCCGGTGGCGAGGAAGGGGCGCAGATCGACGCCCCCCCCCGAGAAGAGGCAGCTCTTGGCCATTCCCGACGCGGTCACCCTGAGCCGGTTGCAGGCATCGCAGAAATGCCCGGTCATGGGGGTGATGATGCCGAGCGACCCTTGAGCCCCGGCCACCCTGAAGTTTCGGGAGGGACCGGAGCGCGCGGAGCTGGAGCCTTCCTCTATAGCGTACTCCCGGCTGATCCGCTCGATGATCTCGCTCCCCGGCACGCAGAGATCGCGCCAGTCGCCGTCTCCCGAGGTCGGCATGTACTCGATGAAACGGACCGAGTAGGGACGCTCGAGGGTCAGCCTGGCGAAGTCGAGGATCTCGCCGTCGTTTACCCCCCGCATGACCACCACGTTGATCTTGTGGGGAGGAAAGCCCACCTCTTCGGCCACCCTGATCCCGTCGAGTACCCGCTGCAGGTCGCCGCCCCGGGTGACCTTGGCGAAGGTCTCGGGGTTCAAGGAATCGAGGCTTATGTTGAGCCGCTGGACCCCGGCATCCCGAAGCCCCTGGGCCATTTCGGCCAGGAGCAGACCGTTGGTGGTCAGCACCAGCTCCTTGAGCCCCGGCAACTGGGACAAAAGGGCGAGGAACTGGACGATCCCCTTCCTCACGAGCGGCTCGCCGCCGGTGACCCTGATCTTCTCTATGCCGGCCGCCACCGCCTGGGTGGAGATCCTCAGAAGATCGGCATAGGAAAGGATGTCGCAGTGGGAAAGCTTTTGGACGCCGCCGGCCGGCATGCAGTACGTGCATCTGAAATTGCAGCGGTCGGTGACTGAGAGGCGGAGGTAGTTGATGCGCCTGCCGAAGGTGTCTATAAGAGCCATGAAGATGATCCTGCTTGGAAACAGATCCGCGGAGATGAGGAAATTCGTAAACAAAGATACCTTTTTCTGTCCAGCGAGGCAATGGAGATATGATGTACGGGCGATAATCATTGAGGGTAAAGTAATTGTCTATTCCCATCCGGTGTGCTATCCCTTTCGGATGAAACCTTTCGCCCCCTTTCCTCGTGAGAGAGGAGCGGCAAAACACGGGGATTTTCCATGAGTACCTACGAAGAAGCCAGGGCGACCATACTGGCCAAGGTGGCTCCCATCGGCGTGGAGCGCGTCCAGTTGATGGATGCGGTGGGAAGGATCCTGGCCGCCGATTTCACCGCCCCGTGGGACATCCCGGCCTGGGACAATTCCGCCATGGACGGCTTCGCGGTCAGAGCGGACGACTGCGCTCCCGGCACCACGCTCAAGGTGACCGCCTTTCTCCCTGCCGGAGCGGCTCCCGGGGCCCCCCTGGAAAAGGGGTGCGCGGCGCGCATCATGACGGGAGCGCCCATCCCCCCCGGCGCGGACTCGGTCATTCGCCTCGAGGAGACGAAGCCCGGAGACGGCGTGGTCACCCTGCTCGGCGCCTGCGTCAAGGGTGCCAACATCCGGCTGAGGGGGGAGGACGTGGCGGCCGGGAGCAACGCCATAGCGGCCGGCACCGTCATCGGGCCGCCCCAGGTGAGCCTTTTGGCATCCTTTTCGGCGGCCATGGTCCCGGTCTACCGCCGCCCCAAGGTGGCCATCGTCTCCACCGGGGACGAGCTGGTCGAACTGGGGACCCAGCCGACGGCCGGACAGATCATCAACAGTAACAACCTTGCCCTGGCGGCGGCGGTCCGGCTCTGCGGCGCCGACCCGCTCCTCTTGGGGATCGCCCGCGATACCATGGAAAGCCATCTCGATCTTCTGGCCGAGGGGCTCAAGGCCGACGTCCTGGTCACCTCGGCGGGGGTTTCCGCCGGCGACCGCGACCTCGTGCGCTCGGCCCTCAAGAAACTGGGGGTGGCGGAGGAGATCTGGAAAGTCGGGGTGAAGCCGGGAGGGCCGATGGCCTTTGGCACCAGGGGGGGCGTCCCGGTCTTTTCCCTCCCCGGCAACCCGGTGGCCACCATGATCACCTTCGAGGAGTTCGTCCGCCCGGCCCTTTTGAAAATGCTCGGCCACGGCAAACCGTTCCGCAGGAGGGTGAAAGGATTCCTCTCGGAACCGGTGCGCAAGAAGGCGGGGACCCTGCACTTTCTCCGGGTGGCGGTCACCGTGGAAGGCGGCCGCTACCTGGCCACCACCGCGGGAAGCCAGAAAAGCGGAACCATCAAGACCATGCTCCGGTGCAACGCACTGGCGCTCCTTCCGGCAGAGCGGACCGAGTTCGCCGCCGGCGAGGAGGTTGATCTCCACCTCCTCGACAACTCACTCGACATGGAGAGTTAGATGTCCTTCAATCACTTCGACGAAGCAGGAAACGCCATCATGGTCGACGTCAGCGCCAAAACCCCCACCATGCGGACCGCGGTGGCCGGTGCCGTCCTCACCTTGAAGCCGGAGACCGTCCGCTCCATCGTGGAAGGGAGGGTCGCCAAGGGTGACGTCCTGGGGGTCGCCCGCATCGCGGGAATTGCGGCCGCCAAGAAGACCCCCGACCTGATCCCCCTCTCCCACCCGCTCGCCATCCACCATGCGGCCATCGATTTCTCCCTGGACGCCGAGGCGGGAAGGATCGAGGTCAAGGCCACGGTACGGGCCTTCGAGCGCACCGGGGTGGAGATGGAGGCGATGACCTCCGCCACCGTTGCCGCCCTCACCGTCTACGACATGTGCAAAGGGACCGACAAGGGGATCGTCATCTCGGACATCGCCCTCCTCTACAAGGAAGGGGGCAAAAGCGGCGTATACCAACGTTCCACGGAGTGAGATCCCGACATCCGCTCCCCGAAGGAGAAGATCATGATAGCTGCCATCTTAACCTTAAGCGACCGCTGCTCCACCGGTGAGCGCCTGGACGGAAGCGGCCCGGCGCTCAAGCTCTGGCTGGAGGAGCGCGGAGTGACGGTCGCCGCCGTGGAGGTGATCCCGGACGAATCCGAGCTCATCTCGGAGCGCCTCACCGAATGGGCCGACTCCGGCCGATACCAGCTCATCCTCACCACCGGCGGGACCGGGGTCTCCCCCAGAGACGTAACCCCTGAATCCACCGAGCGGATCCTCGACCGCATCCTCCCCGGTTTCGGCGAGGTGATGCGGATGGAGAGCCTCAAGAAGACCCCCAACGCCATCATCTCGCGGGCGGTGGCCGGCATTCGCAAGACCACCCTGATCATCAACCTCCCCGGGAGCCCCAAGGGGGCCACCGAGTGCCTCGCCTTCGTATGGGCGGCGGTCCCCCACGCGGTCGACAAGATCCAGGGAGACCCGTCCGAGTGCGGGAGCTGACCCTTTTCTGTTGACCGGAACAGGTTGGTAGGTTATAACCGGAACGTGGTTTTAAATCCAAGCGGAGGGGACATATGTCGTTGATAGAGCTGATCAAAGACAAGGCTCGGAAACAGCTTAAAACCGTAGTGCTGCCGGAAAGCTACGACGAGAGAATGCTTTTTGCTGCTCAGCAGATTGTCGAACAAGGTTTGGCTAAAATTATACTCCTTGGCAACCCTGAAACCCTGAAAGCGGCCTGCGCCGCGAAGGGGATCAACCTCGCCGGCGTCGAGATCATCGAACCGGCCACCTCTGCCAAGCTGAACGGCTACATCGAGAAACTGGTTGAGCTTCGGAAGTCCAAGGGGCTGACCGCCGAGCAGGCACGCGAGCTTTTGACCGCCGCCGACAACCTCTACTTCGCCGGCATGATGGTGCGCGAAGGGGATGCCGACGGTGAAGTGGCCGGCGCCACCGGCACCACCGGCGACGTTTTGAGGGCTGCCTTCCAGACCGTCGGTCCGGCACCCGGCATCAAGACCGTCTCCTCCTTCTTCCTGATGGCCACCAAGACCCCGCAGTTTGGCGAGAACGGCGTCATCCTGTTCGCCGACTGCGCCGTCAACCCGAACCCGGACGCGCAGGCGCTCGCCGAGATCGCCGTCGCCACCGCCAAGAACTGCACCGCGTTCCTCGACGTTCCGGCCCGGGTCGCCATGCTCTCCTTCTCCACCAAGGGAAGCGCCAAGCACGCCGATGCCGACAAGGTCCTCAAGGCCCTCGAGATCGCCAAGGGGATGGATCCCAACCTCAACATCGACGGCGAACTCCAGGCCGACGCCGCCCTGATTCCCGCCGTGGGCGGTAAGAAGGCTCCGGGGAGCCCGGTGGCCGGCCAGGCCAACGTCCTCGTCTTCCCGGACCTCGACGCCGGCAACATCGCCTACAAGGTGGTCGAGCGGCTGGCAGGCGCCGCCGCCATCGGCCCGGTCATCCAAGGGCTCGGCAAGCCGGTCAACGACCTCTCCCGCGGCTGCTCCGTCCAGGACATCGTCGATGTGACCGCTATCACCGCGGTGCAGGCCCAGGGGTAGACACCGGCCCCTTCCTCACCACCGAAGGCAAAGTAAAGGCCGGCAGGGGGCACCCCCGCCGGCCTTTCTTACGTCCGACCTCTGTCAGACCTGTCCGACAAAAAAGGCCGGCGGGATATCCCGCCGGCCTTTTCTCTGCTTGCTTCCCCGCCCCTACTTCCTGACGAAATCCGGTTTGGAAAAGCTGTATTCAAAGTGCATGTGGTCGGTGTAGGTGCCGTCCAGGATGGCCGCCACGTCCTCGGTGAAGACCAGCTCCTCGTCGGTCGGAATGACGTACACCTTCACCGGAGAGTCGTCGGCGGTGATCAGCGTCTCGCGCTTGCGGGTCATGGCGCTGGCGTTTCTCGCCTTGTCGAGCTTGATGCCGAGATGATCCAGCCCCTGCAGCGCCCTCTCGCGAATCGGGGCACCCATCTCGCCCACGCCGGCGGTGAAGATGACGGCATCGAGCTTGCCGATGGCTGCCATGTAGGTCCCGATGTACTTCTTCAGCCGGTAGGCCTCGATGTCGAGGGCCAGTGCGCAGAGACGGTCGCCGGCTTCGGCGTTCTCGATGACGTCGCGACGGTCGGTGAAGCGGCCGGTGATGCCAAGGACGCCGCTCTTCTTGTTGAGGATCGAGTCGATCTCCTTGGCGGAAAGGTTCTCCTTCTGCATCATGAAGGCCGGGATGGCCGGGTCGATGTCGCCGCAGCGGGTACCCATCATGGCACCTTCCAGCGGGGTAAGCCCCATGGTGGTGTCGACCGAAACCCCGTTCTTGATGGCGCAGTGGGACACACCGTTACCGATGTGCATGGTGATCAGGTTGCACTCCTTGGCCGGTTTCCCGAGCAGCGCGGCGGCGCGCTTGGAAACGTAAAGGTGCGAAGTGCCGTGGAACCCGTAACGGCGAACGCCGTACTTCTCGTACCACTCATAGGGAAGCGGGTAGAGGTAGGCATGCTCCGGCATGGTCTGATGGAACGCGGTATCGAAGATGGCAACCTGGGGAACCCCCGGGAGGACCTCCATGGCGCCCATGATCCCCGCGATGTTGGGGGGATTGTGCAGCGGAGCGAGGTGCTGCACCTCGGTGACCGCGTCGAGCACCTCTTTGTCGATCAGCACGGAGCAGGTGAACTTCTCCCCGCCATGCACGACGCGGTGACCGACGGCGGCGATCTGCTTGATATCCTTGAGAACGCCGTGAGTCGGAGAGGTCAGGGTCTTGAGGATGAGGTCGACCGCCACCGTATGGTCAGGGCAGTCGGAATTCTCGCGGTAGGTCTCCCGGCCAGGGACCTCGTGGAGGATAAAGGAGTCGCCGATCACGACCCTCTCCACCATTCCCTTGGCGACAACCACTTTTTTATCCCAATCAAACAACTGGTATTTTACAGAAGAACTACCGCAGTTTAATGCCAAGATGTCCATCAGACATTGACCCCCGTTGAGATTATAGTTTGCCTGGTCGACAGCAAAACCATCACAAATAAAACCTTTTTTTATATATACAGGAGAGTGGTCGACAGTTCAAGATTTTTCTCTGGGCGAAGGGGGATTTTAGCCGTCAGCTTTAGTGGTGGACTTTTTGAATCGGGTATGCTAGGTTCTCCCGAAAACTTAGCGTTTACACGCTAAATACCCAAAAGGAGGTGAATACTTTGGCCCACAAAATTACTGATGAGTGCATCAACTGCGCTGCTTGCGAGGACTCCTGCCCGGTCAACGCCATTTCCGAGGCTGGCGACAAGAGGGTCATCAATGCCGATACCTGCATCGACTGCGGTGCCTGCGTAGATACCTGCCCGGTCAACGCCATCGTTGCCTAATCAAGCGCCTACGTTTGCAGTGCCATGACCCGCGCGGGATGCCCTTCGCGGGTCTTCTTTTATCCAAAAGAGGAAGGGGAGGGCTTTCGCCCTCCCCTTTTCTTTTACCGCCTGATCCAGGCCATGGCCCGCTCGATCCGTTTCCTGCTCTCGGCCTTGCCGAGGGTCACGATCATCTCGTAGATGCCGGGAGATGCCGTGGTGCCTGAGAGCGCCAGCCTCACGGCCGGGCCGATCTGGCCGAGCTTGATCCCCTTCTCCTCGCAGATCCCCTTGAACACCCCTTCCACGCTCTCCATATCCGGCGCGGGGAGCCCTTCCAGCTTGGCGATCAGCAGTTCAAGCAGCGCCGGGGTCTCGGGGTTGAAGTTCTTGGCCGCCCCCTTCTCGTCGTACTCGAAGTCGTCCTTGTAGTAGAACACCGCCCCGTCGGCGAGTTCCAGCATGGTCTTCGCCCGCTCCTGCAGCGTCTTCACCACCGCCACCAGGTCGGGCCCCTGCGCCGGATCCACCCCGCGCTCCTTCAAAAACGGCGTTACCAGACCGGCCAGCCGTACCGGGTCGCCGGTCTTGATGTAGTGGGCGTTCAGCCAGAGGAGCTTGTCCGGGTTGAAGACCGAAGCGGAGCGCCCGACGCTCTCGATGGAGAACTTCTGGGTCAGGTCGTCCAGGGAGAAGATCTCCTCGTCGCCGTAGCTCCACCCGAGCCTCACCAGGTAGTTGACCATCGCCTCCGGGAGAAAGCCCATGTCGCGGTAGGCCATGACGCTGGTGGCGCCGTGGCGCTTGGAAAGACGCGCCTTGTCCGCCCCGAGGATCATCGGGACGTGGGCGAAGGTCGGGACCGGCACCTCGAGCGCCTCGTAGAGGAGGATCTGGCGCGGGGTGTTGTTGACGTGGTCGTCGCCGCGGATGACGGTGGTGATGTTCATGGTGGCGTCGTCGATGACCACCACGAAGTTGTAGGTCGGGGTGCCGTCGGTGCGCTGGATGATCAGGTCGTCGAGCTCGGCGTTCTCGAAGGAGATCTTACCCTTGATGAGGTCGACCCAGGAGGTGGTCCCTTCCTGCGGCGCCTTGAAGCGGACCACATAGGGGCGGCCGTCGTCTTCCCGGGGAGGGAGGTCGCGGCAGGTGCCGTCGTACTTCGGCTTCCCCCCCTCCTTCATCGCCTTCTCCCTCTTGGCCTCCAGCTCTTCGGCCGAGCAGTAGCACTTGTAGGCCTTGCCGGCATCCAGGAGCTTCTGGACGTACTCCTTGTAGAGCGGGAAATTTTCCGACTGGTAGAAGGGCCCTTCGTCCCAGTCCAGGCCCAGCCAGGTCATCCCCTCGAGAATGGCGTCCACGGACTCCTGGGTGGAGCGGGCCACGTCGGTATCCTCGATCCTTAAGATGAAGCGCCCCTGCTGCTTCCTGGCCAAAAGCCAGTTGAACAGGGCGGTGCGGGCACCCCCCACGTGGAGGTAGCCGGTCGGGCTGGGGGCGAAACGAAGACGAACTTGTGACATGAAACGCTCCTTTCAGGGTTCATTGAATGGTTCGGTACTACCTACGGCAGACTACTCCTCGTCTTCCGGTTCCTCCTCCGGGGCCTTCTCCCCGGGGATCCGGTATCCTTCGTTGGCCCAGGTGCCGAGGTCGATCATCTTGCAGCGCTTGGAACAGAAAGGCCGGTAGGGGTTATCCTGCAAGGGAGCCTCTTTCCGGCAATGCGGACATTTAACGGTCGTAACGGCGCACACGGTGCCACCTCCGAAAAACAAATACCTCCAGCGCGGCGTTGAGCCGAAACGCTGGAGGGTCGATTAGGTTACCAGGGATTCCGGCGGCTTGCGGACTCAGATCATCCGGAGGTTCTTTTGATGGAACTGCAGCGCCCGTTTCACGCGGGCCACCAGGGTGCCCTCGTGCACCGGCCTCGGAATGACGTCGAAGAAGCCACGTTCGAACGCCTTCAACTCGAGGTCCGACTCCAAAGGATCGGCCACCAGCAGGATCGGGATCTGGTTCAACTCCGGCATGGAACGAAGCGCGTCGAGAAATCCGCAGCCATGGAGCTCGGCCAGTTCCTGGTCGGTGATCACCGCCTGCGGCTTGTCGGTCAAAACCGCCTGGTATGCCTCCCGTCCGTCACGGGCCCGCAGCACGCGGCAGCCGTTCTTGCCGAGACACTGGGCAATGACGCTGCCGACCGCCTCGTCCCCTTCCACCATCAGCACGGTCTTTCCCGACGACGGGCGGGCTTCCTTTTTCAGGTAGTTTCGGCAGATGGCCGCATAGATCTCCCGCCGGGTGGCGACGAACGGGGTAATGCTCAACCCCCGCTCCACCGAGAGGTACCGGACCACCCGCATCTCGGTCGGATCGGCGATGGCCAGTGC
Organism: Geomonas sp. Red276; assembly: GCF_054784495.1. Lineage (NCBI taxonomy): Bacteria > Pseudomonadati > Thermodesulfobacteriota > Desulfuromonadia > Geobacterales > Geobacteraceae > Geomonas > Geomonas sp. Red276. The sequence continues at coordinate 10,243 of NZ_BLXW01000047.1, forward strand.
CAGCCGGTTCTGTTCCAGCTTCAACGGGAAGAGATAGTTCTCCATCGCCATTTCCACCGGGATGGTGGCGAGCAGATCGGCGGGGAACGAGATCCCGGCGAAGTTGCTGGCGACCCGGCAGGCATGCTGGTTGGCAAGCGCGCCCGCCAATTCGTCGGCGGTTACCAGCTCCAACTCTTCCAGGAGGATCCCGAAACGCTTGTTGAGCCGCTTCGAAACCTGCAGCATCCTGTCCACCGTCTTCTGGCTCAGGATCCCGCTCTCCACGAATATCTCGCCCAGCTTTGGCCTGATCTCCATGTTAGCCTCCATTAATGGAAAACTATAACATCGGAGTCAGGAATCGCATCAAAACCACCCTCACCCGCCCTGCGGGCACCCTCTCCCATGAAGGGGCGAGGCGATTACTTCTGCATACCGTCGTGCACTAACTCCGCGAGCCATGCCTGCCGACGGCCGGGGCTACTCGGGGAGAACGAGGGCTCCTTTTCCACTTTTGCCGGCGATGGCCTCGGCCTCGGCTTTACTGAGACGGTGGCCTACCCGCACCCGGTACCAAACCCCTTTCCCGGCAACCTTCGATTCGACCACGTAGGCGGCGACGCCCTTGGAGCTCAGCTGCCCCTGGGCGGCATCCGCCTCCGGTTTGCTGCGGTAGGAGGCGATCTGGACCACGAAGTGCCCCTGCCCTTCCTCCTTGCCCGGCGCCCCGGCAGCGGCGGCGGATGCCGCAGGGGGAGCGGGGGCGGTCGGGGCCGTGGTCGCAGGTGCGCCAGCAGGCCCAGCGGCCTGGGGCGGACGGTTGGCCGGCGGGGGGGCCTCAGGGGTCTTCAGGTTGAGCCCGGTCCCCATCGGAGCCTTGCCGCCGGCGGGAAGGGTCTTGTAGAAGGTCAGCGGCGTGTCGGGCGCGGGTGCCTGGGGAGGCGGTGCGGCCGGCGTCGGCTCGACCGTCTTGACCGCCGGCGGTGCCGCCTGGACCACCTGGGGCTTGTGTCCCTTGAAAAGGAGCCACCCGGTGAAGACGCCGGCGCCGAAGGTGAACGCCAGCACCGCCACCGCGATCAGCGCGAAGAGCCCGCCCGGTTCCTTGCGGGGCCGGTTTTTCTGCACGGGGCGGCGCTCACCACCCTCGCGTACGCCGCCGGGGCGCTTTTCGCTGTAATCGATGACCATGGCCACCTCCGCCTACATCCTCTCGGGAGCCGAGATACCGAGCACGGTCAGTGCGTTTTTCAGGGTGAGGGCCGTGCAGTGCAGCAGGAACAGGCGGGCCCTGGTGAGCTCCGGTTCCTCCGGGATGATCACCCGGCTCTTGTTGTAGAAGCTGTGGAACTCGCCCGCCAGGTCCTGGAGGAAGTAGGTGATCCGGTGCGGCTCGAAGTTGACCGCGGCGGATTCCAGGGTCTCCGGGAACAGGGAGAGTTTCTTCACCAGCGCCAGGTCGTCGGCGCTCTCGAGAAGCTGCAGGTTGACCCCTCCCGAGAAATCGGGAGCCACGCCGCGCTCGCGGGCGGTCTCGAAGATGCTCTTGATCCTCGCGTGGGCGTACTGGACGTAATAGACCGGGTTGTCGGCACTCTGGCGTTTGGCGAGCTCGAGATCGAAGTCGAGCTGGCTGTCGGAGCGGCGCATGAGGAAGAAGAAGCGGGCAGCGTCACGGCCGACCTCGTCCACGACCTCTTTGAGGGTGACGAACTCGCCGCTGCGGGTGGACATGGCCACCGGCACGCCGTCACGAAGAAGCGCCACCAGCTGGACCAGTATGATGCCGAGGTCGTCAGCCTTGCGGCCAAGCCCCTGCACGACCCCCTTGAGCCTCGGCACGTAGCCGTGGTGGTCGGCACCCCAGACGTCGATCACCCAGTCGAAGCCGCGGGCGAACTTGTCGCGGTGATAGGCGATGTCGGAGGCGAAGTAGGTGGTGACCCCGTTGCTCCTCACCACCACGCGGTCCTTGTCGTCGCCGTAGTCGGTGGTCTTGAACCAGAGCGCCCCGTCCTGCTCGTAGATGAGCCCCTTCTCCTGCATCTCCTTGACCGCGGAATCGACCTTCCCCTGGTCGAAGAGGGACTGCTCGGAGAACCAGTTGTCGAAGCGGACGCCGAAGTCCTGGAGGTCCTCGTCGATCCCCTTGAGGATCACGTCGCCGCCGAACTTGGCGAAGAAGGCCACCCCCTCCTCCTGGGAAACCTTGAGGAAGCGGTCGCCGTGCTTGGTGATCACCTCGCGGGCGATGTCCTTCATGTAGCCGCCCTGGTAGCAGTTCTCCGGGAACTCGATCTGCTCGCCGAGGATTTCCTTGTAGCGAAGCAGACCGGAGAGACCGAGGGTGTTCATCTGGTTACCGGCGTCGTTGATGTAGTACTCTTTCTGGACGTCGAAACCGGCGGCCAGCAAGAGGGAGGCGACGGCATCGCCGGTGGCGGCACCCCTGCCGTGGCCGATGTGCAGAGGACCGGTCGGGTTGGCGCTCACGAACTCCACCTGGACCTTGCGGCCGGCACCCACCTTGCTCTTGCCGTACTGGTCGCCGGCCTGGTCGATGTCGAGGAGGACCTTTCTCCAGGCGTCATCCTTGATGAAGAAGTTGATGAAGCCGGGGCCGGCCACCTCGAGCGACTTGATGAGGTCGGAGCTGCTGGCGAGCTTGTTGACGATGATCTCCGCGATGGCGCGCGGCGCCTTTCTTTCCGCCTTGGCCATCTGCATGGCGACGTTGGAGGCAAAATCCCCGTGCTCCTGGTGAGCCGGCTTCTCGATATTGATGGCCGGAACCACCCCCGAGGTGAGCGTGCCGTCGGCGAAACACCCCTCGATTCCCTTCAGGATGCATGCGCGCAGCTGCTCCTTCATATCCATCCCCCTTTTCTTTGCAATCAGGTTATTTCTCGTGGTTACGCCCCACGCCCCTCTCCCGGCTCGGCATCCCCTGCAAAGGGGAGGGCCGGGGTGGGGATGGGGTTAAACTGCTCAAACTCTCAATTGGACTTGGCGGCTTCCGCCTTGGCCGGAGCGGCCGCACCTTTCCCGTGCGCCTTCCCGCCTGCCGCCGGTGCGGCCTGGGGAGCCGAGGCTGCGGGCTGCCGCGCGATCGGGGGGTCGGTGCCGTCTTTGGAGGGGAACTGGTAGATCACCTCGTTCCCGCGTACCAGGCCGAAGTCGCGCCGGGCGATGCTCTCCAGGTAGCGCCGGTCGGACTGCAGGGCGGCAATCTCCCTCTTCAGCCTGTCGTTCTCATCCTTGAGCTCCACCAGCCGTTTCTGCATCTCGTCGCGGTCACGGTGCAGGTGGTTGATCCGCAAGAGGCCGCGGTCACCGAAAACGGTGAAGTAAAGGATGAAGACGATTATCGCCAGCGGTGTAAGGAACAGCCTTTTCTGCATGCACTAACCTAGGGAAAGTATCCCGTCAAAATAATCGATGGTCTTCTTCAGCCCTTCCTCCACCGGGACCGTGGGCTCCCAGCCGAGTCTCTCCTTGGCCAGCGAGATGTCGGGCTGGCGCTGCTTCGGGTCGTCGGCCGGCAGGGGCTTGTGGACGATGCGGGAGCGTGAACCGGTGAGGGCGATGATCTTCTGGGCAAACTCCAGGATGGTGGTCTCGCAGGGGTTGCCGAGGTTTACCGGACCGATGAAGTCCGGGCAGCCCATCATCCTCGCGAGCCCTTCCACCAGGTCGGTGACGAAGCAGAAGGAGCGGGTCTGCTCCCCCTGGCCGTAGACCGTGATGTCCTCCCCCTTCAGTGCCTGCAGGATGAAGTTGGAGACGACCCGGCCGTCGTTCTCCGCCATCTTCGGTCCGTAGGTGTTGAAGATCCTGACGATCCGGATGTCGACCTTGTTCTGCCGGTGGTAGTCCATCATGAGGGTCTCGGCCACCCGTTTCCCCTCGTCGTAGCAGCTTCGCACGCCGAGCGGGTTTACGTTCCCCCAGTAGCTCTCGGTCTGCGGGTGGACCTGCGGGTCGCCGTACACCTCGGAGGTGGAGGCCTGCAGGATCCTGGCCCTCACCCGCTTGGCCAGGCCGAGCATGTTGATGGCCCCCATCACGCTGGTCTTGGTGGTTTTCACCGGGTTGTACTGGTAGTGGATCGGCGAGGCCGGGCAGGCCAGGTTGTAGATGCGGTCCACTTCCAGAAGGATCGGCTGGGTGACGTCGTGCCGGATCAGCTCGAACGACCGGTGGTCGAGCAGGCCGGCGATGTTCCGTTTGCTGCCGGTGAAAAAGTTGTCCAGGCAGATGACGTCGTGCCCCTCCCCCAAGAGTCGCTCGCAGAGGTGGGAGCCGATAAAACCGGCACCGCCGGTGACTAGGATGCGCATGGAATCTCCCCGATTTAGCAGCCGATGCGGCCCTTACTCCATCTCGCAGCAGGCGCCGCCGTTACGGCCGATGGGATGGTACTCGATCCCGGACGCCCCCATCCGCTCAGGACCGTAGAGGTTACGGCCGTCGAAGATCAGCGGGTTGACCAGGGAAGCCTTGATCCGGTCGAAGTCGGGGTTGCGGTACTCGTTCCACTCGGTGATGATCACCAGCGCGTCGGCGTTGGTCAGCGCGTCGTACTGGGCGCAGTAACTGATCCGGTTGCCGAAGTGCTTCTTCGCCTCGGTCATCGCCTCGGGATCGTGGGCGGAGACCTTGGCGCCCAGCTCGAGGAGGTGGTTGATGATGGTGAGCGAGGGGGCCTCCCTCATGTCGTCGGTGCGGGGCTTGAAGGAGAGGCCCCAGACGGCGAAGGTCTTCCCCGCCAGCGGCTTCTCCTTGCCGTCGCCCAGGCGGCGGAGGATCTTCTCGGAAAGGACCCGCTTCTGCCGCTCGTTGGCGGTCTCCACCGCCTTCAAAAGGACGAAGTCGTACTCGCACTCCTCGGCGGTCTTCACCAGGGCCTTGACGTCCTTCGGGAAGCAGGAGCCGCCGTAGCCGACGCCGGGGAAGAGGAAGTCGTAGCCGATGCGTGAGTCGGAACCGATCCCCTCGCGGACCGCCATGACGTCCGCCCCCATCCGCTCGCAGAGGTTGGCGATCTGGTTCATGAAGGTGATGCGGGTGGCCAGCATGGCGTTGGCGGCGTACTTGGTCATCTCCGCGCTCCGGATGTCCATCACCAGCAGCCGGTTGGACTTGCGCATGAAGGCGGAGTAGAGCTCCTTCATGATCTCGGCGGTCCGCACGTTGTCGGTGCCGATCACCACCCGGTCGGGTCTCATGAAGTCGTCGATGGCGGCCCCTTCCTTGAGGAATTCGGGGTTGGAGACTACGTCGAACTCGATCTGGACGCCGCGCTGGTCGAGCTCCTCGGCCACCGCCTGGCGGACCTTGTCCGCGGTCCCGACCGGAACGGTCGACTTGTCGACGATGATCTTGAAGCTGTCCATGTGGCGGCCGATGGAGCGGGCCACCGAGATGACGTACTGAAGATCGGCCGAGCCGTCGGCTCCCGGCGGGGTACCGACCGCGATGAAGTTGACAAGCGACTCTTTCACGGCATAGGCCAGGTCGGTGGTAAAGGTGAGTCTCCCCTCCTCGCAGTTTCTGAGCACCATCTCCTTCAGGCCGGGCTCATAGATGGGGATCACACCGCGCTTGAGTCCTTCGATCTTTTCCTCGTCAACGTCGACACAGATAACATGGTTGCCGCTCTCGGCAAAGCAGGTGCCGGCCACCAGACCAACATAGCCGGAACCAATGACACAGATCTTCATACGGTGACCTCCAGGGAAAGATTAGCGTTTTTATATACCACAAACGGCCGGAGTTATGCCAGCCTTTTCCCGGCGGAAAACTCCCGAGATAGCGCGGCGAATTCCTCCAGTGACAGAGTCTCTCCGCGGCGTCCACCGTCGATGCCGCTTGAAGAGAGTGCCTGCTGCAACCGCTCCGGGTCCTCGGCAAAACCGGCCGCCTTCAGGGCATTGGCAAGGGTCTTTCTCCGCTGGTTGAAGGCCCCCTTGACCAGCCGGGTGAAGAGCCGGTGGTCGCCCACCTCGACCCGGGGAGCGGGAAGCGGGACGAAGCTCAGGACCGCCGAGTCCACCTTGGGAATGGGCCGGAAACAGCCGGGCTTGACGATGAATTCACGCTGGATGTCGAAGTTTAGCCGCAAAAGCACGGTCAGCGCGCCGTAATCCTTGCAGTTGGGAGGCGCCGCCAGCCGGTCCCCGACCTCCTTCTGCAGCATCAGCACGAGCCTGTCGAAGAGCTGGTAGCACTCCAGAAAGCGGAAGAGCACCTGCGAGGAGATGTTGTAGGGGAGGTTGGCCGCCACCTTCCACTTTCTCCCCGGCGCGCGCGAGCCGAGAAGCACCGGGAGATCGACCCTCAGGATGTCGCCGTGGCCGATCTCGACCTGGCCGTTGTCGCCGAACTCGGCGTTCAAGATGGGGATCAGGTCCCGGTCCCATTCGACCGCGACGAGCCGTGCCCCGCTTTCGGCCAAAAGCCTCGTCAGCGCTCCGCGCCCAGGGCCTACCTCGAGTATGCAATCCTCCGCGGTGGGAGCCACGCAGGAAACGATACGGGTCAAGACGCTGCTGTCCACCAGGAAGTTCTGTCCCAGCGCCTTCTTGGCGCGCATGCCGTCCATCTAACGGACCTCCCCGAGTCTGGCGGCCAGCCTATCGAGCGGCCAGACCGGTAAGGCATCGAGGTCGAAACCGCTGGTGATGCCGTTTTGCAGGTAGAAATCGCCGGGAACCGCGATCATGGCGGCGTTGTCGGCGCAAAGGGCCGGTTTGGCGATGGAAAGCTCGACCCCGCTCTTGTCGGCGAAAAGCCGCATGGAACGGCGCAGCCCGCTGTTGCAGGCCACCCCCCCTGCCACCACCAGCCGCTTGATCCCGGTGGCCGCCACCGCGGCGGCGGTCTTCTTGGTCAGCACCTCGCAGACCGCTTCCTGGAAGGAGGCGGCCAGGTCGTTGAGACCGGCGTCGCGCGCTTCCGGATGCTTTTCGAGGTGGGTGAGGACCGCGGTCTTCAGGCCGGAGAAGCTGAAGTTGAAGGTGCCGTCGTGCAGGAGCGGACGGGGAAACTTGATCGCCTTCGGATCGCCTTCCGCCGCCAGGCGGTCGATGGCAACACCCCCCGGGTACGGAAGGCCGATCAGCTTGGCGACCTTGTCGAACGCCTCGCCGGCGGCGTCGTCCACCGTCTGGCCGAGCGTCGTGTAACGGCCGACACCGTCCACGCGGTACAGGTGCGAGTGCCCCCCCGAGACCGCCAGGGCGATGAAAGGGAATTCGACCGGCTGTTCGAGAAAGACGGCCAAAAGGTGCCCCTCGATGTGGTTCACGCCAACAAGCGGTACGCCGAGCCCCAGGGATAGACCCTTGGCCGCGGAGATCCCGACCAGCAGGGCACCGGCGAGCCCCGGCCCCTGGGTCACCGCGATCCCTTCGAGCTGGGAGGGGGCGACCCCGGCCTTTTCCAGGGCCTGCTCGACCACGAGCGAGACGGCCTCCAGGTGCTGGCGCGAGGCGATCTCCGGCACCACCCCGCCGTACTCGGCGTGCACGGCGATCTGGGAGGCCACCACACTTGAGAGGATGGTCCGGCCGTCTTTCACCACCGCGGCGGCGGTTTCGTCACACGACGATTCGAGGGAGAGAAGTAGCATAAAAAAAACAGAGGGCACTGAGCCAGTGCCCGTCGGTAGTTGTGGGGCTTAAAAAGAGAAACCCCGGTCCCGGGACTTTAGGCCGGGATCGGGGAGCTGCTATGTCGTTGCCGGTTGCTACAGGAGGTTGGCGGCCAGTTCGGCCAGCTCGGAGCGCTCACCCTTCATCATGGTGATGTGGCTCGAGATGGCCTGCTCCTTGAGACGCTCCACCACGTAGGTGAGGCCGTTGCTCTCGGCGTCCACGTACGGGTTGTCGATCTGGTACGGGTCGCCGGTCAAAACCACCTTGGTCCCCTCCCCCGCGCGGGTCACGATGGTCTTGATCTCGTGGGGGGTGAGGTTCTGCGCCTCGTCAACGATCAGGTACTGGTTCGGGATGGAGCGGCCGCGGATGTAGGTCAGCGGCTCGATCTCGAGGATCCCCATCGCCATCAGCTCCTTGTAACCCTTGTTGTGGCGCCTCTCCCCTTCGTGGCCGCTCAAAAGGAGCTCGACGTTGTCGAAGATCGGCTGCATCCACGGGGAGAGCTTCTCCTCCACGTCGCCGGGGAGGAAACCGAGGTCGCGCCCCATCGGGAAGACCGGGCGGGAGACCAGCAGCCGGTTGTAGACGTTCTCCTCGGCGGTCTTCTGAAGGCCGGCGGCGATGGCGAGGAGGGTCTTGCCGGTCCCCGCCTTGCCGACCAGGGTGACGATCTTCACGTTGTCGTCCAGGAGGGCGTCGAGGGCGAAGGACTGCTCGCGGTTCCTCGGGAAGACGCTCCAGACCCCCTCCTTGACGATGGGGGTGAGCGGGACCATCCGCCCCGCGTTGGCGTCGAAGCGCCCGATGGCCGAGTGCGAATCGCTCCCGGACTCGGTCAGGGTGACGTACTGGTTGGGAAGAAGCCCCGCCTCGAGGTTCAGCCACCCCTGCGAATAGAAGGTGTCGATCTCCCCTGCGGCCACGTCCAGGTTGGCCATCCCGGAGTAGAGGTCGTCGATGGCGACCTTGTCGGACTCGTAGTCCTCGGCCTTGAGCCCCAGGGCGTCGGCCTTGATCCTCAGGTTGACGTCCTTGGTGACCAGGACCACCGGCTCCTTCTCGGTCTCCATGAGGTCGACCGCCACCGCCAGGATCCGGTTGTCGCCGCGCTCCTCCCGCAGCTCGGGGGGAAGCCGCTTCATCACGTGCTCCTCGTAGATCTCGATCCGGATGCAGCCGCCGTTTTCGAGCGGAAGCCCTTCCGAGAGAGACCCCTCCTGGCGCAGGGAGTCCATGAGCCGGGAGACCTGGCGGGCGTTGCGGCCGGTCTCGTTCATGTCCTTCTTGAACCGGTCGATCTCCTCGATCACCGTGATGGGGATGATGATGGAATTGTCCTCGAACTTGTTCAGGGCCTGCGGATCATAAAGCAGAACGTTGGTGTCCAGCACGTAGATCTTTTTCATCTCCACCTCGGGTACGCCTTCGGTTTGAATGGATGCCGCCGTGAATCCCTGCCTGCCAGCTAGTGCGTGTGCCTGCGTAGATGCCTCCATCGCGGGCAGCGAGCCCACGATTCGAAATAATTTTAGCAAAGGGCCAGCCGGTCAGGATCGGGCCAGGCCGGCTAACGACTGGAGGAAAAAGGCGATATCCTCCTCGGTGTTGAAGAACCCGGGGCTCACCCTCACCGTGCCGCCAGGGTAGCTACCCAGGGTCCGGTGGGCCTCGGGAGCGCAGTGGAGCCCGGCGCGGACGGCGATGCCGTACTCGGCGTCGAGCAGGAAGGCGACCTCGGAGGCGTCGCGCCCGTCGAGGTTGAAGGAGACCGCCCCGCCGTGGTCGTTGCCGCGGGGGCCGTAGAGGAGGACCTCCGGCAGGGCGGAAAGCCCCTCCAGGAGGATCCCGACCAGCAGCTTCTCCTTGGCCCGGATGACCTCCAGCCCGGTCTCCCGGATGAAGTCGACCCCGGCCTTGAGGCCGGCCAGGGCGGGGGTGTTGAGGGTGCCGCTCTCGAAGCGCTCGGGAAGCACCTCGGGCTGCTCGAGACTGCTCGCGTTGCCGCCGGTGCCGCCGACCAGCAGCGGCTCCAGCTCGACCCCCTCACCGATGGCGAGGATGCCGGTGCCGGGGGGGCCGAAGAGCCCCTTGTGGCCGGGGGCGGCCAGGAGATCGATACCGAGCTCGGTCACGTCGATCGGGAGGTAACCGGCGCTTTGCGCCGCGTCGACCAGGAAGAGGGCGCCCCCCTGCCGGGCCACCTTGCCGATCTCACCGACCGGCTGGATGGTGCCGCTCACGTTCGAGCAGTGGGTAACCGCCACCAGCCGGGTGCCGGGCCTCATGGCAGCGGCGATGTCTCGCTCGGAGACCCTCCCCTCCCGGTCGGCCTGCACGAAGGTCACCTCCACACCGCGGCCGCGCAACAGGTGGAGCGGGCGCACGAGGGCGTTGTGCTCCATGCTGGTGGTGACCACGTGGTCCCCGGGCTTCAGGAGACCGCTGACGGCGATGTTGAGGGATTCGGTGGCGCTGTGGGTGAAAACGAGACGGGACGAGTCCGGGACTCCGAAGAAGTCAGCCAGGGTCGAGCGGGTTTCGAACACCGTGCGGGCAGCCGCCAGCGACTGCCGGTACCCTCCTCTCCCGGGGGCGACGCCGATCTCCCTCATGGCAGCGTCGATCGCCCGGTATACCGTTTCCGGCTTGGGATACGAGGTTGCTGCGTTATCCAGGAAGAGCGACATGGGGTAATTTCTAGCACTTTAGAAAGGCTTTGGCAACCCTTTCATGAAGAAAAGACAGGACTAATTAGGACTGCGGGGCGAGCGGTTCGTAGGAGGCGGAAGAAACGCCGAGCCGGGCCAGGAGCCGCTCGGTGAGGAGTTTTTCCACCCGCGAGATCTCGCTTGCCGTTTCGTCGACGTTGTCGACCTTGCCGCCGGCCATCATGCCGTGGCCGCCGGCGCTTCCCACCCCGGCGACGATGCCCCGGATCAGCTCCCCGGCGTTGATCTCCTCGCTGGAGGTCCGGATGGAGAGCACCATCTCGTTGTTGTACTGCCCCATGCAGAGGACCACCTCCAGCCCTTCCAGCCGCAGGATCAGGTCGGCCAGTTCGGCCACCACCTCCGGGAACTGGACCTTCTGCAGGTTGGCGATGGCCACCGTGCCGTAGACGACGGCGTTCTCGAGGGCGTTGTGGAGGGCGATGAAATACTCCTTGGGGAGCCGTGGGTGGGTGATGCTGTTCAACAGGGTCTTGTTGGCCAGCGGGAAGAGCTCGAGGTAGGCGTCGCGGTCGGGACGGGTGGCCTCGCGCCCGAGGTCCTGGGTCTCGGACTTGATGGCGTAGAAGAGCGCGGTGGCGAGCTTGGTCCCCAGCGAGACCCCCTGGACCTTCAGGTAGTCGTAGAGGATGGTGGCGGTGGTCCCGTACTCGGGGCGGATGTCGACCCAGCGGCAGTGGGCGCTCGCCTCACGCATCGGGTGGTGGTCGATGACCACATCGACGCGGGCGTCGGGAGGAAGCGAGTTGTTGCCGGTCTGGGGCTGGCTGTCCAGGAGGCAGATCACCTGGAAGGCCTTGAGGTCGATCAGCGGGAAAGGGGTGAGCGGGATCTGGAGGAGCTTGGCCATGGCCAGGTTTTCGCTGCGGCCGATCATGCCGGAGAAGGCGATCACCGCCTCGCGGCTCAAGCGGACGGCGAAGAGGTGACGAAGGGCCATCGCGGAGGCGAGCGAATCGGGATCCGGGTTGTCGTGCACCACGATGAGGATCCTTCCCCTGCCGCTGACCCAGGTCAAAAGAGAATCGGTATAGGTCAGCAGGTCCTGCCGATCTACCATGCGCGCCAAGCTTACCCCCGTACGACAATTGACACTTTGGAGACGTTCAAAGTGTATACCAGCGGCCTCGCCAAGGCAAGGTGAGGCGATTCATGAGGAGGCCGAGGCGGCGGCACAAAAAAAGGGGGCCAAGGGCCCCCTCACCTGCATCGGGAAAAAACGCGGCGGATCAGAACCTGCCGCGGATAAGCTGGGCGGTAACCATCACCGAGGAGGTTCCCCTGGTTCCTTCCCTCAACTCCGGCATGAGGCTCGGCATGGCGAACTTCACCCGGCCGTTTTCCAGCTCGGCCAGGGAGCGGGAGACGCTGACGATGCCGTAGGTGGCCCCGACCAGCACGCCCCCTGCGCCGCCGTACCCCATGTAGTCGAGGTGCTTGCCCGGCTGCTTGGTGAAGGCGAGCAGCGCCGCCCCCACCAGGGCACCGGAGAGCCCGCCGTAGAAGGCGTCCTGGAAGACGGTCTTGAAGGCGTTTTCCTGCTGCTGCTCGGCCAAGGCCGGGGTGGCAAGGGTGGCCACTAGAAGCATCGAAACCAGGATTCGTTTAATCATCAGCATGGGAGTCCTCTCGTAACCAGGCGATCTGCCCATACTCTTAGCAATTCCCGGGCCACAATGGCCGAAGGGGGCGATAACTCGTAAAACCTGCTGGAATCATTACTTAGCGAAGTGAAAGGCTCTAATGGAGAAAGGGGGAGCATGGGGGGATGTGACAATTTTGCCGCAGTTGCACTGACAAATTACGGCAAATGACGGTCTTTCAGGTGGTTACGGGGAGTGCGCGATATGACCAGCATGTGGCAAAAAAGCTACACTTCCTGCAAAAGATCCCTGGCCATTACCAGTTCCTCCCCCTTGGTGGCCACCGTCCCGTTGAGACGGGCATGCAGGACGGCGTCCAGGACCTCGCGGAAACGCGGACCGGGGCGGCCGCCGAGCTTTTTGAGATCGTCGCCGTCGATCTGGGGCTTGACCAGCTGGAGCTTGGTGAAGTAGAGGGAGATCCACTTCTTGACCTCCGGGTTCTTGCTCTTGGCCATCAGGTAGAGGAGCTCCTCGACCGGGAGCATCCGGAGGAAGAAGTAGATGTCGGCGTTCTCCACCCTCCCCTGATCGAGGAAGCGCTGCTCCAGGGCCGCCACCAGGTCATGCCCCTGCCTGCGTGCGGTGGCGAGCTTCTCGCGCTGGTGCTCGTTGACCGCAAGCCTCAGGCAGGAGGCGGTGAACTCCTCGTCGCTCAGCGCATCGCACAGGGCCAGGAAGTAGACTGCCCACTGCTCGCAGGGGCGCTCCAGGTAGAGGAGCTGGTACCAGGAGACCACGTAGCGGACCTCCTCGAGAAGCTCCTCCAGGGGCTCGGTCAGCTCGAGGTTCGCGTGGATGAAGCGGAAGAGACCGAGCGAGGACATCCGGTGGATACCGCGCAGCGGTTCCTTCTCCCTAAGGATCTGCACGAGCTCGGCCAAAAGGCGCCGGCCGCCGAGCTTCTCCAGGAAATCCATCTTGACGGCGTTCTTGATCAGGTCCTCGGTGTGCTTGGCGATCTTGAAGCCGAGCCGCTGTTCGAAGCGGATGGCCCGGAAGACCCGGGTCGGGTCCTCGACGAAGGAGAGGTTGTGCAGGACGCGGATCACCTTGGCCTGCAGGTCGCGGTAGGCGCCGAAGTAGTCGACCAGGTGCCCGAACTCCTCGTCGTTGAGCTTGATGGCCAGCGTGTTGACGGTGAAGTCCCTCCGGTAGAGGTCCATCTTCAGGGAGGAGTGTTCCACGGTGGGAAGCGCCCCCGGCGATACGTAGTACTCGAGCCGGGTGCTGGCGACGTCGACCTTGAAGCCGTCCGGGAAGACGATGACCGCGGTGTGGAACTTCTGGTGGCTCTTGACCCGGCAGCCGAAGCGGGAGGCGAAGCTCTCGGCGAAGAGGATGCCGTCGCCGTCCACGGTGACGTCGACGTCCATGTTCTGGCTCCCCAGGAGGAGGTCGCGCACGAACCCTCCCACCGCGTAGACGTCCACCTCCAGCGAATCCCCTACCCGGCCCAAGTCGCGCAGCACCTGGACCGAGCGGGGCGAGAGGTATCTCTTCATGAGCCCTTCGACCTCGCGGCTCTTGACCAGGCTCGCGTCGCGGGCGAGGTCGTAGATCTCGTCGCCGGAGAGGGAGTAGCGCAAGAGGTCGGTACGGGTGACCACCCCCACCAGCTGGTCGCCGGAGAGAACCGGGATCAGGCGGGCGTCGCCCCCCACCATGGAGGCCTGGAGGTCCGAGATCGGGGTGTCGGGGGTGGCCGAGTAGAACTCGGAGTGCATGTAGTCGGAGATCGGCACCTGGCCCAGGTCATGGTAGAGGGCCTTCTCCACGATCTTTCTCGAGATGATGCCGGCCACCTTGCCGTCGTCGATGACCGGCATGGCGCTCACGTTGTAGCGTACCAGCCGCTCCTGGGCCTGGGCGATGGTGCAGCCGGGAGGGAGCGTCTTGACCGGGGAGGACATGATGTCGCGGGCTGAGCGCCTGGGATCGACCCGTTTCCTGAGCACGGCGTCCAGCTGCTGGAGCACCTGGATGAGGGTGAGCCCCCGGATGGTGGCCGAGGCGGCGGTGGCGTGCCCTCCCCCGCCGAGCTCCTTGAGGATCTCCCCTACCCTCACCTCCGGCACCCGGCTTCTCGCGATCACGAAGACCCGGTCGGCCATGGAGACCACCAAAAAGAGCGCCTGCAGGTTCTCCATGTCACGGATCATGTGGGCGAGCCCGGCGATGTCCCCCACGTAGCGGTCGACCGAGGCGTGGGCCACCGAGACGTCCACCCCCTTCAAGGAGGTGGTCTTCAGGGAGAGAAGGAGATCGTTCAAGAGGGAAACCTGCTCGACGGTCAGCTCCTTGCCGATCGAGTCCGCCACCTCGTTGAGGCTCGCCCCCTGCTCCAGGAGCCAGCTTGCGGCCTGGTAATCCTCGGGAGTGGTGTTGGGGAAGGTGAGGTTGCCGGTGTCCTCGTGGATCCCGAGCATCATGAGGGTCGCCTCGTAGGGGGTGAGGATAATCCCTTTGGCGCGCAGGTGGGCGGTCAGGATGGTCGTGGTGGAGCCGCAGGGACGGATCTCCCCGCCGGTCGGGGAAAGGTCGCCGGAACTGGAGGGGTGGTGGTCGTAGACGACGAGCTCCACCTCTTTCCCCTTGGCCAGTTCCCCGAAGCGGGAGATCCGGGAGGAGTGCTGGCAATCGACCACGATCAGCCGGGTGACGGCGGAGAAGTCGAGGTCCTTCAGGCGGAGGAAGTTCAGCTGGTCGGGGGGCTGCTTCTGGAAGAAGTCGCGCACCCCCTTTTCCTGGGAGCCGGAGAAGACCAGGAGGGCATCGGGGTAGAGGCGCTTGGCGGCCACCATGGAGCCCACGCAGTCGAAATCGGCGTTGACGTGGGTGGTGATGACCTCCATCAGCTCACCGCGACGGCCGCGTAACCGACCACCCGTTTCAGGTCGCCGTTCACCTCGCCGCTGTTGGAGTAGCTGATCACCCGGCTCTGGCGGGCCCCCAGCTGGTTGGCGGCGGTCAGCATGACGGCGGCGGGCATCACCCCGCACATGGTGATGTCCCGGTCGCGGCAGACGGCGAGGAGCCCCTGGGGGTTGAGCGCGGTCAGTTCGGCGAGGGCGGCCTCGTCCTTGGTGCGCGCGGTCTGGGCCGACTCGTAGTGGGTCATGTCGGAGCTGGCCACGATCAGCACCTCCTTGCCGTACTCGGTGATGGCGCGGGCCAGCCCCTCCCCGATCTCGGTGACCGTTTCGAACGGGAGATAGGAGAGGCAGATCGGGGCGATGGTGACGTTGGGATTGCGGTACTGCAGGAAGGGGATCTGGACCTCGAGCGAGTGCTCGAAACGGTGGGCGGTGGCGTCCTCGCGCACCTTGGGGGCGTGCTTCACCACCAGCTCGCAAAGCCGGGCGTTGACGGGGACGGCACCGAGCGGAGTCATCCATTCCCCCAAGGGAGAGATGGCGGCAGGGTACCCCATGCCGGTGTGGTTGGGGCCGAGCAGGATCACCGCGTCGGGGACCCGGATGGCCCCGTAGACCCGGCCGGCCACCATCCCGGAGTAGACGTACCCGGCATGGGGCGCCACGATGCCGAGCACGCGGCCGTGCTCACCCTCCACCACCATGGAACGGAGCTCTTTTCTCAGCTGGTCGGGTTCATCCGTGTAGAACTTTCCTGCCACTGCCGGCTGACGTACCATGCATCCCTCCTCGGGCCTGCCGTTCACCAGCCGGCACGAATCATGCCGGGGGACAAGCCACATCGATAGTTTAGCACAGAGCCCGCCGGCTTCAGGATTCCTCGGCGGCAAGCGGAAGGGCGGGCTGGTCGGCGAAAGGATCGGGAGGGGCGAGCTCCTGGATCTCCTTCAGGGTGGGGAGCGAGGAGAGGTCCTTCAGGTCGAAGAGCTCGAGGAATTCCTTGCTGGTTCCGTAGATGAGCGGCTTGCCCGGCACATCCTTCTTGCCGAGGATCTTCAGGAGCTTCTTCTCCAGCAGGTTCTTGAGCACCCCGCCGGAATCGACCCCTCTCAGGTACTCGATCTCGGCCCGGGTGACCGGCTGGCGGTATGCGATGATGGCCAGGGTCTCCAGGGCGGACTGGCTGAACTTAACCCCTTTGCTCTTGTTGAGCCTGCGCAGGTAATCGGCGTGCTCGGGACGGGTGCGGAGCTGGTAGCCGCCGGCCACCTGGACCAGCACGATCCCCCGTTCGCTCCCCTCGTAATCGGCAACCAGCACCTCCAGGGCCTGGCGGATGTCGGCCCGCTCGAACTCCTCGAGGATGAGGGCCAGCCGGTCGAGCGACAGGGGCTGGTCGTGCACGAACAAAAGACTTTCGACGATACCCTTCAACGACTTACCCGACAACGAGCGCCTCCCCTTGCAGGTCACCCTCGATCTCGGCGGGGTCCGGCAGCGCCCCCTCCTCGGAGGTGGCGGTGAGCCAGATGGAGCCGAGGCTTTCGACCTGGGTGATCCTGATCAGTTTCAACTTGCACAGTTCCAGCATGGAGAGAAAGGTGACCACCAGCAGGTCCCGGGTCATCCCGTCGTGGAAGAGCTCCTCGAAACGAAGGGTCCTCTTCTCGTGCAAAAGGGAAAGGACCTCGCTGATCCGGTCGGCGATGCTGATGCCGTCGGCCCCCACGTTGTGGAAGGTATCCACCGAGACCCGGGAGAGCACCTTCCTAAAGGCCTCGATGAGCTCGAAGAGCTCGACGTCGGCAGGCTCCTCCTCGGGCGCCATCTCGGCCAGCTCCGGCGAGGCGAATTTCCTGGCGAAGACGTCGCGGCCGAGGAGATCGCGGGCCACCAGGTCGGAGCCCGCCTCCCGGTAGCGCTGGTATTCGAGGAGCCTTCGCACCAGTTCGGCGCGCGGGTCCTCGACCTCCGCCTCCTCGTCGTCGCGCTCGACCGGCAACAGCATGCGGGACTTGATCTGCAAAAGGGTGGCCGCCATCACCAGGAACTCCCCGGCGATGTCCAGGTTCAACTCCTTCAAGAGCTCCATGTACTCCAGGTACTGCCTGGTGATGGCCGCGATGGGGATGTTGTAGATGTCCACCTCGTTCTTCTTGATGAGGTGGAGGAGCAGATCGAGGGGGCCCTCGAACTGCTCGATCTGTACCTGGTAGGCGTTTTCCAGCGCCTCGGTGAAGAGGGTGTCTTGCATGAAATCCTAGACCTTGAGCGCGGCGCGCACCTCGTTCATGGTTTCGCGGGCGGCCACCTCGGCCTTTTTCGATCCCTCGGCGAGCACCTCGTCCACCAGGCCCTCCTTGGCGGCCAGTTCCTCGCGCTTGGCGCGGAGCGGGGCCAGGGTGTCGACCATGCACTGGGCCAGGATCTTCTTGCAGTCGACGCAGCCAAGCTCGGCGCTGCGGCAGGCAACCACGATCTCGTCGCGCTTCTCCTGCGGGACGTAGAGGGAGTGCAGGGTGAAGGCGACGCAGCGGTCCGGCTCGCCCGGGTCCTTCTTGAAGGGGCGCAGGGTGTCGGTCACCATGGAGAGGACCTTCTTCCTGGTGGTCTCGGCGTCGTCGGAAAGGAAGATGGCGTTGTTGTAGGACTTGCTCATCTTGCGGCCGTCCAGACCGAGCACCTTCGGGGTCTCGGTGAGAAGCGCCGCCGGCTCCGGGAAGACCGGTTGATAGAGGAAATTGAAGCGCCGGGCGATCTCCCTGGTGATCTCCAGATGGGGAACCTGGTCCTGGCCGACCGGCACACGGGCCGCCTTGTAGACGATGATGTCGGAGGCCATGAGCACCGGGTAACCCAGGAAGCCGAAGGTGGAGAGGTCCTTGGTGGTGAGGTTCTCCTGCATCTCCTTGTAGGTCGGATTCCTTTCCAGCCAGGAGACCGGGGTGATCATCCCGAGGATCAGGTTCAGCTCGGCGTGCTGGGGAACCTGGCTCTGCTCGAAGATGACGCTCTGCTCGGGATCGATCCCGAAGGCGAGCCAGTCGAGCACCATCTCGCGGATGTTCTCCTTGATCCCGTCGGTGCTGGCGTACTCGGTGGTGAGCGAATGCCAGTCGGCGGCGAAGAAGAAACACTCGAAGTTCTTCTGCAACTCCAGCCAGTTGGAAAGCACCCCGTGGTAGTGTCCAAGGTGCAGTTTACCGGTGGGTCTCATGCCGCTGACGATTCGATTGTCGCTCATTTGTGGAAGCTCCTTTTCAGTATCCATCACCGCATCATGAGGCGGGTGACGTTGAAGACCAGGCCGCTGTCGGCTCCGGCCAGAAGATGAACGCCAAAGTTGAGGGCCGGGAAGATCACGTAGTCGAAGACCCGGGTCAGGAAGACCAGGGCGATGATGATGATCATCCCGAAAGGCTCGAGCCGCGCCAGCCCGAGGGAGAGCCGGTAGGGAAGGAGCCCGACCGCCACCCTGCCGCCGTCCAGGGGAGGCATGGGGATCAGGTTGAAGATCCCGAGCAGCAAGTTGATGTAGACCGAGAAGGCCAGCATCAGGGTAATGGGATCGGCCACCATGGCCAGCGTGGTCCCGTCGGGGATGCCGCTTCCCGCCCGGATCATCAACCGCATGGCGAAGGCGGAGACGGTGGCCAAAAGGAAGTTGGTTACCGGGCCGGCGGCGGCCACCCAGACCATGTCGGTCTTGGGCCTCTTGAGGTTTCGGTAATCGACCGGCACCGGCTTCGCCCATCCGATCCCGACGATGAAGATCATCAGGGTCCCGAAGAGGTCGATGTGGCGAAGCGGGTTGAGGGTGAGCCTCCCCATGCTGCGGGCGGTATGGTCCCCCAGTCGGTCGGCGACCCATCCGTGCGACACCTCATGGCAGGTGATGGCCATCAGCGCGGGCACCAGCATGATCGAAAGCTTGAAGAAAAACTGGTCCATGGGTTCCTAATGCCGGGGGGGGGAAGTACAAAGCAACTTCTGTAACAGATCGAGTCGGGAAAGTCAACGATGGCGGGGGATGAGGGGATGGGTAGGGATGAGGATGAGGGAGCCTTGAAATGTCCCCCATCCCCACCCTGTCCTTCTCCTTGAAGGAGAAGGGACCCTACGGATGGACTAGGCTCAAAGAGTTCGGGGCTACTTGAAGATCTCCTTGAAGAACAGTTTCATCGCCTCCCAGGAACGGTGATCGGCCTTCTCGTTGTAGGCCACCCCCTTGGAGGGATCGTTGCCGGACTTCGGATTGGTGAAGCTGTGGACGGCGCCGCCGTAGATGTTCATCTCCCAGTCCACCTTGGCGTCCCGCATCTCCTTCTGGAAGGCGGCCACCTTGTCGGCGGGAACCAGGGGATCGTCTCCACCGTGCAGGGCGAGGACCCTCCCCTTGATGTTCTTCGCGTCCGCGGGGTTCGGCGTATCGAGCCCGCCGTGGAAACTCACGGTACCGAGGAGATCGGCGCCGCTGCGGGCAAGTTCGAGGGTGGCGGTCCCACCAAAGCAGTACCCCATTGCCGCGAGCTTCTTGGGGTTTACGTTTTTAAAGCCGGCCAGTTTTTCCAGTCCCGCCGCGGCCCGCGCCCGCAGCAGAGAGCGGTCCTCGCTGCGATACTTCCCGGCCTCCCTGGCGGCCTCCTGCGGATTTGAGGGGCGCACCCCCTTGCCGTAGATGTCGGCGGCAAAGGCGACGTAACCGAGCTTGGCGAGTTGCTCGCAGCGCCCTTTCTCATACGAGGTCACCCCGGTCCATTCATGAATCACCAGCACGCCGGGGCGTTTTCCTTTGAAGGAGTCGTCATAGGCGAGGAAACCCTCCAGCGTGGTGTCCCCCTGACGGTAGTCGACGGTCTTGGTAATCATCTTTGCCTCCACGTTCCGGGCAGCAAGCACCAGGAGCAAAGCAAACAGCCAACGCTTCATTCTATACCTCCTGAAATTCCCCCACCCGCATCAGCCGGAAAGGCGTGGCGTTGGGGACGTAATGGGTGATAGACGACACCAACATAGTATCAAATGAATGAGAGTTTCGCCGAACGGCATCGCCGAAGGAAGCTGTACAGGCGGCCCCTCCCCCTCAGCCTACGGTCCAGGGAGAAGTATCCGTCGAGGGGGAGGGGCCAGTGGAGGGCATTGACAGGTATGGATGCGCTTATATCCTTAAGTCATCCCATAAATTAGAGGCTGCCAATGTTATCCAGACAATTGAAAGCAATGCTGGCCGTCTTGCCGCTCTGTGGAATGCTTCTTGGCGGCTGCACCCTCTTCGGGAAGAGCTGGGGCAGCGCCCCGACCGCCACCCTTCTCCAGGTCCAGGACGACTACCGGGCCGCGGAAGAGCAGGCGGCGGCGACGGAATGGACTCTCCACGACCTGTACTTCGCACCGGAACCCGACATCCCGCAGGCCTACGAGGTTTTCTGCCGTGAAGCGGCCAACATGGAAGTGGAAGGGAAGAACCTGGTGACGCATGCCGAGGGGATTCGTTACCGCGGTGAGGGGTACCTGGTGGAACCGGAGGTGAACAGCGCGAAGTGCCCCTTACCCGGGGCCACCCCCGGGGTAGAGACCCGGCCGGTAAGGCTGGGGAATTTCTATAACGTGATCGACGACCAGGCCTGGGAGATCAAGGATAACTGGCGGGCCTACCAGTTCGACATCCGGCAGATTTGCGACGCCATCGACCACAACAACAATCCGGCCATCATCGATGCCCTTACCCCGATATTCGGAAAGGCGGCGGTGGACAACGCCAGCCTGATCGAGTCGCTGGAACAGGCCCGCCACGGGGTCAAACTGGCCGGGTCCCAGCCGCCCGAGGATTAACGGTAAGGGTTCTCCCCTTCCCACACCTCTTTGCCACCATCTTTTCCTTTCGGTCGGCTACCGGCGCCGGCGGGAGTGTCAACCGATCCTCCCTTGCCGGCGTCTTTCTTCCCGGCGGGAGATTTCGCTTCCTGTCCAGTCCCCTTACCGGCTCCGCCATACGGATCGCTCCCCTCCCCCTCCGCGGGATCTGAAGCCTGGCCATCGCCGGAACCCATCGCGACCGCTTTCAGCGGGCTCTTGTCCTTGACCGCGAAGACTTCGATGCCCGATTTCCCTTCCAACGGGCAGACGTTCTCGCAGATCCCGCAGCCGTTGCAGAGCTCGTCCACCACGTACGGACGGAGGATCTTGACCTTGTTGCCATGCCGGTCGATCTCCTCCACCTCCTCGGACTTGATCGCCTTCTCTGGGAACGGACAATGCTCCTCGCAGACGATGCAGTTGGTCTTCTTGGCATAGGGGAGACAGTGGTTCTTGTCCAACACCGCCTTGCCGATCACCGCCCGCCGCTTCGCCTCGATGGGGAGCGATGGGATGGCAGCCGTCGGGCAGACCTGGCCGCAGAGGTTGCAGTTGTACTCGCAGTAACCAAGGCGCGGGGTAACCACCGGCGTGAAAACCGCCTCCACCCCGCCCTGGGCGACGGCGGGATAAAGCGCCCCGGTAAGGCAAACCTTCATGCACTCGCCGCAGCGGACGCACTTCTTGAGGAATTCGTCCTCGCTCCCGGTCCCCGGCGGACGGAGCAGCCGGGCCTGGGCCTCCGGTCTGCGGAACCGGAAGCTTCCGGCCAGCAGAAACCCTGACAAAAGCCCTCCCAGGAGGACCCTCCGCTCGGGGAGGTATGGGCCGTGTCCCGGAACCGGCATGGCAAGATCGAAGGAGACCCGCTGGTGCCGGCATCCCTGCTGGCACTTCATGCAGAGAAGGCAGTTGTCCGGTTGCAGGATCTCCCCTTCGAAGGCGCAGGGACAGACGGTCCGGCAGGCCTTGCAGTCATCGCACAGGGAAGTTGGGCTCCTCCTGAAGATGGAGAAGCGCCCGGCCAGCCCGAGGAGCGTCCCCAGCGGGCAGAGGTTTCGGCACCAGTTCCGGCTCTCGTAGCGTTCGAGGTAGATGATGCCGAGGAACATGAAGCCGGACAGGAAGGCCAAGGGGTAGAAGGTATCCCGGAAAGGAAGGAGGTTGTCGCGCAAAAGCGCGTAGGCGGGAGCGATGTAGTCGCGCCGCTCTCCTATCAGGCCGTAAAGGTCCACCCAGCCGCTACGGACCGTATGCCCGAAGATGGGATAGAGGAAAAAGGTGAGCCCGCGGACCAGGATGGCGATGGGGTCCAGCACCCCCGCCAGGTTCACGTGCAGGAAGGCGGCGACCAGCATCGGGAAGAGCAGCCAGTACTTCAGTTTCCCCTTGAGGATGCGGAGAGGGACACTCTTTTTGATCCGGACGGTGACGAGGTCAAGCAGGGTGCCGAGCGGACAGATCCAGCCGCAGAAAAAGCGCCCGAGGAGGGCGCTGCAGACGAGGGTAATGACCGCCGGGAACAGCAGCCAGGTAAGGGTGTGCGCCGAGAGGAGGTAGCTCACCAGCACCAGCGGATCGGCCCGGAAAAAGCTGTTGATGGCGGCGGAAATAGTGTCGGAGCCGCGGTATTCGGTCCGCACGAACAGCACCAGGAAGATCGCCAGGAACAGGAGCTGGATGATGCGCGCGAGGTTCGCTTTTTTCATTGATGCCCTCAGGCCCTGACTATGCGTACCTTGTTCAGATTCATCTCGCCCAGCCCGCGCCGGTGAGCGGCTACGGTGACCGAGATGTCCTCGGGGCGATGCCCGAAGAGGGTGGTCGCATAGGCGTCGGCCGCCACTATGTCGGTGGAGGCGAGGACCTTGTTGAGGACCTTCACGTCGCGCAGGTTTCCTCCCTGCGGGCCGTGGGCGGTCAAGACGCGGGTGGCGTCAACCACCACGAGGTGGCTCTTGAGCACGCTGTTGACGTCAGCCAGCGCCTCGTCGATGTTGCGGTGGATGGACCCGCGGTTTCCGCCCATCACCCCCATGACGTTCTTAAGCCCGAGGGTGACCTTGGTAAGGCTGTGATGCTTGGCCACAGGGACGTTTATGAAGACGTCGGCATGCAGCGCCTCGTCGTAGAGTTCCCACTCGCTCAGGACCTTCCCCCTGAGGGCGACCTTCTTGAAGCGTTCGTCCTCGATAAACTTCAGCTCGACATTCTTCATCCCGCCCAGCGCGGCGGTCATCCCGCTGTTCACGTAGCAGCGCCGCTCGTCGTTGCAGGAGCGGTCAAAAACCTTCACCTTTTTGGCCCCCGCCTTCAGCGCCTCTTCGGCAATGGTCTTGACGACGATCGGGTTGGTGTTGGCGGCTTGCGCCGAGGTCCGGTCCCACCCGATGTTGGGCTTGATCACCACCACGTCGCCATGCTTGACGAAGCGCCTCATCCCACCCAGCGCGGCGATGGCGTTACGGGTGATCTGAGCGGCGTCCTTTCCTTCCGCTACCGCCACCACCGGCTGATTGGCGGCCAGCGCCTCTTTCCAGAGAAGCCGGTTGAAAATGGCGGACAGACCGAGGATCTTGAGAAAAGAGCGGCGTTGCATGAGAGGACTCCTTTAAAACCGGTTCTAGGTTCTAGGTTCTAGGTTAACCGCCAGCGGCAAAGAACCTGCACAGTCAAAGGCAAACCATCAGGGTTTCGGGGGGTGCCAGCCGTCGTCGAAGTTCTCGATGCGGTCGGCGTTGAGGGGCAGCTGACAGTGAAGGCAGCGACGCAGATAGAGAAGGCTCATGCCGTTGACATGGTAGTAATTGCGGCAACGGGGACATCTCGCCACTGCGGAGTAACTGGTAACGACAATAAGGATACCGACCCAGATGAAAAAGACCGGCAGGGAACGCTCAAAGGAATGTGTGATCCTCTGTGTCACCCACATGAGCGGAAGGTAGCCAAGCAACACCAGCCAGAGAAACCAGCGCCGTCTGCGAATTCTCTGAAGTCCCGGCGAAAGCGGAACCGGTGCGGGTATCTGTTCGGATGGAGGGTTGCCGTTAGCCAAGACTGCCTCGTTGCGGGATCGAAGAGGTGCACAGCCAAAGGATCAGGCTGTATTAAATACCACTTAACGCAACAGGCGGCAACTATAAACCCACCCTCACCCGGCCTCCGGCCACCCTCTCCCCTAAAGGGGCGAGGGTAGAATGACGTCCCCTCCCCTTCAAGGGGATGACAAGGTGAGAATGGGGGTACTGAACGTAGGGCGACGATGGGGGTGATGAACGTAGGGTGGGCACCCCGTGCCCACGCGGAACGAAAGGGATGGTGGGCAGGGGGCTGCCCACCCTACGAAACTACGGAACTCCCCTAAAGGGGCGAGGGTAGAATGACGGCCCCTCCCCTTCAAGGGGATGACAAGGTGAGAATGGGGGTAGACGCGAGAGGCGGGTCGGCTTACCCCTGGAGGGCGGGGAATTCGATGCCGGCTTTGGCGAAGTGAGGGGCGAGGACTTGGTCGATTTCGGAGGCGTCGAGGGTCTCCTTGGCGACCAGCTCCTCGGTCAAGGCATTGAGCGCTTCCATGTGGGTGGTCAACAGGTCCACCACCTCCGAGTAGCTGCCGGTCACGATGGAGCGGATCTCGGAGTCGATCTCCAGGGCCGTGGTATCGCTGAAATTCTTGCCGGTATGCCCGGCGCCCGGGTCGGTACTTTCATGGTTGCCGAAGGCGACCGGACCGAATGCCTTGGACATCCCCCATTCGCAGACCATCTTACGGGCGGTATCGGTGGCGCGGGCCAGGTCGTTACCGGCCCCCGTCGTCGTGGTTCCAAAGATAAGTTCCTCAGCCGCCCGTCCTCCCATCAGGACCTTGAGATGGCCATCGAGCATTTCCTTGGTGTAGCAGTAGATGTCTTCGGTGGGAATCTGGAGGGTGACACCGAGGGCACGGCCACGGGGAACGATGGAAACCTTGTGCACCGGATCACAGCCAGGGACCAGCTTGGCGACCAGGACGTGCCCGGCCTCGTGGTAGGCGGTGCTGAGCTTCGACTTCTCGGACAGAACGAGGGACTTCTTCTCGGCGCCCATCAAGACCTTGTCGCGAGCGGCATCGAGGTCGGCCATCTCGACATGCCCCTTGTTGGAGCGGGCAGCAAGGATGGCGGCCTCATTGACGACGTTGGCAAGGTCGGCGCCGGACAGTCCCGGAGTCCCCCGGGCGATTACCCGCAGGTCAACCTCGTCGCTCAGGGGCACATTCTTGGCGTGGACCTTGAGGATCTCTTCCCGCCCGCGTATGTCCGGGGAAGGAACCACCACCTGGCGGTCGAAGCGTCCCGACCTCAACAGGGCCTGGTCCAGGACCTCCGGCCGGTTGGTGGCGGCCAGGACGACGATGCCGGAGTTGACCGAGAAGCCGTCCATCTCCACCAGGAGCTGGTTCAGGGTCTGGTCCCGCTCGTCACTGGCCCCTCCGGTGGCGGCATCGCGCTTGCGCCCGACGGCATCGATCTCATCGATGAAAATGATGCAGGGGGCAGCCTTCTTTCCCTGCCCGAAAAGGTCGCGCACGCGGGAGGCGCCGACGCCGACATACATCTCGACGAATTCGGAGCCCGACATGGCGAAAAACGGCACCCCCGCCTCACCGGCCACGGCCCGGGCCAGGAGCGTCTTCCCCGTTCCCGGAGGGCCGACCAGGAGGACGCCGGTCGGCATCTTGCCGCCGAGGGTGGCGAACTTCGCCGGGTCCTTCAGAAAATCGACCGTCTCCATCAGCTCGGCCTTGGCCTCTTCGGCCCCGGCGACGTCGGCGAAGGTGGTGCGGGAAAGGGAACCGTCAAAGAGCCTGGCCCTGCTCCGCCCAAACCCGCTGTATTTGCGGATCACGATGGTGCCGATTCCGGCCACGGCAAGGAGGATCCCGAGCTCGAACCAGTGATACTGGGTCTCAGGCACCGACGAGAAATCGACATGCTTGGCAACCAGCAGTTTCGGGACTTCGGCGCCGGAAGGAACGTAAAGAGTGTACCGTTCGCCTTGCTTTCCCAGCGCCTGGATCTGGTCCCCTTCAAGCCGAACTCGGGCAATGTGACCCGTGTTGACCTTGTCAACGAACGTCGTATAGCTGATGGGCTCCTGTGCTTTTTGGTAGTGGCTCCAGGCGTAGTAGCCGGTGAAGCCGGCCCCGACGAAAGCCAGCATGGCCAGCCCCACGAACAGACGATTTTTTTGAACGTGACCCATGGTCTCCCTTTTACCCTGTAGAGTTTGTCGGCCTGAGACCCAGCGAAGGTGGCGTGCCGAGCCCTCACCGAGGGCTGCGAACTGTGGGTGGCGGATGGAATCGTAGGATTAAAAATCATTGCCGAGGCGATGTAACGTCAAGCCGGACAATTATTTTTATCGGATCGGTCGGAATTTTGTACAGACAAATTATCTTAAACGGGAATTGCTAATGCGGGGAGAGAGGTGCCTCGGAGAAGCCGGCAAAGGGGATTAGGGCCAATCAGGAACCTGATTAGCGCCAATCTTCCGCTGGAAGACAAGCGCGACATATTACGTCGTAGGTGGTTCATATAATCACGGCACATTCCATCCGAGGAGGCTGCCGTGAAGAATCGTTTCCAGTTCCAGTCAG
>NZ_BLXW01000048.1:0-34134 GCF_054784495.1 Geomonas sp. Red276
TGACTGGAACTGGAAACGATTCTTCACGGCAGCCTCCTCGGATGGAATGTGCCGTGATTATATGAACCACCTACGACGTAATATGTCGCGCTTGTCTTCCAGCGGAAGATTGGCGCTAATCAGGAAAGAGTATGAACAGTCCCATCGCCAGGGTGAAAAGGAGATCTCCGAGGTTCTTTGCGGCACTGGTCGCCACCGCAAGAAGGTATCCCGACGCGCCGGCAGCGAGTTTGGCACCCATGCCGGAGATATCGATGCCGAATCGCTCTCCCAGGGAGGCAATTTCGTGGGCAAAAGGAAGGTGGCTGAAAGAGCCCGCCGCGGTGGTCTTGAACGCCATCGCCAGCCGCACCCCTTCCTTGTACCAATCCGCGGCGTTCAGGGCGAGGGTGACCACCAGGGCGACCATCGGCAATACGAAGCATATGGCTACCGCGAGGACCATAACTCCGGCAGTTCGACCTGGGTGGCCGGGGAACTTCCGGGCCAGCCGGTCGTAGTGGGGAAGGGTCGCCACACCGATGATAAGCGCCCAGGCAAGCGGGGTGGCGATGGGGGCTGCCAGCAGGGCGAACAGGCAGACGGCGGCGGCAGTCCCCAGGGCGGCCATAATGCTCAGGTATGTTTTCTTGTCCATTGCAGTCACCTCCCGCGGGCCCAAAACCCGATTCCCTATAGGTGATAGCGAGCATCGTTGTTCATACTAATGCGGCGTGCTGCAGGACTTCAGCTTCCCATCCGTAATTCTAAACAGACGAGGGTATCCGTCAAATCGGATAGGTACGCACCCCCCTGCAAATTGACGGGAGGGGAGGGCAAGTTACACCGGTCTACATGCCTAAGCCCCCCCGGACGGCGCTCCCCGCCTGAGAAAATGCCGTACGACACCTTCGTGCCTTTGTGCAGGACGGGCGTCTTGGTAACGGCCGATGAGGGCGAGGCCGAGGCAGGGCGATGGGGGGGCGGGGCCCAGAGGAAACCATGAACGAGTCAACCTTCAGCAGGCCGGGGGTGGCTTCCCCAGTCAGAAATCCCAGGGTGCGGGCCGCAATGGGGTTTTTTGTGTGCCGCATGGTGTGGTGTGCTGACCTTGGGGGTTCCCGGCCCTGCATGTGCCGGAGGTTCATGCACCGGAATTCACGTGCAGATTCTCGACATCCGAAACAGCAAGGGCACCGTGGCCTGCGCGCTTTTCGAATCGCCGGCCGGCTTTCCCACCGATTATCTGCGCTCGGCGGTCAACATCATGGTGATAAAAATCCGGAAATCACAAGCGCGCTGCGACTTTGAAGATCTCCCCCCGGGAAAATATGCGCTGGCGGTGGTTCATGATGAGAACATGAACGGCAAGCTCGATACCACCTTGTTGGGCATCCCCAAGGAAGGCTATGGTTTTTCCAACGACGCAAAGGGGGTGATCGGCGCGCCATCGTTTTCTGCCGCCAGCTTTCCCTACGACGGGCGTGACCTGGAGCTGACCATCCGCCTGCATTACTAGCTTTTCCGTCAACTCTCGACCAGGCACGGACACTTTCCGGAGACGCTCCCCAACCCGCTCGCTGCCGCTACGCCCCAGCCAGGCGAAGGTGAGGAAGAATCGCGTGGACACAGGAGTAGAGCATGGATAAATATCGGCTCAAGCTGTTCGTCACCGGGCAGACGTCGCGCTCCTCGCGTGCCATAGCCAACCTGCGCCGGATTTGCGAACACGAGTTGGGGACGGAATACGAACTGAACATCATCGACGTCCTGGAACGGCCGCAGTCGGCAGAAGATGAAAGGATCCTGGCGACGCCGACCCTGATCAAGGAATTCCCTCTACCGGTCAGGCGAATCATCGGGGACCTCGCAGACACCGAACAGGTGTTGCTGGGACTCGAGCTGCCGCCGCGAGGGGGTGAGAGATGACGGAAAGAACTCCCACCAAAGTCGCCCCGGTCGAGAAACTGGCGACCCATATCCCCGGTTTCGATCACATTTCCTGCGGCGGCCTTCCCAAGCACCGCACCACGCTGGTGCTGGGGACCTCCGGCAGCGCAAAGAGCGTCTTTGCCGCCCAGTTTCTGGCCGAAGGGATCTCGAAATCGGGAGAGAGCGGTGTTTTCGTCACCTTCGAAGAGGCCCCCGTCAACATCCGCAACAACATGGCCAGCATGGGGTGGGACATCGAGGCGTGGGAACGGGAAGGGAAGTGGTGTTTCGTGGACGCCTCCATTTCACCGGGTGAAGAGCCGCTGGTAGCGGGGAGTTACGATCTCGGAGCCCTCTTGGCCCGCATCGAACACGCGGTCGGCGTGTGCCATGCCGACCGGGTTTCCCTCGATGCGCTCGACGCCATTTTCACCCAGCTGCGTGACCGGGCCACCGTCCGGCGGGAATTGTACCGGATCGCCTCGACACTCAACCGGATGAAGGTGACTTCCATCATGACCGCGGAACGGGTCCTGGAGTACGGCGATGTCTCCCGTTACGGAGTCGAGGAGTTCGTGGCCGACAACGTCGTTATCCTGAGAAACATCCTGACAGAAGAGAAGCGGCGCCGCACCATCGAGATCCTCAAGTTTCGAGGCGCCGACCACAAGAAGGGAGAACACCCCTTCACCGTCGTCCCCGGCGAAGGGGTGGTGGCGGTCTCGCTCTCCGCCATCGAGCTGACGCAGAGGTCGTCGGACACCCGGACCACCTCGGGCAATCACGAACTGGATCTGATGTGCGGCGGCGGCTTCTTCCGCGATTCGATCATCCTGGTCTCCGGTAACACCGGTACCGGCAAGACCGTGATCACTTCGGAATTTCTCGCCGGCGGCCTGAAATCCGGCGAGAGGACCATGCTTTTCGCCTTCGAGGAGAGCCGCGACCAGTTGCTCCGTAACGTGAGCGACCTCGGTACCGATTTCGAGCAGATGGAAAGGGAGGGCTTTTTGAAGATCGTCTGCCAGTACCCGGAGATCATGGGGCTGGAGGATCACCTGATCGGCATGAACAAGAGTATCCGTGAGTTCCGGCCGGCCCGCATAGCCGTGGACAGCATTTCCGCGCTGGAACGGGTCTCCACCAATAAAGGTTTCCGGGAGTTCGTCATCGGCCTGGTCTCCTCCGTCAAGCAGCAGGAGATTTCGGCGCTCTTCACCTCCACCACGCCGACCCAGCTCGGAGCCTCCACCGTCACCGAAGCCCATATCTCCGCGACCACCGACGCGATCATCCTGCTTCGCAACGTCGAGATGAATGGGGAAATGCGGCGGGGCCTCACCGTTCTCAAGATGCGCGGCTCCCAGCACGACAAGGATATCCGCGAATTCTTCATAGACGGCCACGGAATGCACATCGGCAAGCCGTTTCGCAATGTGAGCGGCATCCTGATGGGGAGGCCGGTCCGGGGCACCCCCGGGGGGACGGCGAGCCCCCCGGGCGAAGAGGTGTAAGGTGCGAGGCTTACGACGAGGAGCGAGCCATGCTTGACAGGCATTCCCAGCTCGAAGAAATGATTCGCCAGCGGACCCTGGAGTTACGGGCGAGCGAAGCGCGTTTCCACAATATCGTGTCCATCAGTACCGAGGGGATCCTCATCCTGGACCGCGCCGGCTGCATCATCTTCGCCAACTCGGCGGCGGCGTCCCTTTTCGGCCGGAAGGTGGAAAAACTCCTGGGGGAACAGTTCGGTTTTCCGATTGTCGCGGGTGAGACCACCGAACTGGACATCCCCGGCAGGGAGGGGAAACCGAGGATCGCCGAAATGCGGGTGGTCGGCACGGAGTGGGAAGGCAAACCCGCCTGCCTGGCGACCCTGCGCGACATCACCGAGCGCCGCCATGCCGAACACGAGCTCCGGAAGTTGTACCGTGCCATGATGCAAAGCCCGGCGAGCATCCTCATTACCGATGCCAAGGGAGCGATCGAGTACGTCAATCCCAAGTTCACCGAAACCACCGGGTACCTGGCGGTAGAGGTTCTGGGGAAGAGCCCGGGCATGCTGAAATCGGGAAAAACACCCCCTGAGGTTTTCAAAGGGATGTGGCAGGCCATCACCGGAGGCCAGCCATGGCATGGCGAATTCATCAACAGGAAAAAGAGCGGGGAATATTACTATGAAGCCGCTTCCGTGGCGCCTGTCACCGACGTGGATGGGACAATCACCCATTTCGTCGCGGTAATGGAAGACATTACCGATCGCAAGCAGGCCGAGGAGGAGGTCGGGAGGCTGAATGCGGAACTGGCCTCGCGTGCCGGCGAACTGGAAGCTGCCAACAAGGAGTTGGAGGCGTTCAATTATTCGGTTGCCCATGATCTGCGCCAGCCGTTGAATGTCATCGGCGGTTACTGCCAGGGAATCAAAATGCACTGCGGCGGCCGGCTCCAGGAAGAATGCAAGGAAATGCTGCAACAGGCGTACAACGGTACCTTGCGCATGAATCGGCTGATCGACGCCCTGCTTCATTTTTCCCGGCTGGGGCGCGTAGAGCCGCTCCGGGAGACGGTTGACCTCTCCGGCCTGGTGCATGGAGTGGCCGAAGAGTTGAAGCTGCCCCATCCCGAGCGGCGGGTGGAGTTTCGCATCGCCGACGGGGTTATGGCCACGGGAGATGCCAATCTTTTGCGGGTGGTCTTCGCGAACCTCCTCGGCAACGCGTGGAAGTACAGCGCTGCGACGGAGAACGCGCTCATCGAATTCGGTGTGACGGAGATCGGGGGGGTGCCCGCCTATTTCGTCCGGGATAACGGAGCGGGGTTCGACATGGCCGACGCGCACAAGCTATTTATCCCTTTCCAGCGCCTGCCGGGTGCCGAAGAGGTGAGAGGTTTCGGTATCGGGCTCGCGACCGCGGAAAGGATCGTTGTACGCCACGGCGGCAAGATATGGGCCGAGGGGGCACCGGGAAGAGGGGCCTGCTTCTTCTTCACCCTGCCGGTAACCGCAGATGCGGAGAAAGCCGGGACTCCCGAGGGAAAGGCATGAAGGCAAGGATGTCGATAGCCCCTCGCTGTCAGCCTCGTCGGGGGGGGCGCTCAAGTTCTGCAATGACCTGGGCTCCCAACAGCAGGATTATCGCGGCAACCTCTATACTGAGAAGGGCCACAACCGTTATGGCGATGGACCCGTAAATGACGTTCACCATGGATACGGCAGCGTAATACCAGACCAGCACCCTGCGGGTGATCTCCCACAGAACGGCTGCGGTCAGCCCGCCGATGAGCGCGTGGCGAAATCTGACCCGGGCCACGGGCATCACCAGATAGAAAGAAACGAATATCAGCACCTCACCAACTATCCCCAGGACATAAAGCGCAGCCCCGGTAGCGCCTCCCAGGTTCAAACTCCAGCCAAGAAACGTCAAATGCCTGCTTTCGAGCGTCTCGATGGCCCCAACAATGAACGACACCAGCACTATGCCCAGCCCCATGACGAAGATGTATGCATAGGGGATAAGCGCGGACAGGAGAAGGTTGCGGCGCCGGTTCCTGACCCGCTGGGAAAAGATCACCGATATGGCGTTTTCCAGAACGGAAAAGGCTATGGAACTGAAAAAAAGCAGGGCAAGAAAGCCGATGATCCCCACTGCTTTACGATGTTCAAGGAATGCCCGCACCTGCTCGGTCAAGGTCGCCGCATAGCCGGGGATCAGCATTTCCAGGTACCTTGACAGGGTATGAATCAGCTCCTGTTCCTCTATGAAATTGGTCAACACGATGAGGGCGAGGATGGACATGGGCACGATGGATAGCAGCGTATAATAGGCGACAGCGCCGGATAACATGATCCCCTGGTTGCGTATGAAACCGCGTAGCGCCTGCAGCAGGAAACTGAGGAGACTTCTGATGACCCGATTCGGAGAGTGTGGTTTGTCCATAGTCATAGTGGTCACAGAATCGGGGCGGCTTCCAGGGGAACCACAATGCCTCTCCGGTTTGGTGTCGCACCCGCCGCATAGCTGAGGGCAGGTGCCGGATTCAAGTGTAGTCGACGGACTGTCACTGCCAGACAGAGACAACCGCTCGCCTCTGGGCCAATTTATGTGTTCATCGCGCTGAGTCGAAGAGCGTGAGGGGCTAAGACTTCTGTGTGATGTCGCTCGATCGTGCTTCTAGGCGATTTTGTCATACTCGCACATGGCCACGATTGCCTAATTGACAGGACGGAGACTCGAGATACACTGTGAAATATTTAATGTCAATTTTGCACGCCCATCACAATGAAGGCGCGTCGGTTAAACTGCATCGCGAAACTTCCGGCGTCAAAGATTGATAGGACGGGATCGTGAAATACCCCGGACAATTGGTGTTGCTGCCTCATTGGTGGGTATGCCGCCGCCGACCCCGGAGAGGTCGGTGCAGTGGGCGAGGAGGGTATTCGCCCCATCCAGGGGGGCGACTCAGAGCCGTTGAAAAGGTCAATCCAAAAGGGTGTACCGGGATGGATACACCCTTTTCTGTTTTGTTCGCCCGAAAGCCAAGGAGGTCCGACCATCGGACTTGCCCCGCCCCGTTCCGTCTTCTACGCCCAAATTAGTGCGGCCTGCTGCAGGACTTCAGCTTTCCGTTTTCAAAGAGAGTTATCGATTCGAATTGCGCGCAGGTTTTACCATCGATCTCGATCGACTTGGACAGGTCGCAGGTGTCCAGTTTTCCCGACCGGTAGAAGCTGACGCGTCCGTACTGGTTGCAGATGATGGAGCCATAAATGAAAAAATCGCTGGATACACAACTTTTGAGTGCTCCGTTTGGGTAAAAATTGATCGGCGCATATTGCTTACATTTAACGCCATTGACAGTGAAATCATCCTTTAGGGTACATGAGCTCACTTGCCCCTTGGCGAAATAGGTTATTTCACCGGTACTGCAAATTGAGGGGTCAGCACCCAGGCATGTTCCGGCATTGGTCATGAGTATGATGCTCATCGTGATGAATGTGTATTTCATAAGTGTCTCCTTGTGTTGCCACTGCGCCTGTGGGTCACGACGCTCGGATTGTTGCAGTGCCTGCCGGTGTGGATAGCTGAACCTGGCTTTAATTGTAATCAGCGAACTATGCCCGTCAAACAGAGGGCACGGGGACCGTGCGGCAACTGAAATCTGAATGGCAGATTTTGCGGATTTGCCGAGGCGGAGCGGGGATGCAACGGCCGTGGCACGGAACGGCAAGGCGGCCGAAAAATTAGCTAAGTCGTCCATCAAGGAGAGTAATTCGATGCCACGCATGCACACGGAGACCCACAGGGCGGGCCGCATCGGTTGGCTTCGCGCAGCCGTCCTGGGCGCGAACGACGGAACCATCTCGGTGGCAAGTCTTGTGGTCGGCGTTGCCGCTGCCGGTACCCCAAGGGGGAGCATCCTGCTGACCGGTGTGGCCGGTCTGGTAGCTGGTGCCATGTCCATGGCGGCAGGCGAGTATGTATCGGTTCAGTCGCAGGCAGACACCGAAAAGTCCGACATAGAGAGGGAAAAACGCGAACTTGCAACCGAGCCGGAGAGCGAATTGGCCGAACTGACCGCGATTTATGTAAGCCGGGGTCTTGATCAACCGCTGGCGAGGGTGGTAGCGGAAAGGCTTATGTCGAGAGATGCCCTGGGAACCCATACCCGTGACGAACTCGGCATCACCGAGACGCTCCGGGCACGGCCGATCTCCGCCGCCTTCGCCTCGGCAATTTCCTTTGTCGCGGGTGCCATAATCCCGATTGCGGCGGCATGGCTCGCGCCTGCAACCCGCATCGTCGAAGTCCTGTCTGCGACGGCACTTGTCGCTTTGGTCCTCCTCGGTGGCACCGCGGCATACGCAGGCGGAGCACCCATTGCCAAGGGGGCCTTGCGGGTGGCCTTCTGGGGCGCGCTCGCCATGGGCCTCACCGCGGGGGTGGGCAGGCTCTTCGGTGCGGTCGTTTAGGCGGCGACGGAAGATTGGTTTTTGCACGGGGTGGGGCATGAAGGACCATGAAAAAACCAAAGCTGAATTGATTCGGGAACTGAGCGAACTGCGCAGGCGTGTCGCCGCGCTTGAAACAACTGCGCGTGCGTGTGAGCAGTATGAAACGGCGATCCAGGATGCCAGGGCCTATGCCGAGAACATCGTGGAAACCGTGCGCGAGCCCCTTGTGGTGCTGACGTACGACCTGAGAGTTCTCACGGCCAACCAGAGCTTCTACGCCTCCTTCAAGGTGACCCCCGAGGAAACGATCGGTAATTTCATCTACGAGCTCGGTAACCGGCAGTGGGATATTCCCAAGCTGCGGGTACTCCTCGAGGAGATCCTCCCCCAGGAAACCGTGCTCAACGGCTACGAGGTCGCGCACGATTTTCCCGAAATCGGCCGTAAGATCATGCTGCTCAACGCCAGGGAGATATTCGGAAAAAGGATCGGCTCACACATGATCCTCCTGGCCATGGAAGACATCACCGAACGCAAGCTGGCTGAGGATCGGATCAGCGAGGTCATCCGGCAGCAGCAGGCCATTCTCGACAATATCCCCAGTATCGCCTGGCTCACGGACAGGGAGGGGAGGTATGCCGCCGTGAACGAGCCGTTCGGCAGGTCGGTTGGCATGGCGCCCAAGGATCTGATCGGGAAGAACGATTACGACATCTATCCGCCGGAACTTGCCGTGAAGTACGAGCAAGACTCAAGGGAGGCGATTGCGAACGGTACCCGCACCTATTTCGAAGAGTCCATTGCCGACCGGGAGGGGAATGTTCAGTACCTGGAGAAGATAGAAACGCCCATCTTTGATGACAAAGGAGCGGTCACCGGGATCATCGGCATCGCCCACGATATTACCAGCCGCAAGAACGTGGAGGTGAGGCTTCGTCACGACAGCACGCACGATATCTTGACCGGCCTCTATAATCGGGCGTTTTTCGAAGAGGAGTGTGAACGGCTTGCCCGAAGCGACCAGTTCCCCATGAGCATCGTGATGGCGGATGTAAACGGGCTGAAAACGGTCAACGACACCCTGGGGCATGAAGCGGGGGATAATCTCCTCCGTCTGGCGGCCCGGGTCATCCTGGAGGCATTCCGGATCGGCGACGTAGTTGCCCGTATCGGGGGAGACGAGTTTGCCGTTCTTCTTCCGGCGACCGGCAAAGGCGCAGCGCAGGAAGCCGTGGGGAGAATCATGAACTGCTCCGAGATCAGCCAGGGTCAGGTGAGCATCGCTTTCGGCGTTGCCTCGGCAGAAAACAAAGATCAGCTTGCCCAAGCCTTGAAGCTCAGTGACCGGCGGATGTACAGGGATAAATCGGACCAAAAGCGTCGCTAGCAGGTGCTAGCGGCATTTGCCGCGACAACCTCGATACCAGGGCGATCTGGATGGTGTCGCTGGTGGGTAAGGCGGAGGCGGGTCACTCCCTGGCAAAACGGCGGAAGAACCATCTCTTCATCCCTTCCACCGCCAAGAGGTAGGCGAGCAGCATGGCCGTCAGGATCAGGAAAAAGAACGCGGGCGGCGCCACGAAACCGAGGTGCCTGCCGGCCGGGGTAAAGGGGAGCAGCGCGGCGACCGCCACAACGGTCAGCGAACAGACGACCAGCCAGGGGGTGGGGCGGCTTCGGAAGGGGTTTTTGCGGGTGCGGATGATGAAGATGACCAGCACCTGCGTGGCCATGGACTCGACGAACCAGCCGGTATGGAAGAGCGCCTCCCCGGCGTGGAAGAGGGCCAGCATGACGTAAAAGGTGAGGAAGTCGAAAACCGAGCTGACCGGGCCGATAACGAGCATGAAGTTGCGGATGAAGCTCATGTCCCAGTGCCGCGGATGGCTCAGGTAGTCGTCATCCACCCGGTCCAGCGGGATAGGGAGCTCGGATACATCGTAGAGGAGGTTGTTCAAAAGGATCTGCACCGGCAGCATCGGGAGAAACGGTAGAAAGAGCGAGGCGCCGGCCATGGAGAACATGTTGCCGAAATTCGAGCTGGTGCCCATCATGATGTACTTCATGATGTTCCCGAAGGTGCGCCTTCCTTCCAGCACACCGGCGTGAAGCACCCCCAGGTCCTGCTCCATGAGGATCATGTCCGCCGCCGCTTTCGCCACGTCCACCGCGCTGTCCACCGAAATGCCCACGTCGGCCGAATGGAGCGAGGGGGCATCGTTGATGCCGTCGCCGAGATACCCCACCACGTGCCCCCGCTTCTTCAGGGCGAGGATGACACGGTTTTTCTGGGCGGGAGCTACGCGGCAGAAGAGGTTCACCTGCTCCGCCCGCGCCGCGAGAGCCGAATCGTCCATTTGCTGAATCTCCGCCCCGGTCAGCACCCCGGTCACGGTAAGGCCGAGTTCCGCGAAGATATGCTGGGTAACCATTTCGTTGTCACCGGTGACGATCTTGACCTCGACCCGGTCGGCGGCAAGTCCCGCCAGGGCCGCCTTGGCGCTCACCTTGGGCGGGTCGAGGAAGCCGGCGAATCCCGCAAAGACCAGCTCCGATTCATCTCCTACCACGGCGTGAGGGTGGTCCATCCCCACCTGCCGCGAGGCGATTCCCAGCACCCGGAAGCCTTCTCTACTCAGCGCCTCGAATTGCGCATCGATGGCAAGCCGCGCCGCCTCGTCGAGAGGACGTGCCTGCGCCTCTCCGTCGGCCTGGTAGCTCTCGGACAACCGCAGGATATCCTCGGGCGCGCCTTTGACGACCAGTAACCTCCCCATGCCGTTTTCGAGGAGCACCGAAATCCGGCGCCGTTCGAAGTCGAACTGCACCTCGTCGATCTTCTTCCAGCCGCTCGCGTCGATTTCCCTGTGCTCCAGGATGGCGTCATCCAGGGTGCTCTTCAAACCGGTCTCGTAAAAGCTGTTGAGGTAGGCCAATTCCAGGACCCGCCGGCTGTCCCGCCCCAGGGGATCCAGGTGACGCTCCAGATGGATGCGGGCCTCGGTCAGGGTGCCGGTCTTGTCGGTGCAGAAGACATCCATGCTTCCCAGGTTGTGGATCGACGCGAGCCTTTTCACGATCACCTTGGCGGCCGCCATGCGCAGCGCTCCCCGTGACAGGGTCACCGATACCACCATGGGGAGCAGTTCAGGGGTGAGTCCCACCGCCAGGGCCACGGCGAAGAGGAACGATTCGAGCCAGGGGCGGTGAAAGAAGGCATTGACCAGCAGGACGAACAGCACGAGGAGCACCGTCATGCGCATGATGAGGAGCCCGAACCGGCGGGTCCCCTCTTCAAAGGAGGTGGGGGGGGCCTTGGCCAGCAGCGTGTCGGCAATCCCGCCTAGTTCCGTTTGCTGCCCGGTCCGGCATGCCAGCACCTTGGCCGTGCCACTCACCACCGATGTCCCCAAAAGGACCGTGTTGGCGGCCGCCAGAACCTGGGCCTCCTCCGGCAATTCCACCGGAGACTTCTCCACCGGGAAGGCTTCCCCGGTCAAAAGGGCCTGGTTCACGAAAAAGTCCTTTGCCTCCAGCACCCGGCCGTCACAGGGAACCAGGTCGCCCGCGGCAAGGAGTGCCACGTCTCCCGGCACCATCTCCGCAAGGGGAATCTCCAGGAGCGTGCCATCGCGCAGCACCTGTCCGCGCACCGCCACCGACTGGCGCAGATGTTCCGCTGCCTGGCCGGCCCGGTATTCCTGGACGAAATCGAGAGTGACGCTGATGAGGACGATGGTGCCGATGATGAAGAAGCTCGCGGCGTCGCCGGTGAAGGCCGAGAGGGCACTGGCGGTAAGGAGGATGATGACCAGCGGGTTCTTGAATTTGGCCAGGAATTGCAGGACCAGCGCCTTGCTGCGCTCCCCATGGATCAGATTGGGGCCAAAGCGCGCCAGGCGCGAGGCCGCCTCCGCGCCGGTCAGTCCCTGCGGGCTTGAGGCCAACTGTCCCAGGAGCGCCGGGACCGGTAGTTGCCAGAAGTTGAAATCCGTTTTGTCGGCAGCTGCAGGCATGATGGATTGTCTCCGATGCTTACCGCTTTGGCTGCGAACTCTCCACGCGAAGTGATCGGTTGCCAGTTTGAGCGTGCGGACGATCCACAATTGGCACTGTATGGAGCGCTGTCTGCCCGTGGGGAAATTATAACTCTTTCCCTCCGGTGTTCTTCCTGCCGGCCAACATTTCGAAGAAGCAGTGAGAGGGGGCGCTCTTGACATGAAGGCAGGCCATCATAGACTTACCTATGTCGAAAGATTACAGAATTCACATCCAACGGCAGGGCAGCGGGCCGTGACCTGTCCACCACGGCAAAGGAGAGAGCCTCATGGGAAAACTGCAGCGTATGTTGAAACTGTTGGTATGCATCGGGCTGGTAACCTCATTCCTGGGGTGCGCATCCACCTCAAAAAAGGAAAGTACCGGGCAGTACTTCGATGACTCCACCATCACGACCAAGGTGAAAGCTGCGATCCTCGGTGAACCGTCCCTGAAAGTCTTCCAGATCAACGTCAAGACCTACAAGGGGGTAGTCCAGTTGAGCGGTTTTGTCGATTCCCAGGGTGCCGCCCAGAGGGCAGGGGAGATCGCAGGCCGGGTGGCGGGTGTCTCGGAGGTGAAAAACGACCTGACGGTCAAGTAGCTCGAGGCAATCTTCCGTCACTGGAGGGTTGCTCCGGACACTCCGCGTAATGCTGAATAGAGCTCCCGCCCCTGGGCATGGTCA
This sequence comes from Geomonas sp. Red276, assembly GCF_054784495.1. NCBI lineage: Bacteria > Pseudomonadati > Thermodesulfobacteriota > Desulfuromonadia > Geobacterales > Geobacteraceae > Geomonas > Geomonas sp. Red276. The sequence continues at coordinate 12,591 of NZ_BLXW01000048.1, forward strand.
CATCGTGAACCATGGGCGGGCTCACTCATGTCCGTAAAACGCTCGGTCCCTCTCACATTCCCCAGTACCGTCTGACTCAAGCTGCCCCCACCCCCACATCGAATGGTCACCGCGATCGGACCTGACTCATACCTGGCAGACAGAGGAAGGGCCCCTTGTCACTCTCTGGTCGGCCAACCTTTGAATCCGAAGAACACGGCCAGGCACAGGCAGGAACCAACGCTCAATACGCCCGACAGGAAGGAGACCGCGAAGGCGGCAAAATACATGACCGGCCCGAAGCGGAGCTGCCTGGTGATCTGTTCGATATCAGCCGCATCGGCCCTTCGATCCTGCCCGAGCAGCCTTCCGTCACTAGATGCATAATGCCACATCCCCTTGAAAACCAGGGCTATCGCGAAGTAGGTCCCGGAATAAACCGCTCCCGCCACTTTCGCCTCGGGGTGCCGCAAATACTCGGCCACCAGCGCGGTCGGAAATGGCAGGAAGGTGACCAGGAGAAGCACTAAACCGTTCCAGTACAAGAACGTATGATCGGATTTCCGGACAAACGTGAAGATCCGGTGATGGTTTACCCATTTCGCCAGGATGGTGGCAAAGCTGGTCACGAAGGCGAGGTAGTGAGGCCACAGTGACAGCAAGGCCGATCCGAGGCCTTCGCCCGGGGCAAGTTCCGTGGCTTTGGGCACCCTGACGGTAAGAACCAGCAGGGTTATGGCAATTGCGAATACGCCATCGCTGAAAGCCTCAATGCGCCCCGTTTCATTCCTTTGGAATGTCTCAGACATCGGTTAATGCACCTGGTGCTCCGGTAAAATTCGAACGTTGTTCAGAGGGAGCACGTTCGTGACGGCTCCAACCGTGTCAGACGTTCACCGTTTCAATTGTATAACCTTTCCGTCTCTTGAATGCCGCTAGGGAAATCTTTTCTGCAAGCCCGGCAGATGCGGGAGTTTCGATGCGGCATCAAGCCGCACTGCCAATAACCGCTGCCGGAGGCATGAAAAGAGACAGTAAACTGTTATGATTTCAAAGTGTGGCGACGGACACGAGGTCCTTCTCGTTCCGCCAGTCCATTCCGGCAGTACCGTTGGTAACAGGGAGGACCTATGACACCAAAGGCGAGCATGACGAAAGACCATCCGGGTATGGGGGCTATCCCCGATGCAGGAGGGGTAGCCTTTCGAGTCTGGGCACCCCATGCCAACAAAGTCTTCCTGGTCGGCAGTTTCAACGACTGGAACGAGGTGTCGACACCTCTTTCCAGCGAGAAAAACGGGTACTGGTCGGCCTACCTGTCGGGGGCTAAGGCGGGAGATGAGTACCGCTACCTGATTCACGGACCGGCCGGCCCGGTCTCCCGTATCGACCCTTACGCGAGAAAGGTGACCAACGCGAAAGGAAATGCCATCGTTTACGACCCTCAGGCCTTCGATTGGGGGCCAGATACCTTTAAAATGGCGCCCTGGAATGAGCTCGTCGTTTACGAGATGCATGTCGGAACCTTCTTGGTAATAGAAAAGGGGCAGCCGGGCACCCTGGACAGCGTCATCGAAAAATTGCCCTACCTAACCAAACTCGGCGTCAATGCCCTCGAAGTGATGCCGGTCATGGAATTCTCCGGTGATTTTTCCTGGGGCTACAACCCTTCGCACCCCTTTGCCGTCGAGAGTGTCTACGGTGGGCCGGACGCCTTGAAGAGGCTCGTGAAAGCTGCCCACGAGCAGGGGATCGCGATCATCATCGACGTCGTCTACAACCACTTCGGCCCATCCGATCTCGATCTGTGGCAATTTGACGGCTGGAGCGAAAACGAAAAGGGGGGGATCTACTTTTACAACGATCGTCGCTCGACGACACCCTGGGGCGACACCCGGCCAGATTACGGCCGTGACGAGGTCCGCCAGTACCTGCGCGATCACGCCCTGATGTGGCTGGAGGAGTACCACGCCGACGGATTGCGTTGGGATGCGGTAACCTACATCAAGAATATCGAGGGCAATGACTCGAATCCGGCCAATGACATTCCCGAAGGTTGGAGCCTGATGCAGTGGATCAACGAGGAAATCCAGAGCCGGTGCCCAGGCAAGATCAGCATCGCCGAAGATCTGAAGAACAACACCTGGGTGAACATCGACGTGGGGGCGGGGGGCGCGGGTTTCAGTGCGCAATGGGACAGCGATTTCGTGCACCCCATCCGTCAAGCGGTCATATCCCGTGACGACGCCTTACGAGATACCGGTGCGGTCTGTCGAGCCATCGAGCATCGCTTCGAGACCGACGCCTTTGAGCGGGTCATTTATACCGAATCGCACGACGAGGTCGCCAATGGGAGGGCGAGGGTGCCGGAGGAGATCTGGCCCGGCAAGGTGGACAGCTGGTTTTCCAAAAAGCGCTCCACGCTGGCCGCTGCACTCGTGCTTACCTCGCCGGGGATCCCCATGCTGTTTCAGGGCCAGGAGCTCTTGGAAGACCGCTGGTTCCATGACAAGGACCCCATCGATTGGGGCCGGGCCGAGGATGAAAGCGGCATTCTCGGCATGTACCGGGATCTGATCGCCCTTAGGCGCAATCTGGCGGGCGTGTCGCGGGGGTTATGCGCTCAAAACGTGCATATCTTCCATGTGGACGATGAGGCCAAACTCATCGCCTTCCATCGCTGGGACCAGGAGAGTCCCAAAGACTCCGTCGTGGTGGTGGTTAATCTGACCATTGAAAGCCGCGACCGTTACGTTATCGGTTTTCCACGCACGGGGGTATGGCACACGCGCTTTAACAGCGACTCCTACAATTACGGTCCGGATTTTGAGAACCATGCCACACCAAATGTTGAAACCCGTGAGGAAGAAGCCGATGGACTTCCCTGCTGCGGCGAAATCTGCATAGGCCCTTATACCGTGGTGATCTTCTCGCAGGATGAATAATAGTGGTACGCGGCCGCCGGTGCGGGTACGGAAAAGGCCCTCGGCGTAATGCCAAAGGGCCTTTTCTCGTGATGCTCGGAATGCGGTGCTGGAGTAGCGCCGGCTTACCCCGCTGTCGGCACTCCCTTGACTGCTTCCAGTTCCGGCCCCGACGAGTTCTCCTACCGTCACTCTCGCTCCGAACTTATCAACAAAAGCAGCGAGGGTAGAAGCGGTAGCCAGGGCTTGTTGCAAATTGCCAAACAGTGACTCGGGAGCGGGAAGCCCCATGGCGTCCATATTTGATTTGAAGTAGGTGTAAAAATTCGACATGAAAACACTCCTGCCTCGTTCGCCTGATTTGTCGGTACTGTAGTCACCTCGGCACGTCCCAGGAATCTTCGGCCTCGACTCCGTTTGGCTCCCAGGTCCATTTGATTTTCTTGTAGGTGAACGACACTTGTTCCATGTGTCGGTACGGATCGTTTTCCGAAAGCAGAGTGGTAGGCATGAACGGCGAGAGGCTCACGATGATGGCATCTTCAAGTTCATGAGTGAAGTAATGCTCCTCGGTGCCCATCTTCGTTATCCGATACCACTTAAGCGTGACCCGCTTGAGATGTTCGCCGGTGCAAAGTGCTTGGTACAGTTTCGGCGAACTCCGATCCTGTTCTTTGATGACGGAGAGAGGGCCATGTACCCGTTTTCCTGTTGCGAGGCCGTCCGTCGGGCTGCGAGTAATGCTGATGCCATGGTTGACTCCGTAGATAATGATCGATCCTTCCCTGCCCTGCATGTCGCAGGAGCCGTCGATGTTCCCTTGCTTTTCGCCTTGCAGCGTAAGGTGTGCTGGGCTGGCATTGCCATGTGGACATCCTCCTTGAGTGCGGCGTCTACGGGACGGACCGGTTTGCGGTCGCTGAAGAGTTTAGATTAAAGGTTTTAAATGTAAAGGGGGCACCCCGATCTTTGAGGCGAAGGGGGCGGAGTCCATTGAGGGGCTATTGGCTCTAAGGGGGGGCGGAAGAGGCCGGAACGCCCCGAACCGGAAAAGGACCGGAGAGACCGGAGGCGAGCTGACTTTTTGGTTGCACGCGCCACAGTGGGGTTTCGTTTGAAGGGTGGCGGAGACGCGGGCGGGGGGACGGGCGGCCGCCCCGAGTTGTGAGGAAAAAGAAGCTATGCGGATCAAGGAAAGTTTTGCAGGGACCGGAGAAGGACCGGACGCCCCCACGCAAAAAGCCCCCGGCGGGTGCCGAGGGCTCTTGTTTTAAATGGTCGGAATGAGAGGATTCGAACCTCCGACCCCCTGCTCCCGAAGCAAATGCACTACGGGACGGAGGCCATACCCTCAAAGGGATGGAGGGTGCCAAGGGCCGCAAACTGTTGAAAAGTTATGGAAGAGGCTTCGTGGTAAGCAAGGAAAGTGCAGCATCTTCCCGGTGGCTTCGGCGAGCAAGGAAGGTAAGCACGAGCAAAGCGGACCGGAATAGGACCGGAGAAGGTGCAGCGACGATAAGTTAGGACCTGTAGACTTCCCGTCGGTGTCCGACCGCAAGGGCCAGGACTACCAGCCGGTCATCGTGAATCTGACAGATAATGCGATAGTCACCGACCCGGTAGCGCCACAGTCCGGATAAATCACCACGTAGGGCCTCGCCGAAATGACGAGGGTCCTTGCACCCTTCGATGCGGTCGTCGAGCCAGTCGAGAAGGCGTTTCCGCACCGGGCGGTCGAGTCGGTGCAACTGCTTCTCGGCCACGTCACTGATCTCAACCGTCCAGGCCAAGTTCCCGCCTCAATTCCTTCAACGATTTGCTCCCTTTCGTCTCGGCCAGCGCCTGCTTGGCCAGTTCGAGGTCTTCATTGTCCTCTAGGAAGCGGATCACCGCCTCGCGCACCACTGCGCTGCGGTTGCTTTGCTTCACCTTGGCCAGCAGATCGATCTGCTCTTCAAGCTCTTTTTCCAGGCGTATTGCAAGCATGGGATACCCTCCTGTATAACATTGTATAACATGTTGGCGCGGTTGGGTCAACCAGCACGGGGGCATCGTCGAATTTGTCGACCTGCTCCGGGAGTAACTCAACGAACTCAACAACGTCCCCCTCGCCTCTCCCCTACCAGGCTCCGTTCGAGTACGTCCGGTACGTCGTCGAGGCAGGGAGGAGGGTTTTCGAGGCCCTTCTGGCCCCCTCGGGGAGGTACCTTCTGGTTGTCCCGGAAGAGGACTGGGTTGACGACCGACTGCTGATCGTCCTCGACGTGGAGGGGGAGGAGTTCCTGCCGCAGGGGCCTGACGATCCGAAACGCCCCCCGCAAACGACCCGAAATCCCCCCTCGGGACCGGAAGAGGACCGGACACTCCCGGTCCCAACGAACAATTGATTGTTGGGCGATGGGCCGAGAGAGTAGTGCGCCTGCTTCATAAGGACACGCACTTCGTTTCGAGCCAATCAAGACGACCAAAAACACCCACGGGGCGCGAAGGTGCAGGATCCCTTCACCGCCCCGAGCAAGGAGGAGGAAGTTGATCCAGTACAGACCGCAACACAGCAAGAAGTTCCCCTTCACCAAGAGGGCGATCGAGACGCTTCCCGCCCACGACCCGGCCAGTCCTTCTCGCGAGGCGGAGTACGCCGACGCCGAGTGCACTGGGCTACATCTCCGGGTGAGCAAGAACGGGCGGCGTTTCTTCCAGCACCGCTACCGCTTCTTCGGACGCAAGAGGTGCATGAACCTCGGCGAGTTCCCGGCTGTCTCCGTGCAGGAGGCCCGGCAGAGGGTAGCGCAGAACAAGACCCTTCTTGCAAGGGACAAGGACCCCGCAGGAGAGAAGGAGAAGGCACGGAACGACCTGACCTTCGCCGAGTTCGCGGAGCAGTACTACCTGCCGCACGCGAAGCAGCACAAGAAGACGTGGGATGACGACGTTTGGAAGATCGAGAAGCTGCTGAACCCTGCACTCGGACGGCAGCGGCTGTCGGCCATCACGCCGCGAGACGTGGCCCTGCTGCACAGCAAGGAGAAGACGAGGACGAGCGCGACCACAGCGAACCACGTGCTGACCACCTTGAAGAGGATGCTGAACCTGGCGGTCAAGTGGGAACTGTTGGAGAAGAACCCCGCGAGCGGGCAGGAAAAGTTCAAAGAGCCGCCCAGCCGCGAGCGGTACCTGACAAAAGAAGAACTACCCCGGTTCTTGAGGGCGCTGGAAGAAAACGAGGATCGTCTTTCCGTCGCGGCCCTATGCCTCCTGCTGTTCACTGGATGCCGCAGGAGCGAAGTGGTGTCGCTCAAGTGGGATCAAGTCAGGATGGAAGAGGAACGAATCTTCCTGCTGGACACCAAGAACGGAGGATCCCGGACAGTGCACCTGAACGCAATGGCGAAGGAGGTGCTGGACGAGCTCACGGAGAGGCGGGAGTTGACCGCCCGCACCCGCGACAGCGAGTACGTCTTCCCCTCGCGACAAGGGGCCAAGAAGCCCCACCTGTTCGACTTGCGAAACCCCTTCAACAGAGCGTGCAGCGAGGCAGGAATCGATAACTTCCGCCTCCACGACCTGCGGCACACTTTCGCCAGCGTTGCGGTGATGAGTGGAGCGAGCCTGTTCGACGTGCAGAAATTGCTTGGCCACAAGGACATAGCCATGACCCAGCGGTATGCCCACCTCTGTGATGAGGGGCTCAAGAAGGCCACCGCTGGCGTGGCCTCCATGCTTGGCCAAGCAGCTTAATTTGACTTCCCCCTGCCGCTTGCGAGGCAGGGGGAAGCTTTTCGACGGGAGAAAGCAGGGGCCACCCTTGCAACGACACTATTCAATACTGTCTCAAGTAGTGACCCAAGATCTCACTTCTCCGAGAGGTACCGCTAGATATTGTAGGAGTTCTTCTACTCTGAGCTCCACGAGCACCTTTGCTCGCTCGAAGTCCGACATCATCTGTTCAGGAACACTGCTCTGGATATTTCCCCTCAGCATCGCTGCGGCGGTCGTTATTGACAAGTGAATGAATCTAGGTGTCAGTGTCCCTCGTAGATAAGCAATATTTTCTGGCAGCCAAGCCTGGTCACAGCTCAGAGAGTCTGTATCCCACAGAGCAGGAACTCCCCCTCCTGCATCGCGTGTCCAAGGACTAAAGATCGGGTTCCTGTCGTCAGGGTACATCAAGGCAGATACGTACTGGAGCACTGCACAAGCTCGCCCTACGGTTGACGCGCTCCACCAGTCCTTCCAGAGCAGCTCAACGGTTGGAAAAACAGTTCCGAAAGTGCCAATTGCAGATATCCACGTATACGGGGTTGCTAGGCTTCCAGAAAAAGACAGAGACTTTTCCTGATCTATCTTCTCTAGGATGGCCATCCGCATGAACGTTTCTACTGCTTCTACCTGGGCTAGTGTAAGAATGTGTCTAAAGCCAGCGTGCTTTGCCATCGCTGTAGAAAAAAGCTCAGCAAATCCTGCCAACCTTGATTCCAAAGGATCAAAAAGGTGCTGTTGCCAAGCCTGAAGGCAGAATGGTAGTAGGAATAAAAAAAGATCAGGTTGAAGTTCCTGGTAACACAAGTCGTGTGCGTAGTCGTAAAGATCCTCGGGGTGGGGCAACTGCTCAGTGTGCCATAATCGGTGGAGGTAGCCTGTATCGAAGTCAAGGGGCTGTTGAAGTAGGTTTTGGGGGGGCTTGGGACAACCAAGCGATTCTATGACTTCCTGAATGTTGGCCGGCATCGTAAACCTCAGGCTACGGCGAGGATTGCTCGGTATGCTTCACTTCGGCGGCTGATATTGGACAAAATAAGAGGTACGTTTTTGTCCAACTCGATCTTCAAGGTTCTTTCTTTCCTACCGCCACCCGTCGGGTGCCGTGTCTAGGGCTGGGACTCCCGCTTCCCGCAGAGGCCCCAAGAGCTGGTTGTCGCGAACAAGTACCATCTTCTCGTGCGGAATGGCACACGCGATCCACTCCCGCTTTTGTGGGGGGTAGAGTGCGAGGTCGCCCTCGAACGAATCAAGGGACAGGGCCGCTAAGGACCCGAGGAATTGACCGTCCACCCGCATCCGTGCACTTGCAGTCGCGGATGTGTCCTCATCCCAAGTCGTCACTGGCTCTAGGTCTTCCAATCTAGCAGCAACCAAAAACGGAGACGGAGGAATCTCTGTGCCTGGATAGTAGAGCGCCACCATGTCGAGGCTTTCTCGCGCAGCGAGAATCCGTGCCACAACCTCCCACGTCTTTGATGTGTCGCCCATGATGTAGAGCAAGTCCATTCCCTCCGGCAGCCGGATTAGTCAAGGGTAATCTAGAGTAGTTTGATGTGCATGGCAAGGTGATTTTTCTTCTCTGTCGAGCTCTCTCGAACCGGCCAATGCGATCAAGAAGCACGAGTCTCGCCCCCCAAGCAACTGCTGATGTACCGGAAAAGGACCGGAGAAACCGGAGGGGGGAGGAAGTCGGGGCCGCTTGGCTGAAGATCGTTGCGAGAAGGAGTTTGAGGGGCCGAGGTGGTATCCAGGGACCGCTTTGAGAGAGGCTAGGCGAGGAAAGGAATCTTTTTCGTGGACCGGAATCGGACCGGAGCGGCGAAAAAAAGGCCCTTGGCGTGAGCCAAAGGCCTTGATTTTTTTGGTCGGAATGAGAGGATTCGAACCTCCGACCCCCTGCTCCCGAAGCAGGTGTAGTGGCCCCGAGAGCGGAATCGCCACCGTGCGGGATTCGGCAGAGCGCAGGAAAGACAAGGAATCTCCGGGCCGCAAGGCAACCCGTGGACGCTCGTTTTCGGCCGGAGAAGCGGCCCAGCATCCCCTTCCCGAACCGCCCAGACCGGAGAGAGACCGGAGAGCCTCTCCGGTCCACCTGGCAGCCGCTTCCTCGCCCTCCCTGGCACGGCATCCGCTTCGGGGAGCTCTGGGGCACCATCCAGGCGCTCACTTCGGCGAGCAGGCCCATGGTTGCGGAGGAGGCTGGGACCGCCCAGAAGGGGGCTCTCACGGGCTTCCGGCGGGACCCGTGGCCCGGCTCCCGCCCCGGCCTCCGCGGGGGGGGGGATAATCGCGGTCCCCCTCGGCAGGAAAGAGCGCCGTCGCCGGACTCGACAACAGGGGTCATCTTGCGGTAGAGTCCGCCCCAGCGCGAGACCATGGTGGCGCACCGGAGAGGTCCCCCATGGCAGAGACCCGGAGGGAGGGCAGGCGGAAGATGAGCGAGGAGACAGGCAGGAACGGCGAGAGCCAGGGAGACGGTGCCGCTCCCGGCACGGGCAACTCGGTCGTGCCCCGGAGGCTCCGCCCAAGCCCAAGGACGGATGCGCCCTACGTGCCCCGGTACGACTTTTCGGGGCTGGGGGAGTTGTCCGCCGACGAGGCGGCATTGGCGTACCTGGAGAAAGGGTGGCGGCTGGTTCCGGTCAAGCCGAAGACCGGCGAGCTTCTCGGCTCCCGAGGAATTGACGCGGCAACGAGCGGCCACCGGCGGGTCTGCCACTGGCTGGACCAGGGGGCAGAGGTGGGGGTCTCGACGGGGCGACGCTCCGGGGTCGTGGCGCTGGTGCTCGACGCCATGCGGGGAAAAAGAACCTGGTCGGCCATGTCGCAAGGGAAGCCACCGTTGGCGACCCTGGAGGGAAACAGCGCGGCGCTCAGGGGCGGAAACCTTGTCCTCTTCAGGGCTCCATCTGTTGACCTCCCAAGCAGGGCAGACATCGCTCCGGGGGTGGCCTTCCTCGGGGAGGGTGAGTACTTCCACCCCAAGCAGTCGGCATGGTCGCGGGAGCCGGTGGTGCTTGCCGAGGTGCCTGAGTGGCTCATGCCATTGCTGGCAGGGGAGGCGACCTTCGGCCTGCGGGAACTGGTCGCAGCCGGAGACTTCACCGCCGCAAATGGCATGTCGCGCGAGGAGGCCGCGAATGCCTACCGTAGGCTTAGGTGGAGGCTCATCCCGTTCAGCGCGGAAGGGTTTTCCGATCCTAGCCAGGTCCAGGCGAACAAGTCCTACCTCCCCTCGTTCTGGCAGAGGAACCCCCACCTAGGCATAGCCGTGATCGCGGGGCTAGACTCCGGTGTCGTCGGGCTTCACGGGAGAGGCTCGGACCTGAAGGCCCTTGCGGACTGGCATGGCATGGGGCTGTACCCGAGGATCAGCGGGCGCGGCTTCGACATCTTGGTCTTCCGCGCTCCCCAGGAGCGATTCCCAGGAAGAGAACTGCCCCGAGGCGTCACCTACCTCGGGGAAGGCGATTGCTTCGAGTTGCCCCCATACCAGGACGGAGCGGAGAGGTTCAACTGGGAGTACCAACCGCCGGGGCTCCCCGGCCCGCCCGAACTGCCCGAGTGGCTGCGCGAGTTGCTCTCCGCGCCGGAGGTTCCCGTCACGGTACCGCCTACAACTCCCGCCCATGCGGGGCAGAAAGGCAAGCCGTCGGAAGCGTTGGCCTCGGAGCTGCTCAAGGCTGCGTTCGATTACGCCAAGAAGGGATGGCTTGTCTTCCCTGTCAAGGAGGGAGACAAGAAGCCACCGATAACCGGGTGGCAGACGAAGGCCACTAGGGAAAAGAGGCAGTTAGCCAAGTGGTGGGCTAGATCGAACCGCAACATCGCCCTCAAGACAGGGAGAGACTCGGGCATCGTGGTCCTGGACGCAGATCCCCCCAAGGAAGGTAGTTCCGAGTCGGGGCTTCAGAACCTAGCCGACCTCGAAGCGTGTCACGGTCGCATTTCGACCTTGCGTGCGACAACGACTTCCGGCGGACAGCACCTGTTCTTCCGGGCACCCAAGGAGAGGCTGGGCAACAGAGCTGGCATTCTCACGGGAATCGACTTCCGAGGGGATGGGGGGTTCGTAGTGCTTGCGCCCTCCAGAACCCCTGCAGGGGCGTACCGTTGGCAGAACCCAGGAACCAGGATCGCGGAAATGCCGGAATGGTTGCTGGAACTGGTCACGACGAAAAAGACCAAAGGCAAGAAGGGGACCCGAGCGCCGCGGGAAAGGGTCACCTTCCGGGAAGCGTTCGCGGGGATACCGGATGGGCAGCGCACCGACACCATCTTCCGCTTCGCCTGGCACCTGCGGCAAGAGGGCTGGGACTACGATGAGGCGAAGAGCCTCGTGTTGTTGGCCGCAGAGAGATGCCTGCCACCCTTCTCAGAGGACGAGGCGGTCCCCTGCCTGGACGGAGCTTGGAAATACGCTCCGACGGCAGCATTGACAGACCTCGGGAACGCCGAGAGGTTCCTTGCCATCTTCGGGGCCAACCTCCGGTACGTCGAGGAGACGGGGCGCTGGCTTGCGTGGAAGGGGAACTTCTGGGAGACGAGCAGCCGGGCAGCGGCCCGCAGTGCCAAGGCCGCCGTGCGGTCGATCAGGGACGAAGCCATGGCTGCGGAAGATCCGGCGGTAAGGAAGCGGCTCCTGTCCCACGGGCGCAAGTCGGAGTCCGTCGAAGCCATGGAGAGCATGATGGAGCTGGTCTCGCAGATGCTTGCGGTCCGAGAGCAGGACCTCAACCGTCCCGGCCTGCTCGCCTTCACCAACGGTGTCCTCGACCTCGGCACCAGAGAGTTCCGCCCCGGCCGCAGGGAGGACCTGTTGACGAAGTATCTGCCGCGCGAATACGACCCGGAGGACCCGGCCTGCGCGTCCCAGGTGGAGACGAAGCGCCTCAAGGCAGCCGGAGGCCGGACCGGCAGAGAGACGCCGCAGTGGTGGGAGGAGCAGTTCGACCGCTGGGTGTCGGAAAGGTGTGAGCAAGGCCCGGAGTACACGGAGAAGTCGGAGACCATGTGCAAGAATTTCTTCGAGTGGGCACACTACAAGATCAGCCCCAAGCGGCTCAGCAGGTTGTTGGCCGGGAAAGGGTTCCAGCACCGCAAGGACAAGAACAGCCTTGCGATCTACGTTGGGCTTCGGCTCCGCCCGTAGAGGGATTGCTGGAGGGGAAGGTTGGAGAGCACCGCGGGAAAAAAGAAGCAGGGGGTGGCCCTGCCCCAAGTGTTCCCTAGGCGGATGCCTCGCATCTTGCGGAGAGCTAGGCAAACTGAGGGCGCGGCAGATCGACGGATCGGGACGGTTTTTCTGCCGAACCCGTCCCCCCTAACCCCGACTCCCCCTTTAGGGGGGGAGGGGTTGTCAAGAAAAGAGGAGAGGGGGGCTGGCCTCCTCCCCCGAGTGCCGCCCGCACGGCCCAGCCGCCGCCCCGCCCCCCGGCACCCGTTTCCCGACGCTCTGAAGTGCGTTCCCGGCGTCGGGGCGGACGCCGAGGCTCATGGGGGTGGGCAATGCAGGGAAGCCGGAGAAGGGGGCTCTCGGGGGCTTTCTGGCGAACCGCCTTCCCGCCGTGCCGAAAACCCAGCCTTCTGCGTACTACGCCGCAGACTGCCCCAGCGCGTTGCTGACCTTCTCGGTGGCGGCCTTGAGGTCGTCCGCCGCCAGGTGGGCGTATCGCAGGGTCATGGCGATGTCCTGGTGGCCCAGGAGCTTCTGCACCTCGAACAGGCTGGCCCCTGCCCGGACCGCGATGCTGGCGAAGCTGTGCCGCAGGTCGTGGACGCGGAAGTCTTCGATCCCCGCCGCCTGGAGGGCTTTTCCGAACGGGACCCTGAGGTCGAAGAGGTGCGGCAGCTTGCTCCCCTTTCGGGACGGGAACACGTAGTCGGTGCCCGTCGTCCGCTCGTCCATCCCCCTTCGGTCGTCCAGTTCCTCCAGTATCCCCCTCGCGGTGGCGTTCAGGTGCACCCACCTGGACCTGCCGTTCTTGCTGGTCCGCAGCAGCAGCTTCCCCTCGGCGAGGTTCACCTGGTCCCACTTGAGCGACACCACCTCGCCCCTCCGGCAGCCGGTGTACAGCAGCAGGCGGATCGCTGCGACCGAGAGGCTGCCCTTCTCCTCCTCCAGGGCGGCGAGGACCCTCGGGATCTCCTCGTCGGTGAGGTACCGCTCACGCTGTGGCGGCTCCTTGAACTTCTCGATGTTGGCGGCGGGGTTCTTTTCCAGCATCTCCCACTCCACGGCGAGGCCCAGCATCCTCTTCGCCAGGGCGAGTAGGTGGTTGGCCGAGATCGCGCTGGTCCGCGCCTTCTCCGTGGCCAGGACCTGGAGGAGGTCGCGCTGCGTGACGGCGGAGAGCCGCAGCCCCCCGATGGCGGGGTTCAAGATCTGTGCGATCCTCCACGCATCGTCGTCCCAGGTCTTCTTGCGGTCCCTCGCGAAGGGTAGGTAGTTGTTCTCCGCGAAGTCGGCGAAGGTCAGCTCCGCGCGGGCCTTCCTCCTCTCCCCGGCTGGGTCCCTGTCCCTGGCCAGCGCCGCCTTGTTCTCGGCCACCCTCTGGCGGGCCTCCTGGACGGTGACGGCGGGGAACTCCCCAAGGGCCATGCATTTCTTCCTGCCTAGGAAGGTGTACCGGTGCTGGAAGAACCGGCGGCCGCTCTTGCCGACCCTGAGGTGCAGGCCGATGCACTCGGCGTCGGAGTACTCGGCCTCCCTCGACGGGCTGGCGGGGTCGTGGGCGGGGAGAATCTCGACCGCCCTCTTTGTGAACGGGAACTTCTTGCTCATGCTGTCGTCCTCCTTTTTCCTGTGTTCCTTTTTTCGGTCGGCCGGGGGGCGGCTGCTCCCCCCGGCGACCTGTTTTGTTGGCCCGAAGAGGCCGCCGGAGAGCACCGCCTCCTTTGTAAGCAGGCGCGCTACTCCGCCGAGCCATCCACCGACAATGGTTTGTTCGAGGTGGCGGCGGGGCTCCGGTCGCCGTCCGGTACCGGGTGCGAAAACGGCCACCCATCGGCAGGGCAAAACGGCCCCCCGTCGGTCCACCCCTCGCTCTCGACGTCGAGCGTCACCCGCAGCCGGTCGTCCAGCCAGTCCTCGTCGGGGGCCACCAGCAGGAACCGCCCCGACGGCAGCAACGACGCCTCGAACATCCTCCGTCCGCCCTCCTCGCTGGCTCTGACGTAGCCGAAAGGGGCCTGGAAGTGGTCCTCCAGGTACGTCAGCAGCCCGTACCTGCCGACCATGCGGAAGTCCCGCCGCACGTCGTCTCCCTCCTCCACCACGAGGACCCTCACCCCCTCCGCCCGCAGCTCGGCGGCCCGCAGCAGGGCGAGTCTCGGGACACGGCCACCGAGCGCCTCCTCTCCTTCCTCCCCGGCGAGCACTACCACGGCTCGTCCTCCTCATCCTCCCCGTCCAGCTCCCTCACCACGGCGGCAGCGACCAGCGCCACCTCCGCCACTGCCACCGCTGCGGCCAGCGGCGCGGGCAACACGGCCCCCCCGAGCAGCTTCCTTCCCAGTCCGATCAGCATCTCTCCCCTCCTCGTTGTCGTTTTGCCCGGCGACAACCCGCCGGGGCTCGTTGCGGCCCGCACCGGCAGGCACTTTTCCCCCAACTCCTCGACCCTCTTGGACTTCCCCTCCGGCTCCCCGCCGGGCTCAGTTCCCGGACTACCCTTCCCTCGCGGCCTCCTCGGCCAGCGCCCTGCGGAAGGCGCTCCCGATCCATGGCTCGTTGGGGACGAAGAAGCACGGCCCTCCGAGATCGCTGGTGACGAGGTAGAGGGCGAAGGTGCTCTCGTCCTCCGACAGCGACACGAACTCGTAGCACCTCGCCTGCAGGTCGGTGAGGTCGAGCGGCTCGCCCTCCTCGTACAGCGGGACCGACGCCGGGTCGTCCCCCACCTCCAGCAGGAGGAACGGCCCCCCGCCGTCCACCAGTGCGTCGAACTCCAGCTCCGGCAGGCACGCGTGCACCCTGTCCAGCATGGCAGCCAGCGCCCTCTTCGCGGGGGAGTCCGCCATCCCCCGCACCTCTCCCTCGTCCGCGAACGTCTTCACCCTTCACCTCCCGTTTTCCTTGGTCACTCGGCGGGACAACGGCCAACCCAGGGAATGCCCATCGCGGCAACCCTGGCGTGACGATGCCGCCAAGGATCTAATATGCTTCCGAAGTCGGGGGAGATACGGGAGAGGTGGAGAACAACCCATTGCAGGGAAGCCGCGACTGCGGCGGACCGAAGACTACTGGAAGGAGGGAGGACGGAGATGGGGGTGATCAGCAAACGCAACAGGATCGGGGGAGGCAACGTCCTCGGATTGGTCGGCGCGTCGCAGGGCGTCGCTGGCCCGGAGGCTGCAGGAAGCGACCGGGAGGGAGTGGACGAGGGCAGCGGGCCTAGGGAGGTCGCCGAAACGCCGCCGAGCCTCCCGCCGGCAGCGGGGAGGCTTGGCGGGGAAGCACGGAAGTCCCCGACAACCGAAAGGGTGACGGTCAAGGTGAGCTTCGAGCTGGAGAGGGGGATGCACCTGCGGCTGAAGCTGGCGTCGGTGCGGCAGGGGGAGACGATCGCCGGGATGGTGTCCCGGTGGGTCGAGGAGAACACCCCGGAGGCACGGTAGGCTAGGTAGTGGGGATGTTATGAGATGAGGAGGAAGCCAAGAAGGGGGGAAGCCTGTGGGCTTCCCCCCTTATCGATTCAATCAGGGGCGCGGACGTTTTCTCTAAGTGATCTGATAACGGTGCCGATATAGGTTTTAAGGCTTTCCCCCCGTGACAGGACCCAGCGCAGGTCGGGTCTCTGGATCGAGATCATTGGGGACATGAGGACCGATTATTAGACACCATCACCACACAGGTGAAGCCATGCGATTTAACCATATATCGCCGGACCCTTCCTCGGCTAGCGACCTGATTCCGTGCACCCCATACTGGCAGATCGAAGATATCCTGATGGGTGCTCGGTACGTCCTCCGCCGCCGGAATGGTGAAGAGGTCAGAGTGAGGGCCGGTGAAATCCTTGCACAACTACGCTGGTACGAAGGAAAGCTTGTCGAGACGGCAGAGGAGATAGGGGCCCCATTTCCGATGTATCCTGACGATGCGGCATTGCTGGAGGACACCATAATGCCGGGCAGGGTCTTTCCGTTTCGAGCCTCCACGCCACGGGAAGACATCCCCATCCCCGTCGTTCTTGAGGAGGGATGGGTTGGGGCGGAGGACTTTGCAATACTCGCCCTCCTCAAGGTGGACCAGGCGATAGATAGCTTGAATGATTATACCGGCAAGGATCTCCAGGTGTTTGCAGGCCTCCTACTGGAAGCCTACCGCTGCCTGTTGCTTGCCGAGCGGGCACGCGGCCGCGAGATGCTGACCCCAGGGGAGTTCGACGAGTTCAAGCGGAAATACGGGGAGGCGAAAGCATCACGAATCAAGGAGCAGAACCGTCTGGCCGGGATGAAAAAAAGGAAGGCGATCAAGGACAAGATATTGGGGCGATACCTCCAACTGCGGCAGGAACGCCCCTCGGAGGAAAGAAAGGTTCTTGCCAGAGAGGTTGCAGACGAGTACATACAGGGCCTCGCCAGCCTCGGACCAAATGATCCTCAACTCTCCATGACCAACGCCGCTCGCACGATCAAAGAGTGGATCAGAAACGAAGGCGACATCACCCCGAACGAACCTGAGCTACCAACCTCCCCCCAAAAAGCCCGCCAAGCCCTCAAGGGAAAGCACCGCTTCTAGCCGATGAAGACGTGAACGCGTTCGAAGCGTTCACGTCAAAGCAAAATCTCCTGCTTTGATGTAGGGTCTCCACCATCGTGGCAGCGCCACAGAAAACCACCGATGGAGGATACGTAAAATGAGAGAGAAGGCAGAGGGGGAGGCTGTGATGGCAGCAACAATGGATGGTCTTGAGGACGAGTTTGACTCGACTTCCCAAGCCAAACCTGTGACCGCCAACAACGTCGGCCCCTGCGTGATGTGCGGCAACCCGGTCTTCCAGAAAACCGACTGCTTCGTATGCTCGCGGGTAGCCGATGGTGGCTGCAATTTCACCATGGCGATCCCGGAGATCAAGTTGGCTGTCGCGGGGAACATACCTAAACCCTTGCACGAGGCCTTACTTTACAGCGATGAGGAGATCCGGGATCTTATGAATGGTCTGCTCTGTTCACGGGAGAAGCAAACAGTGACCTGGCACGATTTAGACGGTAGCATCTTCGAATACTACGAGATGCTGCTTCTCAAAAATGACGCAGATCAGTGGATGCTGCAGATCACCCGCGACGACGAAGAACTTGCAGAGGTCGCAAGGGAAAATTTCAGACGCATTTACGACATCTAGGTAAGGTAACTCTCTGGAGTTGCCGCATTGGCCTCCAATCGCTGGAAAGGTGAGGCGCCATGAGGCGCCACCTCGATTGATATCAAGCCCCGCTCTACCATGGCGGGGTTTGTTTTTTGTGGCGTAAGTTGAGAAACTTACACGAAATCGCAACCCGCTCAGGCGTCAACGAACCCGCCACCGACGGAGGGGAGGCCTGCCGGGGCCGTAGCTTCATGCTGGAGAGGGCGATGCACCTACGGCTGAAGCTGGCGTCGGTGCGGCAGGGGGAAACCATTGCCGGGATGGTGTCCCGGTGGGTGAAAAAAACACGCCGGAGGCGAAGTAGCTCCGGCGGAAGGGATGCTATGTGGAGGATGCCTATGGGCTTCCCTCAACTACGATGCTTCAAGTCAGTGCCGATCCTTGAGGTTTTTTACGCCTTGTGCGCAAGATAAAGCCTTAGGCTGCTGGCGCTTGTTCCGAATTCAGGATCGATCGAGCCTCATTCCCCAGGTGCTCGCATTTCTTGAGATTCTTAAAGAGCGTGGGAATGATGGAGTTAGGATAATGCAGCTCTAATAATGTGCTCAGAACTTCAACGCGACGGTCAACAAGAGCTGTCAGATTCTCCTCGGAAGTTGCTGAATCTGGCTCAAAGCCAGGCGTTTTGAAATTGTTGACAGGAAGTGCCTCAAAAACAAGTGCTGCTATGAGTCGGTTGCCATGGGTAGTAAGACCATAGTTATTCGAGGTTTCAGTACGCTTGCAATAGCTCTCGATGGCTTTGTCGATTCGCCGTTGCATCTTTACGCACCGCCAGACAAAAAGCCCCGGAATTGACGGGTTAAACAACTCCTTGTAAGGCGCTTTTTTTATATCGTCCCAAAGCTTACCGATCTCTCGTTTGAGTTGTACTGGAAGACGGATTGTCCCAGAAGCACAGGCTAACGCTGTCGTTGCTTCAACCAAGTCGAATGCCGTGTCAGATCGGACTACTGAATCAGAGCGCATCATCTGGTAGTCGATTCCGTCAATGGCAAGCTCGACTCGAATTCTGCTCTGCTCGGGATCTATCGTCACGAAATCCCTGTTCTCGATTCTGTTCTGGCGGTTGTTTGTCCTAGTGACATCGTCGGCAAACGATTGGTTTTCCCCTCTAACGATGATCCTGAGATGGACAGAGACATCCTCTAGTTTCGCCGGGTTAGCGTCTCCATATTTCCCGATACTACTGACGGTCTGGGCACCGTTGACGACACTTATATCCTCGCAATGAAAAGTGCTGAAATCCGTACCGGCACCACCTGCCATGGTCCGTTTCGCGCTACGGGCAACGAGGGTGATCCCGTTGTTGAAGTACCAAAAATCAGTCGGCGTTTTTTCCAGGGTCTGCCGCATTTCCACGTTTACATCGGTTTCCCCCAGGGTGCCACGAAGGTTTCTCGCAAAAAGGCGGTGACGATACTGCGTCCACCACGATGCTACTTGGTCTGCCGACACCTGACCGTAAAAAGCCTCGTGAGGGGCATCCTTCCTTCCCCAGGATTTCAAACCGATTTGCAAGCTGATCGGCTCCCCAGCGACGCTCGCAGTTAAGGACTTGTGAAGCTCCGCCTGATTCAGGACCGTCGTGTACAGCACTTCGCTGACATCATTGAACTCAGCAGCAAGGTCTTCTAGGTCCCGAGCTGATGGCTCGGCTAGTTTGCTGGCTCCGGTGTGGACAACTACGATTTCGTATCTCGTCAGCGGATCATTGAGCGCCGCAGAGACAAGAGCTTCATTTTTCTGGATCTTTTTGTTGAACCGGTCGAATCGGAGATTGAAAAGGTCTCTTACGCCAGCGACAAACTTTTTAATGTCGCCGTTTTCGGGCTCCCCTATGCCATTTTTGATCCATTTGGACTGTACGAGATAAAGGCGCTTGTTCGGCTCGTCGAAGTAGATCGCATCGAGGCCGTTGTCATTCGCTGCATCGGTGACAGATGACGCGGCATCTTCAGGAGTTGCCTCCGAAAGGTAGTGGATAGCGTAGGCTGCAAGAGACCTTGTTAGGAGAAAATCCTCTTTTGAACTTTCAGCCGGGTTTATAAGATCCGACAGATCGACGATTTCCCCGAAGAGTTTGATGACTTGGCTCTTGATCTGGTTGACATGGATAATGCTCATGAATCCTTCCTTTATCCTCTTTTCATGTCCTGCGAGTCTTCCCTCTGTTTCCCCGACCCTGGTTCGCCTTTAAAATCGAGCCATGAGTCGAAACAGAGTGCGAGATTCTCTTCAAGTTTTGACGCTACTTGTCTGACGGTTGCCCCCGTATGCCAGCTGTATACCCCCCAAATCACCGCAATGAGTGCGAGGGTCGGATAGGCTACTTTCTCAAGGGTGGACGCGTTAGACGCAGCAGTTATGAAACCTGAGCCGGCGAGCGCACCCAAAAGCAGTGTGGCCACCACAATCCACATCAACAGCAAAGTCACGACGTGAGCCAACCTGTTGCACCATTTGCGCCTAGCCTCTCTTTTGCGAGTGCTTTCCTTCAAGATGGTCGCTGCAGCCTCTTCTGCCCTGGCCGCAGCCGCTTCGGCAGCAGCAACTCGTTCTGCAAGAGCGTTTTCTCGCTTCTGAGCCTCCGTTAACATTTCCACACCCTGTTTCGTCAGTGCTTCCATTTCAGCATCATGTACAAGCTTCTGTTCTGACAGGATCGATGCTTTTAGATTGGCAAGGATGCTTTTTATGTTGGAGACCGTCAACGCGGCCTCATCCCCGAGGGTTAGCTCCATTAACTCGTCGCGAGCGGATGGAGACAGTCTCAAAATCTCGTGATCTCGTGGAGTGATCTGGCCGGATTCAAGTAGTCGGTCCATCTCCTGAACGTATTTTTTAAATAAATCGGCTGGCGGTTCGAGAGCTGCGTAGCAAAGAGCCAGTGTCTCGGTGAGTGGAAGCGCAGGGGCCTCTACCGGAGACTTCAGCCACGCAATGTTTGCAAGGCTGTAGGCGGTAATGACACTTGAAATCTCCCGAGTGGAATTGTGGTTTCGCCCTGCTCGGAATGCAGCCTTTGCAAACCTCTCGTTTGGAGTCACAAAAACCGCTACGGAATCTTCCAGCCTCACAGGCTGTCGGCCCTGCCGAAGTACATATATGCTACGTATGGAGTTTAGATCATTAAGTAGGGCAGATTCCCCCTTATAAAATACCTCTGAGGCCAGAATTTCCTCAAATTCTCGTTCGTCGATTTGATAATCAACGGTATAATCAGGAGTTCGCTTTACTGTTATTCCCATTGCTCGAAGTCGCTCATCCACACTGTCCCGAGCTAAGATTAGATCAGACAACGGGACGCCACTCCTTCGAGCTTCCTCAATAACACGTCCAGTAGCTCGTGGATTTGTGAAATTTATGGCTGCGGCGGAAATGACCTGTTGAGTCTCGACAACGGTATGGGTAAAAGCAGATAGAGATCCTTTTAGTTTCTTCAATAAGGTCAATAGCTCATCAGCCGCCCGTTTGGCATCTGGGCCCTGAAGCCCCATTGCATTGAGAAGTAGCGGGGTGTCTAGGTAGAAAGTGAGGTTCTGGAATTTTTTTTCTAATGATTCAAGATCAGGACAAAGAAGGGCATTGGAGTACATCAACCCTTTCACAAGTATAATGAAGCTTTCGAAGGCGGCGTCGTGCCGCGCTTGTGCCTTGGTAATAAATTTGCTGACAACGTACATTTCAACCGACTTCTTCTCGGGAACGACAGGTAAAGCCGTGTTAAAAACGTACGTCCTTAGGCAGTCAACTGTAAACATTCCTAGAAAAGCAGTGGCCGCACGCGTAGCCTCATCAACAGACCAAGTCAAATTGTGCGCCTTGGCTTCTTCAATCAGCCCGTTTAATACCCCCTCTATATGGACCATAGCCTTAGAGCGAGTTTGATCAAGGCTTAAAGTCGGCAGCTTTGTAGTGACAGTAAAAACACCGTTTTCCATTTCAAGATAGGATTTCCGGTGTAGACGCCTGAGCACGTGCTGGACTGCCTTGGTAGGCACTTTTAGGCCAAAATGTTGCAGAAGCTTGTCTGCTATGGATGCATCACAGATGATTTCAGGCCTATCTGCATTTAGTACATCGACGACAAAAGGGCTGACATAGTCAACATAGTTTCGGTGCTGCTGGTCAAGGTCGACCTTTAGCATAGCTAAGCTGGTTAATGTCTGGACGGTCATGCTACCTCATGTCTCTACAGAAGGTGTTCGTCAAACCCGGCTTAAATGATCCGAGGCTTATTAACTCTGTGCAACTTATGATAGTTTTGTCTTTTATGCAAGGCTATTCTTCCTGTCGTGAGAGGCCTCCATAAGGAAAAAATCTGTGTCATGTTGTAGTGTTGGTTGGCATCGAGGCGGGAGATGCACCCAAAAGGATTCCTGATTAGCGCCAATCTTCCGCTGGAAGACAAGCGCGACATATTACGTCGTAGGTGGTTCATATAATCACGGCACATTCCATCCGAGGAGGCTGCCGTGAAGAATCGTTTCCAGTTCCAGTCAGGCC
>NZ_BLXW01000049.1:0-30438 GCF_054784495.1 Geomonas sp. Red276
ACCTGACACGGGACCTGTGAGACAGTGACGACCTCACCTCGCGACTACCCGGTCGCAATCCCCGGAACGCTGGTCGCAATGACAGCGGAACGGCGGTCGCAATCACATCAGTTCACCCGGTCGCAATCATCGGAATACGCACCTGGGGGTATCGGTTTTCAATAGGGGGTATTTTTGGCACTTTGTACCCCCAATACCCCCGGATGTCAACAGATTTATCAGGAAGTCCCTGGACGCAAGACAAAGAAAAAGCCCTGTTTTCACAGAGCTTTTGCACTTCTCCGGTCCTTACTGGACCCTTAAATGGTGGAGGTGGCGGGAATCGAACCCGCGTCCGAAAGTCGTACACAAAAGGCGTCTACATGCTTATACCTGTTTTTGATTTAACCACCCTGGACTCCACAGGCCGGGATTCCAGGGAAGCGGTCCCGCTTAATTTCGCCCCAGCGCCACAGGCACTCGCTGAAACTATCCCACTTGAATGACGATCTGTCCTCACCCGTGGGAGAGGCTCGGCAGATCGTTAGCAGGTTATTAAGCTGCTAAGGCGTATTCGTAGTTGTCGGCGCTTAATGCGTCCCGGTTTGTTTTACGAGCCAACCGGACCTCGGCATGCAACCTTCGCTTCTTACCCCCGTCGAAACCTTTACACCCCCGTAAACTGATTTAACTGATTTAACTGATTTAACTGCTGTTCTAGGTTCTATGTTCTACGTTCTAGGTTAACAGCTCTTCGGCCTCGAAAATCACGCGTCCCGGCTATCCCGGCATTGCTGTTGGTTCTGCGTGTGGTCTCCAGGTTCTCAACGTAGAACCTAGAACATAGAACCTAGAACTGGTTTTAATACTTATTGCGCTCTTTCATCGCTACCTGGACGTCGCGCTTCATGTCTTTTTCCTTCATGGTCTCGCGCTTGTCGTAGTTCTTCTTGCCTTTGGCCAAACCGAGCTCGGTCTTTACTTTGCCGTCCTTGAAGTAAACCCGGAGCGGTATCAACGTGTACCCTTGCTCCCGGATCTTGGAGAAGAGCTTCACGATCTCCCGCTTGTGCAACAGGAGCTTCCGCATCCGGTCGGGATCGTGGTTCTCACGGTTACCAAAATCATACGGATTGATGTGGAAGTTGTGAAGATAAGCTTCCCCGTTCTTTACCATCGCAAAGGAGTCGTTCAGGTTGGCCTTGCCGCTTCGTAGGGACTTCACCTCGGTCCCCTGCAGCACCATCCCCGCTTCGTATCTCTCTTCGATGAAATAATCGTGGAAGGCTTTCTTATTATTGCAGATCAGCTTTTCGCCCATACCCTTCGATACTACCAGATCGGGGCGGTAAATAACAGGGGGAAATTAGGGAAAGGTTTCGACGCAAAATCTTCCCTCTCCCCTGCCCTCTCCCGGAGGGGGGGAATCTGCGGTCAGTGGGGAGAGTCTGCGATCAGCGGGGGGAGTAGCGCTCGCCGGCGACGTAGACGCGATCCAGACGGCCATGGTCCAAAATGGCGGCGGCGGGATCGACGGTGCCGGCGTGGGCGCAGGTGATCACCAGGAAGTCGCCACGCTTGCCTGCCTCCAGGGTGCCGGTGGTCTGCTCGATCCCCAAGGACTTCGCGCCCCCCAGGGTGGCCATGGTGAGGAGCTCGTTCCCGGAGAATTCGCCGGGGGCCACCTGCTGGAGGAAACGGAGCTCGTCCAGGATGGAGAGGGAGTCGTTACTGGCGAGCGAATCGGTACCGATGGCAAGCGGCACCCCCATCTTCTTGAAGAGATGGTGGGGAGCGGTTCCGACGAAGAGCCGGTCGTTACTCCGCGGACAGAGGACCACGGTCACTCCCCTCTCCTTCAGGATCGCCACGTCGTCGGGGGTGACGTGGACGGCGTGGATCGCCAGGGTTGAGCTGTCGAGGACGCCGAGCGAGTCGAGATAGCGGGTCGAGGTGGTGCGGCGGGGATGGGGAAGATACTCCTCCCAGTGCGCCATCGGGTAGAGTATTTCGGCGAAGGGGCCGGTGGTGCCGTGCATGAAGGCGACTTCTTCCTCGGGTTCGGAGAGGTGAACGGCCTTTCTCAGCCCGAGCCGTCCAGAAAGCTCGTGGGCTCCCTTGAAGAGACAGGCGGAGGCGGTGTACGGGGTGTGGGGGGAGATGCCGGGAAGGAGCTCGCCGTCGATCTCGGCGGCGCTCTTTTCCACCCGCTCGATCAGCGCGTCGCATTGGTAAAGGTCGTGGCCAAGGACTTCGAAGAAGATGCGGCCGGCCAGCGGCGAATTCCGGTAGATCGGGGCCAGGGTGAAATCGGTGAGGATCTCTCCCACGGCGGTGGTGCCGGATTCCAGGGAGAGCCGCAGTCCCTCCCGCACGGACAGCTCGACCTCCCCCGGCTGCAGGGCGCGCCTGATCTTCACCACCTGCTGGATCCACTCGACGTAGGTTTTCGGGAGGTAGTCCAGTTCCTTGCGGACTTTCCAGGCGGAGAAATGGGTGAGCTCGAGGTGGGTGTGGGCGTTCACCAGGCCGGGGATGATGGTGCAGCCGGTGAATTCGGTGACCGGGGCGTCGAAGGCTCCCCGCAACTCCTTGAGCGGGCCGACGGCACGGATCAGTCCGTTGTCGACCACGATCGCGCCCCCGGCGATGGGGGGAGAGGAGATCGGCAAAAGGTATGAGGCGGCGTAGATCTTCATGGGGATGAGAGGCCTCGGGTCTTGGTTTTAATAGTGATCGGGGAAGACTCCGACAGTATACCATCCCCCTTCGCCGAAGGCTACGGGGGACACGTCCCTGAACCTTCGCCGAAGGCTACGGGGGACACGTCCCTGAACCTTCGCCGAAGGCTACGGGGGACACGTCCCTGAACCTTCGCAGTAGGCTACGGGGGACTAGCCCCTGAACCTTCGCAGTAGGCTACGGGGGACACGTCCCTGAACCTTCGCAGTAGGCTACGGGGGACTAGCCCCTGATCCTTTGCCGTAGGCTACGGGGGACAAGCTCCTGATCCCAGTCTCACCCTGGCCCTCCACTTGAAGGCTCCGGCAGGTGCCTGCCCCCTTTGCCGTGCGCCCTTGCCGTTGTCGGATGAGGGGGACGGGCTTTGGCGTGGGCGGACGAGGGGGACAGGCACCGTTAGGTGCCAGTCCCCTTCCCCTTTTTCCCTTCCCTTACTTATTACCAGGAAACGCTTTTCAGGTTGCCTTGGCCGGCGACTTCTTTGCGGGTCTGAAGCTGGCGGTTCTTTTCGTCGACGAAGACGAGCTTGGGCTCGTGGGCCAGCGCCTCGGCGTTGGACATGTTCACGAAGCTCGCGATGATGACCAGGTCGCGCGGGGCTACCATGCGGGCGGCCGCGCCGTTGATGCAGATGACGCCGGAGCCGGGCTCGCCTTCGATGGCGTAGGTCTCGAAACGGCTGCCGTTGTTGACGTCCCAGACGCAGACGGCTTCGTACGGAATGATGTCGGCGGCTTCCATCAACTCCTTGTCGATGGTGATGCTCCCTTCGTAGTGAAGGTCCGCGCCGGTTACCGTTGCCCTGTGGATCTTGCTCTTAAGCATCTTCCTGTCCATTGTTTACTCCTCCCCAAGTATGCAGTTATCGATCAATCGTACCGAGCCAATTCTTACCGCCAACGCAAGCAGCGTTCTTTCGTCTGCCTGTTCCACTTCCAAAAGGGTATCCGGATCCCGGAACTCGAGGTAATCGACCTCGGCCACGGGTTCTGCTTCGATGACTTGCGCGACGGTCTTTCTCAGCGCCGCGACGCTCCGCTCGCCGCCCCGGAGGGCCTCCTTGGCGGCGCGGAGGGAGCGGGAGAGCGACAGGGCGCTCCGGCGCTGGGTGGTGTCGAGCCGGACGTTACGGGAGCTCATGGCCAGCCCGTCATGCTCGCGCACGATCGGCATCCCCACGATCTCCACGTCCATGTTGAGATCCT
The DNA here is from genome assembly GCF_054784495.1 of Geomonas sp. Red276. Lineage (NCBI taxonomy): Bacteria > Pseudomonadati > Thermodesulfobacteriota > Desulfuromonadia > Geobacterales > Geobacteraceae > Geomonas > Geomonas sp. Red276. Next base: position 3,927 of record NZ_BLXW01000049.1, read on the forward strand.
TCACCATCCGCTTGATGACGGCGAGCTGCTGGAAATCCTTCTTGCCGAAGATCGCCAACCGCGGCATCACGATGTTGAAGAGCTTGGAGACCACGGTGGTCACCCCGCGGAAATGGCCGGGGCGGCTGGCGCCGCAGAGGTGGGTGGTGAGCTCTTCGACGTTGACGTAGGTCTGGTAGCCGGACGGATACATGTCGGCGGCGGTGGGGGCGAAGATGATGTCGACGCCGGCGTCGCCGGCCACACGTGTGTCGCGCTCGAGATCGCGGGGATAGCTGTCCAGGTCCTCGTTGACGCCGAACTGGGTGGGGTTGACGAAGATGCTGGCGACCACGATCTTGGCCCGCTTGCGGGCCTCCACCATCAGCGACGCGTGCCCTTCGTGCAGGTATCCCATGGTGGGAACCAGGGCGATCTCGCCGCGGTGCTCGCGGGCAAACTGCTGCATCTCTGCCACGCTGTTGATCACTTTCATTTGAAGGAGTGCCTTTCTTCCGGGAATGCGCCGCCCTTTACGTCGGCGATGTAGCTGGTCACCGCCTCGCCGATCACCGGGGTGAGTTCGGCGTAGCGCTTGACGAATTTCGGGGAGTACTTGCTGCAAAGTCCGAGGATGTCGTGGATCACCAGGACCTGGCCGTCACAGTGGGGACCGGCGCCGATGCCGATGGTGGGGATGGAGAGCTCGGCGGTGATCCGCTGGGCGAGCCCCATCGGGATCCCTTCCAGGACGACCGCGAAGGCGCCGGCACGCTCGACGGCGCGGGCGTCCTCCATCAGTTTCTCGGCCTGCTCGGCTCCTTTGCCCTGGACCTTGAAACCGCCCATCCGGTGCAGCGACTGGGGGGTGAGCCCGATGTGCCCGACCACCGGGATGTCCATGGCGGTGATGGCGGCGATGGTCTCTTCGACGTTGACGCCACCCTCGATCTTGACCGCCGCCGCGCCGCCGTCTTTGATGAGACGGCCGGCGTTGAGCCGCGCACCGGCGAGATCGACCTGGTAGGAGAGAAACGGGAGATCGGCCACCACCAGGGCGTTGGGGCGCGCCCGCATCACGGCCCGCGTGTGGTAGATCATCTCTTCCATGGTGACCGGGAGGGTGTTGTCGTAGCCGGAAACCACCACGCCGACGGAATCCCCGATCAGGATCATGTCGATCCCGCAGCCGTCCATGATGGCGGCGGTGGGGTAGTCGTAGCAGGTGAGGACCGCGATCCGTTCTCCGTCGGACTTCATCTTCTGGATGTCGAGAACGGTTTTCTTTTTCTGCATGGCTGCTCCATTTTGACGTAGTGTACCGGCAAGCGAGGGATTGATGGGCCGCGTGGGCACCGGGTGCCCCGGAAACAAAAAAAGCGCCTCCCGGGAAGGAGACGCTGTTATATGAGCATTCGCGCACGGATTCCCGCGCGGATGTTCGTCAGCTATCGCTTCCCGTACCGGTTCTCGAGGAATCCAGGCGGTATGTGCTTTTTGTCGTTGTCCGAAGGGCTCCACTTAGGTATAGCGGGCCGGAAACGGTTATTACCACAAGGGGACGGGATAGTCCAACTTTTTTTCAATCGGATGGGGCCTTCTTGGGTGGAGGGATAGGAGGGGGCATCGGGCGGGGGGGGGAGGGCGGCCGAAATCTCCCTCACCCGGCCTTCGGCCACCCTCTCCCCTAAAGGGGCGAGGGTATATTGGGTCGGAGACTACGCCTCGGCGCTGGCCATCATCTGTTCGAGTTCTTTTACGACCTGGCCGCTCTCTTCCTGGCGCATCTCCATGTCGTTGAAGATGCTGTCGGCCATCCGGGTGACGGATTCGACGGCGCCTTTGATCTCTTCGGTGTCGAAGGTCTGCCGGTTGGCACTGGCCGCCACGTCGTGGCTCATGGACTTCACCTCTTCGAGGGCCCGCGCCACGCTCTTGGTCGCCTGGGCCTGCTCTTTGGAAGCCTTGAAGATCTGGCTGGTCATGGAGCCTACGTCCTCGATGGACTGGGTGACCATCTGCACGCTGGCCGCCTGCTCTTCGGTGGCGAGCTTGATCTGCTGGGTCATGTCCATCGCGGTCTGGGCGCTCTCGAGAATGCTCTCCAGGGCGGCACCGGTCTGGTTCCCCAGCTGCACCCCGCGCTTGACCAGCTCCTTGGTGACGGTCACGCTGTCGGAGGCGAGCTTGGACTCGTTCATGATCTCTTCGATGATGCCGGTGATCTCGCCGGTGGAGAGGCCGGTCTGCAGGGAGAGATTGCGGATCTCGTCGGCGACGACGCCGAAGCTCTTGCCGTACTCGCCCGCCTGGGCGGCGATGATGGAGGCGTTGAGGGCCAGGAGGTTGGTCCGCTTGGTGATGTCGTTGATCACGCTCACGAACCCTTCGATCCGGCCGCTGTTCTCGCTCAGCCGCTTGATCCCCTCGTAGGAGAGATCGACCGAGCGCTGGATCTCGGCCAGGGCATCGACGGTCTCCCTGACCACCTCGCTGCTCCTCTCGGCCTGCTCCTTGACCTTGGAGGAGAGGTTATGGGAGTGGACGGTGTTCCGCTCGACCTGGCGAAGGGAGGAGGTCACCTCTTCCATGGCGGAGATGGACTTGTAGACGGAGTCGGAGAGGGCGTCCATGTTGCGGGTGATCTGGTCGGTGGCGATGGAGATCTCGGCGGCGGAGACGCTCGCGCCGTCCACCGACTCCATGACGCCGTGGGCGGAGTTGTCGATGTTGAGGGCGTTGGAGGCGAGCGAATCGGCCGCGCTCTTGAGACGGTAGAGGTTTCGGGAGTAGGTGTCCCGGTTTTTCAAGAGCTCCGAGAAGGTCTTCCCCAGCTCCAGGGTCAGCCGGTCGATCGACTGCAAAAGCCCGATCCGCATCATGGCGGCGGCGGCCTGGTCGGCGAAGAGCCGGATGGTGTCGACGTCGGTGTCGTTGAGCGACCGGTGGCTCTTCTTGTTGTCCAACCCGAAGACGCCGATCGACTCACCCTTGAGGACGATCGGGCAGAGGATGAAGGTGGTGGAGCGGAGCGCCTCGATGGTGTCGTACGGTGGCTGCAGGAGGTAATCCTTCGGGTACTTGGAGATGTTCTCGATGAAGAAGACCTGCTTCTCCTTGAAGCTCTTGTAGATGACGCCGGAGCGGCGGTCGAGCGGGAGGGTGACCTCGGGGCCGATGGGGCTGTCGTTGCCGGCGTGGGCGGCGAAGTAGAGCTCGTTGGTCTCCGGCCGGGCCATCAGCACGTTGACGCGCTCGTAGCCGAGCACCTCGTGGAGCCCCTCGACGCACAGGGCCAGCACGTCCTCGCTCCGCACCGCGGTCTGGATCCGGCTGCCGATCTTGTGGAAGTTCTTGATGTTGTTGTCGAGGACCTTGTAGCGGTTCTCGAAGAGTTTCTTCTGGGCGTCCACTTCCTGGACCAGGAGGTCGAGCTCTCCCCCCTTGACCTGGAGTTCGTCCACCGCCCGCCCGATGAAGAAGCCGAAGAGGCTCAGACAGATGGCGGTGCCGCCTCCCATGTAACAGTAGAGGGCGATCCCTTGGGCGTTGGTGAGCTCGGAAAAGAGCTGGGTGCCGAGCGGTACCCCCGCTTCACTGAAGAGGGCCACGCGCAGCAGCATCCAGCCGATAGGGGCCGAGATGCCGAGAAAGAAGCCGATGATCGCGAAAAGATGACTGCGATTGATCTCGGCGATCCGTTTTTTCATATGAAAGCCACCTCTTTGCGTCCCTTATGGCCGGCACCATCGCCAGGTTAAGGGAATTTTCCGCAGTCTAATTCAGACATTAGGCAAAGTCAACAATATCCTTCATGAATAAGAGGACTGGTTCCTTTTAACGTCCAAGCATGATGCCGAGCGCCTCCGCCTGGCGGACCATCTCCCCTTCGGGGTCGACCACGTTGAGCCTGCCGACCGCGTCTTCGATCGGGAAGGAGGCGATTTCGCGTCCCTTCAGGCACGCCATCCGTCCGAAAGCCCCCTCGGCGATCAGTTCCACCGCCTTGACGCCGAAACGGCTTCCGAGGACGCGGTCGAAGGTGGTCGGGGTGCCGCCCCGCTGAAGGTGGCCGAGCACGGTGACCCGGACGTCCATCTCCAGGAAGCGTCCCAATTCCCGCGAGATCAACTCCCCTACCCCGCCCAGGCGCTCCACCACCGACCTGCCGCCGGCCGCTTCCCTGACCACGCGGTCGCCCCCTTTGGGGAAAGCACCCTCGGCAGCCACGATGACGCTGAAGCGCCGCCCGGCCTTGCCCCGCTTGACGATGGCGCTGCAGACCTTCTCGATGTCGTAGGGGATCTCGGGAATCAGGATGACGTCGGCGCCGCCGGCGATCCCGGACTCGAGGGCGATCCAACCGGCGTAGCGCCCCATTACCTCGAGGATCATCACCCGGTGGTGGCTCTCCGCGGTGGAATGAAGGCGGTCGAGGGCGTCGGTGGCGGTCTGGACGGCGGTATTGTAGCCGAAGGTGACGTCGGTGCCGCAGAGGTCGTTGTCGATTGTCTTGGGGACGCCGACGATCGGGATACCGCGGCGCATCAGGTCGAGGGCGATCTTGAGAGAACCGTCGCCCCCGATCGCCACCAGGGCGGAGATGCCGAGCTTGGCGATCCGGGAGACCACCTCGTCGGAAACGTCGACCAGCTCGACTTTCCCGTCCCTCATGATGGGGTAGGAGAAGGGGTTCCCGCGGTTGGTGGTCCCCAGGATGGTGCCGCCGCGGGGAAGGATGCCGCGCACGTCTTCCAGGGTGAGGGGGCGGCATTTCTCGGGGTGGAGAAAACCGTCGAAACCGTCCTCGATGCCGCAGACCTCCCAGCCGCGCTGAAGGGATGCCTTGACGACGCCACGGATCACTGCGTTGAGACCGGGGCAGTCGCCGCCACCGGTAAGGACTCCTATCTTCATTGATTACCCCCGAGATGAGCGGAATGAAAAACCATGGAACGCGGAAAACCAAAGTCAAAACCGGAACGCGGATGACGCGGATTGAGCGGATAAAGGCGGATCAGGCAAAGGCAAAAACAAAGGCTTTTTATTTACTCGAAGGCCGAAACCAAAGTCAAAACCGGAACGCGGATGACGCGGATTGAGCGGATAAAGGCGGATCAGGCAGAGGCAACCCGGGCCATCGGAGTTTTATCATTATTGTTTTGGGTTATCAATCCCGGAACGCGGATGACGCGGATCGGACGGATAAAAGCGGATAAGGCCAGGCAAAAATCCTTTGTCTTTACTCAAAGGTCTTTGACGTATCCGCGTAAATCCGCTCAATCCGCGTCATCCGCGTTCTAAATTCAAGGTTTATCGCTTTTGCAGGGCTTTCAGTATGTCGGCTGGTTCCAGAAGGTTGGTGATTTCGGTGTCGGCATGGGAGAGGAGCACGGCCCCGCCCGGCGCAATGACGAAGGTGCCGGGAAGCGGAAGCTCCCACGAGGTGTCGGCATTGAAGGCGGGCAGGTTGCCACCCAACGAGATGTAGAGGGAGCGGATCCACTCGGGGATCTGGTAGACGAGCCCGTACTGCCGGGCCACCTTGTTGCCGAGGTCGCTCAGCACCTGGTACTGGAGGAAATTCTTCAAAAGGGTCGCCTGCGACTTGTCTGAGGTCTGCGGAGATACCGCGACCATCGAGGCGCCGAACTGCTCTATCTGGGGAAGGATCTTCTGGTAGGCCCTCAACTGAAGGCTGCAGTACGGTCACCAAAGCCCCCGGTAGAAGGTGAGGACCACCGGCCCCTTGACCAGCACCGCTCCCAGATTCACCGGAGTGCCGACCGGGTTGGGAAGGGTGAAGTCGGGGGCGGCCTCGCCTGCCTTGAGCACCCGGTCGATTATCCCGGACATGGCGAGTTCCCGGGAGGCTCGTTCAAAAAGTTCGGCCTGTTCCGGCGGAAGCGGCCGAAGTATCGATTTCTCCAGCTCCTCGATCTGCGCACGCAAGTCCTGCATGGCGCCCTCCTCTAAATGCCACGAACGCCTAAAGTTTTACCTCGATTTCACCGATGGTCAACCATGCCATGCCCGGGCTCTCTGAAGAAAATGGCGCCGTTTCCCAAAAATTTCAATTCTTGACCCAGGTCATGAACAAAAAAGGTTGCAAGGGTTATTGTCGGATCATCGAACGACGCGAACGGCACCAAGCAACGGGTTGCCTTACCAAGGAGGACGGGATGAACTTCAAAGACGGATTGGGTGAGATGGCGATTCAGGATGCGATGAAACTTTATCCCGGGATCGGCGAGATACTGAACAACTACGATATCGGCTGCGTTACCTGCAAAGTTGGGATCTGCCTTCTGAAAGACGTGGTGTCTATCCACGGGCTTTCTCCCGAACAGGAAGTAGCCATCGAAAAAGAGATCAACGAGTATTTGGACGGCCTGGTGGCCGCCTGACATAGAAACCGACAACGACTCATACAGAAAAACTCAAAGGAGATACGAAAATGGCACATACCGCATGTGGCTGCCCGGGCAGCATGGCACGAGTGATCGAGAAAACCGACAACAACGAGAACACCAGCACCCAGAAGGCTCCGTCCGAGCTTCGTCAGTGGCCGGTCCAGCTGCACCTGGCCCCCCCCACCGCCCCGTGGTTCCAGAACGCCGACATCCTGATCGCCGCCGACTGCGTCGCTTTCGCCCTGGGGAGCTTCCACTCCGACCTCTTGAAGGGAAAAGCGCTGGCCATCGCCTGCCCGAAACTGGATGACACCACCCCCTACGTGGAGAAACTGGCCGCCATCCTGAGGACGAACGAAGTGAAGAGCGTCACCGTGGCGATCATGGAAGTCCCCTGCTGCCGCGGTCTGGACATGATGGTCCGCCAGGCGCTGTCGCAGTCGGGCAAGGAAATCGCGCTGGAAACCGTGGTTATCGGCATCAACGGCGAAAGGAGAAACTAGCCATGAAACAGGACATCACCCTCGCCCTCAAGCACGAGCACCAGTTGATCCTCAGGATGCTTTCGCTTCTGGAGAAAAACGCGAACCTGACGGAAGCGGGCAAGTTCAACGATTACCAGTTCTACCTGGACGGCGTCGACTTCATCCGCAACTACGCGGACCGGTTTCACCACGCGAAAGAGGAGGATGTCCTCTTCGAGGCGCTGATCGAAAACGGTATGCCGCGGGCCAACAGCCCGGTGGCGGCGATGCTGACCGAGCACGACATGGGAAGGGCCTTCGTGAAGGAGATGGAGGCGGCCGCCACCCGCGCCCTGAACGGGGAACGGGGGCTGGAGCAGACCATCGTCGACGCGGCCCGGGGGTACCTCGAGCTTCTCAGGGAGCATATCTACAAGGAGGATAACATCCTCTACCCGCTGGCCGAGCGGCTGATGCCGGAAGGATTACGGGAGAAGATCGTCGCGGGGTACCGCGCGGCGGAGGGGAAGACGGCGGCGGACTTCGAGGAGCACTACCGGGAGGTGGTGGAAGGGTACGAGCAGAAGGCGGCGGCGTAAAAACCTCCCTCACCCGGCCTTCGGCCACCCTCTCCCGGGGGGAGAGGGCATCATTAAGTGCCACGCCCTCCCGAAATCCTTATCCGCTCGCCCTCGGGGAGAGGGGCGGGGGGGAGGGGGCGGTTTGGGGCGGCGTAAAAACCTCCCTCACCCGGCCTTCGGCCACCCTCTCCCCTAAAGGGGCGAGGGTATAAAAAAAGGTAGCCTGTGACGGGCTACCTTTTTTCGTTGGTTATTGATCGGATCGGGGGTTACTCGAGGTTGTCCTCGATCCTGATGAAGTTGCTCTTGGCGCGGATGACGTCGAAGGAGTCGATCTCGGCCAGGGCGTGGCGGATGTCTTCCTCGCGCGCCTCGTGGGTCATGATGACGATGGGGACGGTATCGCTGGAACGCGCACTCTGCACCATGGAGGCGATGCTGATGTTCCTCGCGCCGAGGGCGCCGGCAATCCGGGAGAGGACGCCGGGACGGTCGAGGGCCTGGAACCGGATGTAGTACTTGCTGACGATGTCCCCCATCGGCTTGATCGGAAGCTGGGCGACTTTTTCGTCGAGGTAGCCGAGCGGCGCGCAACGGCGGGTGATACCGGCGCTCAGGTTCCGGCTGAGATCGACCACGTCACCCACGACGGCGCTGGCGGTGGCGTCCATCCCGGCACCGCGGCCGTAGAACATGACCGGGCCGACGAAGTCGCCGGTCAGGCGGATGGCGTTGAAGACGCCGTGCACGTCGGCCAGCGGATAGTCGCTGGGGACCATGGTCGGATGGACGCGGGCCTCGATCTGGCCGCCGTCCCTCTTGCCGATGGCGAGGAGCTTGATCCGGTAGCCGAAGGTCTTGGCGAAGTCGACGTCCTCGGAGGAGATCGAGGTGATCCCTTCGGAGTAGACGTCCTTCAGGTCGATCTTGGTGCCGAAGCAGAGCGACAGCAGGAGGCAGAGCTTGTGGGCGGTGTCGACCCCCTCGATGTCGAAGGTGGGGTCGGCCTCGGCGTAGCCTAGGGCCTGGGCGGATTTCAGCACGTCGGCGAAGTCGGCGCCTTCCTGGGTCATGCGGGTCAGGATGTAGTTGCAGGTGCCGTTCACGATGCCGAGCACGGTGGAGAAGCGGTTGGCGGCCATGTTCCCCTTGATGGCGGAGAGGACGGGGATCCCGCCACCGACGGCCGCCTCGAAGAGGACCTCGACGCCGTTGGCCTTGGCGGCCTGGTAGATCTCGTCGCCGTGAACGGCCAAGAGGGCCTTGTTGGCGGTAACCAGGTGCTTGCCGTGGGCGATGGCCTTGAGGGCGAAGGTGCGGGCCGGCTCGTAGCCGCCGATCAGCTCGATGACCACCGAGATCTCGGGATCGGTGAGGATCTCGTCGGCGTTGCGGGTCAGGTGGATCCCCTCGGTGCTCACGCCGCGGTTGGTGGTGATATCGAGGTCGGCGACGCTCTTCAGCATGATGCGAGCCCCGGTCTTCTCCTCGATGAGGGGGGCATTTTCCTTGAGAAGCTTGACGACTCCGGCGCCGATGGTGCCGAAGCCCAGCAGTCCTATCTTGATCTCTTTCATATTCCCTCTTCCCTCATATCTTCATCTAAAGTGGAGCAGGTTTGCATTGAACAGTCTTTCAAAATCTACCCTCACCCGGCCTTCGGCCACCCTCTCCCCTGAAGGGGCGAGGGTAAACTGGAGGGTCCCCTATTACTCTTTGCCGGTGACGGTGGAGGCGATCTCGTCGAGGATGCCGTTCACGAAGGAGGCGGAGTCCTCGGCGCCGAATTTCTTGGCCACCTCGATGGCCTCGTTCATGGTCACGTTCTTCGGGATGTCCGGACGGTACAGGAGCTCGAACACGGCCAGCCGCAGGATGTTGAGATCCACCCGGGCCATGCGCGCCATGCTCCAGTTCTTGGACTTCTCCGAGATGCGGGCGTCGATCTCCGGGAGGTGGGCCATCACGCCGTTGACCAGCTCGGAGGCGAACGCGTACGCCTTGGAGTTCACCTCCAGGGTCGGCTCGTCACCCTCACTGAAGCTCTCGATGATCCTTTTCAGTGCCGAGGTGGCGTCGTGCAGCACCAGGTCCTTGGAATAGAGGGCCTGCAGCGCCAGCTCCCTTCCTTCTCTGCGGGTAGTCAATTTATTTCATCTCCCTGAACAGGCTGGCGGTCTCGATGACGGTCATGGCGGCGTCAAAACCTTTGTTGCCGGCTTTGGTGCCTGCCCTTTCGATGGCCTGTTCGATGGTGTCGGTGGTCAAGACGCCGAAGGCGACCGGGATGCCGCTATCGAGCGAGACGTGGGCGATTCCCTTGGAGACTTCGGAGGCGACGTAGTCGAAGTGCGGCGTGGAGCCGCGGATGACGGCGCCCAGACAGATCACGCCGTCGAGCTCCCCCTTGGCGACCAGTTTCTTGGCGGCCAGCGGGATCTCGAAGGCACCCGGCACGCGGACGACGGTGATGTCGGCGTCGCTCGCGCCGTGGCGGATGAGGGCGTCCAGGGCCCCTTCCAAGAGGCGCTCGCCGATGAAGCTGTTGAAGCGGCCGACGACGATGCCGAACTTGAGACCTTCGGCGTTAAGTTTTCCCTCGATGTACTTTGGCATTGGTTAACCCCTGTCTCAGATGTTTTCCAGCAGATGCCCCATCTTCTCGCGCTTGGTCCTCAGGTACTTCTCGTTGGCCTTGGAGGGAGGGATCTCGATGGGAACCCGCTCCACGATGTTGATCCCGTACCCCTGCAGGCCGACCAGTTTCTTCGGATTGTTGGTCATCAGGCGGATCTTCTTGACCCCCAGGTTGACCAGGATCTGGGCCCCGATCCCGTAGTCGCGGAGGTCGGGCTTGAAGCCCAGGGCGATGTTGGCCTCGACGGTATCTTTTCCCTGGTCCTGGAGGGCGTAGGCCTTGAGCTTGTTGGTGAGCCCGATGCCGCGCCCTTCCTGCCTCATGTAGAGGATGACGCCGGTCCCCTCCTGCTCGATCGCCTTCATGGCGGCGTGGAGCTGGTCGGCGCAGTCGCAGCGGACGCTTCCGAAGACGTCGCCGGTCAGGCACTCGGAATGGACGCGGACCAGCACCGGCTGGTCCCCCTTGATGTCGCCCTTGACGAGCGCCAGGTGCTCCAGTTTGTCGATGTCGTTCTCGAAGGCGACGGCGCGGAAGGATCCGTACTGGCTCGGGAGGGCGACCTCGACGGAGCGGCGCACGAGCGATTCGTGCTTCATCCGGTAGGCGACCAGGTCGGCGATGGTGCAGACCTTGATGCCGTGCTCCTTGGCGAACTTCTTCAATTCCGGCATGCGGGACATGGTCCCGTCTTCGTTCATGATCTCGCAGATGACGCCGGAGGGCTCGAGGCCGGCCAGGCGGGCGAGATCGACCGATCCCTCGGTCTGGCCGGCGCGCACCAGTACGCCGCCGTTTTTGGCCCTGAGCGGGAAGACGTGGCCGGGACGGGCGAGGTCTTCGGCCTTGGCGTCGGGGGCCACGGCGGTCAGGATGGTATGGGCGCGGTCGGCCGCGGAAATGCCGGTGGTGACGCCGCTCTTCGCCTCGATGGAAACGGTGAAGGCGGTGCCGAAGGACGACGTGTTGGTCTGTACCATGGGGGGGAGGTCGAGGCGGTCGCAACGCTCCGCGGTCATGGTCAGGCAGATGAGCCCGCGTCCAAAGCGGGCCATGAAGTTGATGGCTTCGGGGGTCACGCACTGGGCCGCCATGGTCAGGTCGCCTTCGTTCTCGCGATCCTCATCGTCGACCAGGATGACCATCCTGCCGGCCCTGATCTCCTCGATGGCCTCCTCAATTGTTGCTACTGACATCTTTTAAACCCCTTTTACGGCTGGATCAAAAGAGAAATTTATCTCATAGGTAGCCGTTTTTTGCAAGCAGTTCGAGTGTGACGCCGCCCGGCTTCTCGTCACGAGCGGAGAGCAGTCTCTCAAGATAGCGGCAGATCAAGTCGGTCTCTATGTTGACATGGTCCCCCACCCTTTTGCCGAGGAGCGTTGTCTTGGCGGCGGTGTGGGGGATGATGTTGACACTGAAGCTGTCGGAGGTAACCGTGTTGACCGTGAGGCTGATGCCGTCGATGGCGACCGACCCCTTGGGGGCGATGTAGCGGCCGTACTCGGCGGGGAAGCGGAAGGTGAAGACGATGTTGCCGGCGATCTCGCGGCGCTCGGTGATGGTGGCCAGGCAGTCGACGTGGCCGGAGACCAGGTGGCCGTCCAGGCGGTCGGAGAGGCGCATGGCCCGCTCCAGGTTGAGGGGAGAGCCGGAGTTGAGGTCCTTGAAGGAGGTGCGGTCGATGGTCTCGGGAGAGACGTCGAAGGTGAGCGTGCCGCCACCCTTGCGGACCACGGTGAGGCAGGCGCCGTTGACGGCCACCGAGTCGCCGAGCTTGATCTCCTCCAGGGGGAGCCCGGTCTTCACCGTCAGACTTCCCGAGGCGCCTTTACGCTCAATGGATACCAGCTCGCCAACGTTTTCTATCAGACCTGTGAACATATCAAACCTCTAGGTTACCTATCCGTATCCGGTTTTCCTTCCACAACCAGGTCGACGCCTATCTTCCTCACGGTCATCTCTTCAAGCCTGATGGCGTCGCCCATGTGGGTCGCGCCCTCCCCGGCGAAGAGGCCGTAGCCGGCGCCGCCTACCAGCTTGGGGGCCAGAAAGAGCATGCAGTGGTCGATGAGCCCCGCCCGCAGCGTCGCTCCGGCCAGATGGCTCCCCCCCTCCAACAAAACGGACTGCACCCCACGCTCGCCCAGCCTCGCGAAGAGGTCGTCCAGATCCACCTGTCCTCCCTTTTCCCGACAGTGCAGGATCTCGGCCCCCCGCTCCTTGAGCGCCTTCAGCTTCTCGAGGTCGCGACTGCAGGTCGCGATCAGGGTCCCGGCTTTGGAGTCCAGGGTGAAAAGCGCCGCATGCAGCGGGATCCTCAGCCACGAATCAACGACGACGCGCAAGGGATCTTTCCCGCCGGGGACCCGGCAGGTAAGCTGGGGATCGTCCTTGATCACGGTACCCACCCCGACCATGATGGCATCCATCTTCCCGCGCAGACGGTGCACCTCCCGGCGCGCGGCGTCGGAGGTGATCCACTTGGAGTCGCCGCTCGCGGTGGCGGTCTTGCCGTCCAGGGTCATGGCGCTTTTCAGCACAACGTAGGGACGCCTGGTCTGGATCCACTTCACGAAAGGGAGATTGATCTTGCGGCAGGCCGCTTCGAGGACCCCGGTCTCCACCTCGATCCCCGCCTCTTCGAGCATGGCGATACCGCGCCCGGAGACGAGCGGATTGGGATCGACCATCCCCACATAGACCCGGGCGACCTTGGCCTCGATCAGTGCTTTTGCGCAGGGAGGGGTCTTGCCGAAATGGGAGCAGGGCTCCAGGGTGACGTAGGCGTCGGCTCCGGCTGCCCGCTCACCGGCCTCGGCCAGGGCATGGACCTCGGCGTGGGGGGTGCCGGCCTTGCGGTGCCAGCCGGTCCCCACCACCTCGCCGCCCTTGACGATCACGCAGCCGACCGCGGGATTGGGAGAGGTCTTCCCTACCCCCTTTCTGGCCAGGGCGAGGGCGCGCCGCATCATGTTGTGGTGGAAGGTGGACATGGCGTCGGATTATTTCTTCAGAAGGTCCTGGAGCTCGTTCATGAACTCGTTGATGTCCTTGAAGGAACGGTAGACGGAGGCGAAGCGGACGTAGGCGACCTGGTCGATCTTGTGGAGCTCGGACATCACCCACTCGCCTAACTGGGTGCTCGGGATTTCCTTCTCCCCGCTCTCCTGGAGGGTGGTCTCCAGACGGTCCACCAGGCGCTCGATGGTCTCCACGGAGACCGGACGCTTCTCGCACGCCTTCTGGATCCCGGAGACGAGCTTCATCCGGTCGAACGCCTCGCGCCGGCCGTCGCGCTTGGTGACCAGGGGGAGGATTTCCTCCACCCTCTCGTGGGTGGTGAAGCGCTTGCCGCAGGACTCGCACTCGCGCCGGCGCCTGATGGTAGCCCCCCCCTTGTCGGGCCGGGAATCGACGACTTTACTGTCGGCGAAGCCGCAGAAAGGGCATTTCATTTCTCGGCCTCCTCGTACTTCTCGACCAGCACCCCGGACTCCTTGATCATCTGCTCGGCCAGCTGGTCGGGGTACCCGGTGAGGTAGACCACCCTTTTGATCCCGGCGTTGATGATCATCTTCGAGCAGATTATGCAGGGCATGGTGTTGCAGTAGAGGGTGGCCCCCTCGATGGAGGTGCCGTGCTTGGCGGCCTGGATGATGGCGTTCTGCTCGGCGTGCAGGCCGCGGCAGAGCTCGTGACGCTCGCCGGACGGGATGCCGAGCTGCTCGCGGAGGCAGCCGACGTCGAGGCAGTGGGCGGTCCCGGAGGGGGCGCCGTTGTATCCGGTGGCGAGGATATTCTTGTCCTTGACGATCACCGCGCCGACGTGACGCCTGAGGCAGGTGGATCGCTTGGACACCAGGCGAGTGATCTCGATGAAGTACTCATCCCAGGTAGGACGGGTCATAAAAGGCCCCTTTTGGTGTGAAATTTGCTCATGGTAGCCGATTCACGCGGGCCGGTCAAGCAGCGTCAGCCGGCCTTCCAAAAATGCTTGCCCCCGGAGCGCAAAGTGGTGTAGGAAGGATACCCCCTCGCGGGTGCTACTGGTTATGTCAATGCCCTCTCCCCCCGGGAGAGGGTGGCCGGAGGCCGGGTGAGGGAACACGTCAAAATATCCCTCACCCCTGCCCCTCTCCCGGGGGGGAGAGGGAGTATGGGGCCGTAAGGAGCAAAACGTTGATTACCGATCACCCGAACATTCTCGCTGTCATCGTCGAAGAGAGCGGGCTTCCCCGGCAGGGGGTCCTGCAGACCATCGCGCTTTTGAACGAAGGGGGCACCGTCCCCTTCATCGCCCGCTACCGCAAGGAACAGACCGGCGAACTGGACGAGGTGCAGATCCGCCTGATCGAGGACCTGCTCGCCTACCACCGCGAACTCGAGGAACGCAAGGTCACGGTGCTCAAAAGCATCGAGGAGCAGGGGAAACTCACCGACGAGCTCAAGGCCCGCATCGTCTCCTGCCGTAAGAAGACGGAGCTCGAAGACCTCTACCTCCCCTACAAGCCGAAACGCCGCACGAAGGCGACCATCGCGCGCGAGCGCGGGCTCGAGCCGCTCGCCGACCTGATCGCGGCCCAGGAGCCGGGCGCGGGCTCCCCGCTGGACCTCGCCCTCCCCTTCGTCAACGAGGAGCTCGGGGTGCCGGACCCGGAGGCGGCCCTCGAGGGGGCCGGCCACATCCTCGCCGAGCGGCTGGCCGAGGACGCCGACCTGCGCGCCATGGTGCGCGAACTGACCCGCGAACAGGGGATCTTCCATGCCAAGCTCTCCGGCGAGAGCGAGGACAAAGAGAAGAAGTACGAGATGTACTACGACTACCAGGAGCCGATGAAGTCGATGCCCTCCCACCGTATGCTGGCCATGCGGCGCGGTGAGAAGGAATCGGTGCTGAGGCTCGTGCTACTGGCCCCGGAGGAGGAGATTCTCGACCGGATGCGGCTTCGTTCCATCAAAACGGCGAGCCCCTTCCGGGAGCTTCTCTCCGCGGTCTGTTCGGACGCCTATCACCGGCTGATCGCCCCTTCCATCGAGGTGGAGCTGAGGCTGGAGGCGAAGACCCGGGCGGACGAGGCGGCCATCGCCGTCTTCGCGCAGAACCTCAGGAACCTCCTCTTGCTCCCGCCCGCCGGAAACCGGCGCGTGCTCGGGATCGACCCAGGCATGCGGACCGGCTGCAAGCTGGCCGCCCTCAGCGAGACCGGCCGCTTCCTCGAGCACGCCACCATCTATCCCCATACCGGCGGCGCCAAGGCGGAGGCGGCCGGTGGGGAACTGGTGGCCATGGTCGAGCGCCACGACTGCCGGCTGATCGCCATCGGCAACGGCACCGGGGGGCGCGAGACCGAGATCTTCGTCCGCGACGCGCTGAAGAAGGCGGGGTGCAGGGCCGAGACGGTCATGGTCAACGAGGCGGGGGCCAGTATCTATTCCGCTTCCGAGATCGCCCGCGAGGAGTTCCCGGAGCTCGACCTCACCATCAGGGGCGCCATCTCGATCGGCAGAAGGCTCCAGGACCCGCTGGCCGAGCTGGTCAAGATCGATCCCAAGAGCATCGGCGTCGGCCAGTACCAGCACGACGTCAACCAGTCGCTCTTGAAGAAGGCGCTGGACGCGGTGGTGGAGTCGTGCGTCAACTACGTCGGCGTCGATCTCAACAGCGCCTCCTGGGCGCTCCTCTCCTACGTCGCCGGCCTCTCCGAAAACCAGGGGCGGGCCATCGTCCGCTACCGCGACGACAACGGCCCCTTCGCCAACCGCCAGGCGCTCCTCAAGGTCGCCCGCTTCGGCCCCAAGGCGTTCGAGCAGGCGGCGGGCTTCTTGAGGATCCGCGGCGGCGACCATCCGCTGGACAACACGGCGGTCCATCCGGAAAAGTATGCCGTGGTGGAACAGATGGCGGCCGACCTCGGGGTGAGCCTGGAGCGGTTGGTGGCGGACCCGTCGCTGTCGGCGACCATCAAGCTGGAGCGCTACCTCACCGAGGAGGTGGGGCTCCCGACGCTCAAGGACATCCTGGCCGAGCTGAAGAAGCCGGGGCGCGACCCGCGCGAGGAGTTCAGGAGCGCCACCTTCAGGGAGGACGTTTCCACCATCGAGGACCTGAAGGAGGGGATGATCCTGCAGGGGGTGGTGACCAACGTGGCCGCCTTCGGCGCCTTCGTCGACATCGGTGTGCACCAGGACGGACTGGTCCACGTGAGCCAGCTCTCGCACAAGTTCGTGAAGGATCCCAACGAGGCGGTCAAGGTGGGGGAGATCGTCAAGGTGAAGGTGCTGGCCGCCGACCCGCAGAGAAAGAGGATCTCGCTCTCCATCAAGCAGGCGGAGCCGGAGAAGGCGCAAAAGGGTGCCGAGCGGCCGCGGGATAGCCGCGGCGAGCGCCGCCCGGAGCCCCAGAAGAAGCCGGCCGCTCCGGTGGACGAAAAGAGCGCCTGGGAACGGGCGGGATTCCGGATCAAGAAGTAACCCTCCGAAGGCCGGGTGAGGGAGACATTTCCACCCCCTCACCCTGGCCCTCTCCCCCATGGTGGCGAGGGGATATCAGTAATTAGGAGAGTGGACGGCCGAAGGGCGGGTGCCAGGAAATATCCGCAAAAAACAAGAGAGGGGATGCCGTGGCATCCCCTCTCTTGTTCCGTCCCGATTTTTCAGAAGGGATTCCCCCTCGTCTTATTCTTCCTACGCGGTCCGCAGAAGCTTCCGTCCGCTCTTGAAGACCACCTCGATCTTCCCGGCCTGGGTGGCGGCGACGAGACCGATGCCGAACGTCGGGTGGCTCACCAGGGTGTTGGCCCGGAAGGTGGCGTTCATGCTGTAGGCGACCGCCTGATCCGGGTCGTGCGGGGCGATCATCTCCTCCCATATCGCCTCGTCGGACAGCACCGGTGTCTTGGTCCTTCCCGCGGTGGTCCGGGCCGGCTTGGCCGCGGCGGACCTTGTCACCGCCGCCTTCGGCTCCTTGGCCTCCTTGGCCGGACGATGGTTGTGCTCGCTGCCGCAGGTGTTGCACTTCACCCTGACCACCTGGGTCCCCACCATGGCCACGATGGTGTGGTTCAAGAGCGCCTTGCACCGCGTGCACTGCGATTCGATGTTGTCTCCAGCCGCTACTGCTCTTCTCTCCATTGGTCCTCCATGACCGCTTTGGGAAACAAAAAGGGTTTAACCGCATGGGTTAAACCCCCTTTTTCAGTATGGTCAAGGACGGCGGGTCCGGCACCCTTCCGCCTCTCGTGTCATCTTTAGCACCGCTTTAATTTTTGACCGGCGCACCTTTGAAATATAAGGGATTTAGCCCGTCGATGCAAGCGAAAAGTGGCCGGGGACGATCATCGGCAGCCATCCGGCGCCCGGCACCCTCCCCTCCCCGCCACCTGCGGCGCGTCGCCGAAAAGGAGCTGGGAGATGGTGGCCTCGGTGGCCAGCCCGAAGTAGACTCCCGCCAGCACGTCGCTCAGGAAATGGTAGCTGGTCAGCATGAGCGCCACCGCCAAGAAGGCGCAGGCGACGAGCGCCCAGCCGCGGCTCCACGGAAAGAAGCGGGCGGTTGCCGCGAGAAGCGCCGCCGCCACCAGCATGTGGCCGGAGGGAAACCCCACCCACCCTTCGTTGCCGCGGAACCAGTGGAAGGCGGCCGCCTCGTGCCCCTCGAGCCAGTCCCTGGTGGTGGTCCGGCCGAAGAACAACTTGAGCAGCTGTTTCATCCCGAACGAGACCGGCGCCGTCCAGGCGACCAGGTGGCAGAGTCGGGTCAGCGCGTCGTCGATCCCTTTCCTGCGCCGGGCAAAGTAGATGCCACCGGCCGCCACCGTGACCAACACCACCGAGGTGAGCAGCATGTCCGGGAGGTCGGTGGTCCGCTGGTGCCACTCCTCGATCGAGAACAGGTTCTTCTTCACCCAGTGGGCCACCGGGAGGTCGAGAAAGGAGACGCAGAGGTAGAGGAGCGGCCCGGCCACCAGGGTAATGCTGATCCATCTCTGCAGAAAGCGGCGATTGGTTGGCAACGCTGACACTCCCGAGCGGGTGGTGGGGGAACTGACATACCTACCATACTTTGCCGACGAGTAAAAGCCGAAAGGAAAGGGAGGAAAATCGAACGGAAGGGAAAACCGCGCATTTGAGCGGGGTTGTGGCCAAATCCGGGAGCGAGTGGCCGGGGGCGGCTGCGGGCGCCGGCCCGGCCTTCGTTCCCGTTACCGGCGGCCTAGCGAACCCCGAGTCCCGCCTGTTTCCACCCCTCCACTCCACCTCTCAGGGCCTTAGCGTTTCGGTAGCCCTTGGAGAGATACTGCGCCGCCAGACCGGCGGACGTCGCTTCCTTCGGTCAGGCGCAGTAAAAAACGATCTCCTGATCCTTGGGAAGCGATGGTTCGACTTCCCGGAACTGGCGCAGGGAGATCGCGTCCTCCAGGCGCAGGGCCTGGAACTTCTCATCGTCGTCGTAGGCGCAGACCAAAAGCGCCTGCTTCGACCGTACCCTGTCCCGGATCTCCTCCGGGGCGACACGCGGTGTGACATCCATGGCTGTACCTCCTGTGCGGATGGTATGCCCCCCCCGGCCACCGGGGCCGGAGAGGATCAGCTCAAGCATGAGATACCGGGGGAGGGTTGTCAAGGAAGGGGCCGGGAACTATTTCCCCTTCAGCTTCGACTTCTCCAGGTTGAACTGCAGCATGGCGTAGGCGAAGTGGACGTCCTCTCCCCCGCCGGCCTGCCGGAAGAAGGGGCCGGAGAAGAAGTGGTCGTAGGCGAGGATCACCGAGTAGTTGTCGGAGAAGGTATAGGTGAGGGCGAAGTCGGTCTCCAGGCCGAGATTGGTGCTGAAGCCGTCCTCGACGGCGGCTGCGGTAAAGTAGTGTCCGGTGGCGGCAACGTTCAGCTCCTTGGTGAGATCGATGCCGTAGCCCAGGGTGTAGACCTGCAGGCCGCTGGCATGGTGGCCGGCCACGTTGGCGCCGGAAAGGTCGGCGAAGAGGCTCATGTCGCCGACGATGCTCGAGTCGTTGGAGGGGTTGTGGAACTCGTAGCGGGCAGATCCCCCCTCGGCCGCCCCCTTGCTGCCGGTGCCCGCGGCGTACCCGCCCCACAGCTTGTGGTGCATCCCGCCACCCTCGAGTTCAGCGGTCAGGTCGAGATGGCCGCCGAAGGCGCTCACGTCGGTATTCGACCCGGTGGAGGGGCGGTAGATTTCCCCGTTCTGGTAGACCGGCTCGATCTCGACGCAGAGCGGCCCGACCTTGGTGGTTCCCCTGAGGCCGTAGCTGTTGATGGTCTGCCCGGGCAATCCCGCCACCTCCTGGTAGTCGCGCAGGAAGTACCCCTCCAGGGACTTCCCTTCCCCGAGGGTCCAGGTGCCATAGGCGCCGGCCAGGTTTCCTTTCACCCCGTCGGCCCACGGCGCCACGTAGCCGCCCCCCAAAAGGTCGAGGGAGACGGTATCGGTGGGCTGGATGCGGAGCCGGCCGCCGTCGTAGCTGAGCCCGTTGAAAAAGGCGTCGGCGCCCAGCATGAAGTTGCTCCCGTAGGCGAATTCCTGCCGCCCTCCCTTGAGGGAGAGGAGGTTGCTTCCGGGAATCCTGGCCTCCAGGTACCCCTGGTAGAGCGCCAGTTGCCAGTCGTCATCCCTTCTCCCGGTGAAGCCGTAGAGCTGCCCCTCCAGGTGAAGGTCGAGGTAATCGGTGGGATGCCAGAAGGCGTACGGCTTCGCGCGGTAGACGAAGCGCCCTTCGGAGTGCTCGGGGAGGTAGCTGAAGGCACCGAGGGCCATGTTCCCCGCCCCCTCCCCCCTCACGAAGCCGTTCACCCCGAAGCGGTAGAGCACCTCGGCCTTGGCCTCCGGAGTCTCGGTCGGGGGAGGACCCGGCACCGAGGTGGGACCGGGAGAGCTCTCCCCGCCCGCCTCCGCCACCGAAACCGCAGAGGCCGGATTCTCAGCCCACGCACCTCCCGAAACCGCCACCGACAACGCCACCGCTACCAGCACACGCCGAACCATCTACCCCTCCTCTTTCGCTAGAACCGTCAATTCCTACTCTTAATCGGCAGCCGCCGGAAAAATATGAGGATTTTCCCGGCCGAGACCGCGGCCCCATTGCAGAAATTGAAAATTGAAATCGTTTATAGGGTGCTAAAGGGGGATTGTCAACTATTTAATGAGAGACAGGGAGAAAAAAGCGGCGGGAGGCTCCTCCACGGGGAATCGTCAGGCAGTGAGGCAGGGGATGGATGAGGGTCTGGTCGAGACGGCGGAAGGAAGTCAGCTTGGGCGCGGACTATTCGGGAGGATCATTCGGCTCCTTGGAGCTTGGCGATGCAGCGTGAGATGGCCAGGAAGAGGGTGGCGTAATCGACCGGCTTGAACACGTAGTGGTCGATCTGGCTCTCTTCGCCGAAGGCCTCCACGAGCGATCCCTTTCCGGTATCGGCGGTCACGACGATGAACATGGTTTCGGGGCTCAGCTGCCGTATCTCCCGGACCATCCCGCCCCCTCCCATGCCGGGCATGTTGAGGTCGGTGACGACGATCTGCGGCCGGCGCCGGGAGAAGAGCTCGACCCCTTCCCTGCCGTTGGCTGCGCTGGAGATCTCCACGTTGGGGAATTTCCTGCGCAGGATCGAGCAGAGGATGGTGCGGGTGTCCTCGTCGTCTTCGACAACCATGATTTCCATGCTCACACCTCGATCCTGAACTCGGCGCCGTTACCGTTGTTGCGCGCGGTGAGGCGCCCGCCCATGTTTTTCTCGATGATGGTCTTGGACATGAAGAGTCCCACCCCGGTCCCCAATTGAGGCCCTTTGGTGGTGAAGTAGGGGTCGAAGATCTTGGCCATGATCTCGTCCGGGATCCCGCCGGCGTTGTCGGCGACGGTGACCACGGATCTCCCCTCTTCGGCGTCGAGGGTGATGACCACGCGGGGGTCGCGGATACCCCGTTCCTTCACGGCATCTCTCGCGTTGACCAGGATGTTCAAGAGCACCTGGGAAAACTCGTTCGGGTAGCCCGACACCAGCGAATCCCGGTTGGCCACCACCTGGACATGGATCTGCTGCCCCTGCAGGGTCCCCTCCATAAGGGAAAGGGTCCTCGAGACCTCATCCCCCACCCTGAAGGTTACCTTATCCTTGTTGGGGCGGAAGAAATTTCTGAAATCGTCGATGGTCCGGGACATGTGCTTGATCACCTCCAGCGACTTGCGGGTGTTCTCCTCCAAAAAGAGCTGGTCGGTTTCGTCGAGAGCCAGGAAGAGGGAGGGCTTTTGCACCAAAAGCGAGAGGGAATTGAGCGGTTGGCGCCATTGGTGGGCGATGTTGCCGATCATCTCCCCCATGGCCGCCTGCCGGCTTTGCTGGATCAGCATCCGCTCCTGCCGGCGCAACTCCTCCAGGGTCCTAAGCTTCTCCGAGGTCTCCCGGTTGAGGTCCTCGATGCTGCGCGAGAGGCGCTGCTCGGCCAGGTCCCGCTCCTGCGCCCGTTCCCGCAACAGGTTGGAGGCCTGCACCAGGGCGTCGGCCACCTCGGCGGTCTCCTTGACGGTCTGGTCGGCGACCGCCCCGACCACCTCGCCGGCACCGATGGCGAGGGCGGGGGCGACCAGCGACTGGATGTCGCCGGCGATGCGGCGGGCGATAGCGGTCGCGAGCAGGATACCCACCAGCGAAAGGAGGGTGGCCCCCCCGGCGGCCAGCGCGACCCAGCGGTACATGTCGGCCATCACCTGCGACATGGGAACCCCGAAGGAAAGGATCCACCCGGACATGAGCGACCTGCTGAAGGCCACCAGCACGGTGATCCCGGCCACGTTTTTCACCTCGCCGGTCCCGGTCTCCACCCCGGCCCTGGCCGCCCGGCGGAAATCGGGGCCCGCCTTGGTACCGACGAACCGTTCCGGTTGGGAAGTCCTGGCCACGATGACGTGGTTTCGGTCGAGCACCGTGCAGTACCTGCCGTCCGGCAGCGACTGGTTTCGCAACAGCGCGGTCATCCTCTCTGAGGGAAAGGCGAGCGAGAGGTCGTAGCGGACGGTTCCGTTGACGAAGACCGGGACGTCGATGGCGATCATGGGGCGCTTGGTGACGGCACCGAAGAAGAGATTGCTGATGACCGGCCGGCCGGTTGCGAAGATGGCCTTGACCAGTTCCTGGTTGGCGCGCTTGGGAAGGGGGGTACCGAAGGGGCGAAAGGAGTTGACCAGCTGCTGGCCGGAGCTGTCCGCGACGATGATGTCGCAACCGGGATAGGCTTGGAGAAGTTCGTGGGTCTGGCGATGGATGTCGGCAAAGTCCCCTTTGGCGAAGGAGGGGGAGGTGGCCAGGGCGAGGAGGGCGGATTGCATGCTGGTGAGCTCGCGGTCGACCACCATCCCCATGATGCGGGCGCTGGCCAGCATTGACCGGTGGAGCCCCTCGAGCTTGCTCGTGTACGCGTACCAGACCAGCGCACCGGCGATCAACCAGACCGGCAGCACGCAGGCCAGCACGAGGCAGGTCAGCTGGAACCGGATGGTGGTGCGTTTTCTGGCACTCGGCATGGGACCCCTCGCCGCTGTATCGGTCTGTTCAAGGGAGCGCGTGGGGTGCCAGGACGGTCACTCCACGACAACCGGCGGCTCAAAGCTGGTACTTAAAAACAAAACCACGAAACGAGATATCCACAATATAGAACAACTCCCATGTTGTCAAGAAACGGGCCGGTATCGATGATTCTCAAGAGGCGCCCTCGACCGGGACCTACCGAAGGAAGAAGAGAGGGGGGGGGAACTTTCTATAAAAGAGGAATTTTCCCTCTGAATGTTGTAGTATCGGCTCCCGCCAAATTCAATTACGAGGCTCTTATGACAGGTTCTCCATTCATATCCATAGTGATGCCGGTACGAAACGAAGAGCGGTTTCTCGAGGCGGCGCTCGACTCCCTGTTCCGGCAGACGGTGGGTGACTGGGAGCTGATCGCGATCGACGACGGCTCGACCGACCGGACCGGGGCCATCCTGGAGGCGGCGGCCCAGGGCGACCCGCGGGTTCGACCCCTCAGGCGGGAAGGTGGCGGGCTGATCGCCGCCCTCAACGCGGGGATCGCCCTCTGCCGGGGGGAGCTGGTGGCGCGGATGGATGGCGACGACATATCCCATCCCCGCCGGCTGGAGCGGCAGGCCGCGCATCTGGCGGCCCATCCCGAGGTGGGGCTCGTGGCGGCCGAGTTCCGGCACTTCCCGCGCGGCTCGCTCAGGAGGGGGATGCTCGACTACGAGAGGTGGCAAAACGGACTTTCCAGCCACGAGCTCATCCTGCGGGACCTCTTCGTCGAGTCCCCCTTCGTGCACCCGGGGGTCATGCTGCGCCGAACGCTGCTCGAACAGGCGGGGGGTTACCGCGAACTGGGGTGGGCGGAGGATTACGACCTTTGGCTCCGGCTGGCGGCCCGGGGGGTGAGGTTCGCCCGGCTCCCCGGTCCGCTCATCTTCTGGCGCGACCACCCGGAGCGGGCCACCAGGACCATGGACGATTACGCGGCCCAGGCCATGCGGCGCTGCAAGCTCCACCACCTCAGGCAGGGGTACCTCTCGGGGATCGGGGAGGTGGTGCTGGCCGGGGCTGGAAAGGAGGCGCGGGCCTGGCAGAGGCTCCTCGCCGGCGAGGGGGTCCGGGTCGGCCACTGGCTCGACATCGACCCCAAAAAACTCGGGAGGATCCTGCACGGGGCGCCGGTGATCCGGCCGGAGGAACTGGAGCTCGCCGGGAGAAAGATGCTCTGCGCGATCGGGCTTAGGGGGGGCAGGGAGGCCTTCCGCGAAACGGCCGGCGGGCTCGGGTGGGTAGAGGGGAAGGATTTCGTCTGCGTGGCGTAGCCAGCGCTAAGCCGTGCGGCGCAACGGATCGGCGGGAAGAAGAGCTCGGGCATCGCCACCAGATGATGGCGATGCCCGAGGCGCGGGTTACTTGAGGAAGATCGCGATGGCGTAAGCGCCCGGATCCCAGGTGGAGTTCAGGATCACGACCTTCTTGTCGCGGGACAGGAAGCCGTGGGTGCTCGCGTCGGAGGTCTGGCTAATGAGGCCGGTGGAACCGATGGTCATGCCGGTGGCGCTGGAACCGGACAGGCTGGTGTTCCCGGTACTGTCGAGTACGGCGCTGGGGGTGAAGTTCCCCGAGGCATCCAGGTAGGCGACATCGCGCTCCCAGACCGGGGTCGGCTCGTTGGCCAGCCCGTAGCCCACGTAGTTGCCGACGAGATCGGCCGAGCTGAAGCTCTGGCTTCCGATCGAGGCGACGCCGAACATGTAGCCGTTGGTGTTGCCGGAGGTCCCGACGAAGAACATCATGCTCTTGTCAGGGGTGAGGAACCCGTGGAAATTCGGGGAGCCCGGCACGCTCACCGCCCCGTTGGACGCCACGTCTAAGTAGACCCCGCTGGAGGGGGGACCGTAGTTGGGCACCGTCTCGATCTTGTTGGCCACCAGCAGTTGGCGGGTGGAATCGAGCGAGCCGGTCACGAAGGCGTAGTAGTTGTCGGTGCCGCTCCCGAGCTCGCAGGAGGTGTAGCTGAGCGGACCGGTCAGGTCGGCGTTGGAGAAGCTCCCGGTCTGCTTGACGGCCACCCTCATCAGCTTGGCGTTTCCGTCGGTGGCGACCCCGACTGCCACCGCCTTGTTGGAGCTCATCTGGAGCTTCGGCGCCTGGGTGAAGGCGGCGGTGCCGCTCTCGGTGATGCTGCCGGTGCCGTCGATGGTCCAGTTGATGGTGCCTCCCACGATGTTGACGTCGGTGTTGCCCACGCTGTCCAGATAGGAGTTGATGGTGACGGCTCCGTTGGATGCCACGGTGGCCTTTACGATGACCCAACCGGGAGCAAGACTGTTGACCACGTCGGCACCGGTATAGAAGTGGATCAGGTTCCAGGTGCCGGTCAGGTCGGCCTGGGTGAAGGCGGCCCCGGTGGTGCTCCCGCCGCCGGTGGTGGCTGTGCCGACCGAGCGCCCCTGGCTCATCGAGTCGGCATTGATGACGAAGGTCTTGTTCGGGAAGGTGTATCCCGACTTGGAGACCGAGACGACGACGGTGTGACCGGCGGGGATGTTGAGCACCGTGTACTGGCCATAGGTGCCGTCGGTGGCGGTGAGCGAGGCGTCGAGCTGGCCGCTGCTGTTGGTGTAGATCACCGGATAGACCGTCTGGTCCGCCTGGTCGACCGCGCTGACCACCGCGCCGGCGAGGAAGCCGCTGACCTGGTTGGTGCTGGAGACCACCCGGGTGCGGATGAGGCCGTTGCCGGCCTGGTTGCCGAGGTTGGTGAGGTTGGCCATGGTCGGCAGCGCGTAGGGGCGGTCGGAGACATCGAGGTCCGCGGCCAGGGAGAAGGTATTGGAGCAGGCGCCGGCGTAGCCGGAGAGGCTCATCTTGATGTAGAACGGGGTCCCCTGGGGGATACCCGCCAGGGTGAAGCTGCCGTTGGCGTCCGAGGTGGTGGTGATTTCCGGGGAGAGCCCCACCGTGGTGACGGTCACCCCCTGGAGCGGGTTGTAGGCGGTAAGCGAGGTGAACACGGCGACCTTCGAGGTGAAGGAGACCGCATCGGGCGGCGGGTTGTAGCCGGTGGTGGCGGCGGCCACCGTGCTCTGCGCGGTCCCCGCGGAGACGGGGGCCGGCCCGCCGGCCACCGCGCTCCCACCCTGGATGGTGTACTGGACCGTGTTGACCTGGGTGGTGGTGGAGGTGCCGGCCAGGAAGCTCCCGGTGTCGACCCCGTTGGTGACGGTGGCGGCCACCACGTTGACCACGTTGGCGAGGTCGACCTGGCTCTGGGTTGCGCTTGCGGGTGCGTAGAGGACGGTGTCGACCGCACTCTTGATGGTCTTCTCGAGGACGGCCGGCTGGACCCCGGCGACCGACGACGAGCTGACCGAAGCGTTGGCCGCCTCCCCGATGGTTCCCGCCACCACGCCGATCTTCCTCTCGGTCAGGTGGACCGCGGCGGTGGAGATCTTGTCGATGTTCTTGGTCACCGTGGTGCTCGTCATGGAGCCTTGGTCGACCACCCCCTTGATGACCTTGTTGCCGTTGGTGACCTTGATGACGTAGTCACCCTTGGTGAGCCCTCCCACCTCGTAGGTCACCGCCCCGCTGCCGCTGGTGGGCACGGTGGCGTGGACCGAGGCGACCGACTTGCCTTCCAGGGTCTTGACCTCGACGGTCGGTGCCGTCGTCCCCGCGTTCACGCTGTTCACGTCCCCCTGGGTGACGTCGCTTCCCGCCGGGAACGCCACGGTCCCCAGGATCTTGTAACTCCCCCCGCTCCCTCCGGAGGATGAATTCTAGTTCAAAATGCACCACCCTGAAGGAGGGGTAGAAAACGAAGGGACACAGTGAGTTTTTCTGGTAGTTTGGAAGCGCCAACGACCAAACCTCAGAAGGAGAACCCACCGTGCCCCACAA
>NZ_BLXW01000050.1:0-29036 GCF_054784495.1 Geomonas sp. Red276
GACCCGTGCGAAACCATGTGAGACAGTAACCAACACCCAGCGGCGCACCCCTCAGGGGGTGGCCGACTTCAATCGGAACACCCGGCCGACTTCCGTCGGATTGGGTGGCCGACTTCAGCGGAATGCGCAGTTAGGTAGGTAGCAGGCGGCCGGGAGGCTTCCCACCAATGGATGCTGCAGATTGACAGTCGCGGTCGAAGGCACCGCATTAAGCTCAAGATTCCCCGTATGCAGCTTTTGGGGCGAGTAGTAGCTGGCGCGGGGCAGATCGAGGAAAACATTATGTTTTACAGAAAATGGCACAAATGGGTTCGGATCGTTAAAGAAGTTTCTATTATCCTTACCTGTCTTTACATTATTGTAAGTCTTTGGAGCATTAAAAATTCATTTCGTCAAACACAGTTGACAAAGTATTCAGAAACAAAAGAACTTTTAGATGAGCAACATGCACTGCATGAAAAAATATATAATGTATGGCTGGCATATCCAAATATCTCCACTAATATTGCTGATAACCATCCAAGTGGATGGAGTCTATATCATTCTAATAATATATTGATGCGAGAATTTGTTGAAGTAGGACATCATTATGAACAAATCGGAGCTTTGGTAAAAACTAATTATCTTGACTTTGCAGTGTATTCTGAAATATACGATTTCCCAGACTCTTATTGGAATCGAACAAAGCCTCTGATTGTCTATATGAGAAAAAACTGGAATGCTGACAACGGTGGCAAGACATTTGAAAAGTATTTATGTAACTTCGAGTATCTTTCGGAGAGGTATCAAAGGAAGAGGCATAGGGCGGAATTGTCCAAAAAGTTACGTCGCCCCTTCGAAAAAATACTGATATTAGTCACGCAACCGTTCAGACAAAACGAAGGGCGGTAGATTCGCAGACCTACAGCTTTCAGGGGGGGAGGTCATCCAAGAGAGTTTTCGACAGGCTCGGGCTGGCAGCGGTGATGTAAACGGGGTGACTGCCACCGGAGGGAGACCCTCCGAGGTCACCGGTAATGAGACGCGATCAGCTATGGCCCTGAGTGATGCATACCGATAGGTTCAGGTTTTCAGGGCACCGAAGGCGGCGAAGCAGGAGTTCTTGTGCAGCAGTTCGACGTGTGCGAAGCGCACCCTGCGCAGGAGGTCCAGCTGATAGGTCACGGGGCGCGGCGAGTCTTCCTTTGCGATGTAGGTAAACACCTTCTCCCGGTAGGCATCCCCTCCCACTGAGCTTAGATACTCTCCGTAACGCTGCCACATCATGCTCTGCACCATCTCGGTCTCATGCGCTACCAGGTCGGTGATCCACACGCTTCCTCCGGGTGCGGTGATTTCGTAGATCTTCCGAAATGCCATCTCCCAGTCCTGGTCGTCGCGGAGATGATGCAGCACGGCGGCGGCGAGGATAACGTCGTAATGCTCACCCGGCAGCTCTATCTCTCGAAAATCGCCCTGAAGGGTCCGGATCTCCCCGGTGTTGACCTCGGAGATCCGCGCCTTCGCTCTCTGCAGCATCTGGTTTGCAGCGATCAACCACATTTTATTTCACCAAAAGTTGCTGCTGACGTTACGTTAGCCGATCCGTATACTGCTCCTTCGGACTCGTGCACATCGGATGTTGCTTCTTGGGCGACGAAACTCCTTTTCTTCCTGATACATTTGCCGGTCTCCTTCCAACTTCCCAAATCCAAGCCGAACAAATTCCAAAGCTTCACCAGGTTTTTTTGCCGGAGAGCGTCGAGAACTTCAGCAGGGGAGTCGAGGGCGCCACTTTGCGTTACGGAACTCCATTTTTGCGTTAAGAAATAGGAAATGTGCGTTAACAATTTTGATTCTTACACCATAGTGGCCAAAGACCCTATGTTTCCAGGTGCTTGGGAGGGGGGCTTTCTATGAATGATCTTGCTTCGTGCACTGCAAAACTTGGTCGGTGACCTCTGGACCTTCTTTTTGACGTCACATCTCGTCGGGGGTGCGTCACTCCAGGCCCCCGATGGGATAAAAAAATTCGTTTCCTCGCTTGCGCGGCCCCGAATTGCCGTTAAGATTAGCAAAACCTAATCGCGAGGAGGCCCGCCATGACGCCACAATTAACGTGGGTGGTAAGGAGATTTGGGACGAGCGCTGCTGAAACGGTAGCTCTCGCTAAAACTGTAAAGGCTATGCTCACTAACCATTCGTTTGCAAACTTCGCAGAGCCTTGGCCGCACTTCGTACCGTCGCTCGAGACGCTTGGCACCACGGCTGATAAACTGGATGCGGCAATCAAGGGGGCTCAGACGCGGGACACTGTGAAGCTCGCCGAGCGAAATGCCCTGCACCTGGAGACTAAGTGCCATCTCGCCAAGATCGCCAGCTACGTGGAGCTTGCCGCCGACGGGGACCTGGAGGTGCTGAGAACAACGGGATTCCCGCTGAAGTCCCAGGTGGTGAAGGGGACAACTATGGTACCGGCTACCGATCTTTCCGTCAGGCATGGACTGGATACCGGGAGCTACGATCTGCGGGTCGGCCGTGTGCCGGGGGCGAGGGCGTATGATATTCAGATCTGCGAAGGGGATCCGGCGGTGGAGTCCAACTGGTGCGATGTGGATACCTTCCCACGCGCTACGGGGATCAAGGTAGGGGGGAAGGAGCCGGGGAAATTGTACTGGTTCCGGGTGAGGGTGCTTAGCAGCAACGGGCGCGGTCCTTGGTCGGTGCCGGTGTCGCTTAGGGCGTTGTAAAAAATCTCCCTCACCCCTGCCCCTCTCCCGGAGGGAGAGGGAATATGGAGTACTGCCCCTCTCCCCTAAAGGGGCGAGGGAATATTGGAGTACTGCCCCTCGAAGGGGCGAGGGGATATTGACTGTATGGATCCCCATCCTCACCCTGTCCCTCCCCTTGAAGGGGAGGGAACCTTATTAATGGGCGGCGGCGGCGGGGGCGGCGCCGGGTTTGGGGCGTTTTAGAAGGAGGAGGAAGGGGATGACGGCTAGGAAGCCCAGGCCCAAGACCCAGAAGACGCGGTTGTAGGAGAGGATGGCGGCTTGCTGCTGCAACAATCCATAGACGGAGCTTAACCCCAGCTGCTGCGCATCGGCGGGGCCCATTCCGCGGGCGGCGTAGCCTTGGGAAATCGACTGTACCTTGTCCTGGTAGACGGGGTTGAAAGGGTTCAGCCTCGATACCAGCAGGTTCTGGTGCATCTGGTTGTAACGGGCCAACAGGGTTGAGGTGGCGGCGATGCCGACGCTTCCGCCGATGTTGCGTAAGAGGCTGTAGAGGCCGGTCGCGTCTCCCATCTGCTCCGGCTTCATTCCACCAAGGGTGAGGGTGGTGAGGGGGACGAAGAGCATGGAGAGGCCGACGCCCGCCACGATCCTCGGCCAGAGGAAGTCGCCGTAGGAGGTTGCCAGCGGGAATCCGCGCCAGATGAACATCGACCAGGCGGAGATCACCAGGCCGGCGAAGACGATCTTGCGGCCATCCACCTTGGAAAGGCCGGCTCCCACCAAGGGCATCAGCAGAAGGGTTGCCACGCCTCCCGGCGCCAGCACGAGGCCGGCCTGTGTTGCGGTGTACCCCATCAGGGTCTGCAAGAAGAGCGGGATCACCATCAGCGAGCCGTACAGTCCGAAGCCGATCATGAACATCACCAGGTTCCCCGCCAGGAAGGAGACGTTCTTGAAGAGCCGCAGGTTCACGATGGGGTGCGGGTGCCTCAACTCCACCCAGACGGTGAGGAGGAGGGATACGACGGAGATGATGGTGAAGGTGACGATGAAAGGGGAGTTGAACCAGTCGTCCTGCTGCCCTTTGTCGAGGATGATCTGCAACGACCCGATGCCGAGTGTCAGCAAACTGAGACCCCAGTAGTCCACGGTGGCCTTGCCGCGCTTGACATGGGGCGGATCGGTGACGAAACGCCCGACCATGGCAAGGGCGGCGATGCCGACCGGGATGTTGACATAGAAGATCCAGCGCCAAGTCATGTTGTCGGTGATCCAGCCACCCAGCGCAGGGCCGATGATGGGGCCGAACATCACGCCGATGCCGAAGATGGCGTTGGCCATTCCCTGCTCGCTGTGGGGAAAGCTCTCCAAGAGGATCGCCTGGCTGATCGGTATCAGCGCGCCGCCGGCCGCTCCCTGCACGATGCGGAAGAAGATCAGGGTCGCCAGGTTGGGCGCCGCTCCGCAGAGAAGGGAGGAGAGGGTGAACAGGATGACGCAGGTGATCAGGAAGCGCTTGCGGCCGAACATGCGGGAAAGCCAGCCGGTGATCGGGAGCACGACGGCGTTACTTACCATGTAGGAGGTGAGGACCCAGGTGATCTCGTCGGTACCGGCGTTGAGACTACCCTGCATGTTGGGAAGCGCCACGTTGGCGACCGAGGTGTCGATCACCTCCATCAGCGCCGGCAGCATCACGGAGAGGGCGATGATCCATTTGTTGGCGGTTTTGTTGTTGGCCTGCATGTGCGTTCTCCGATTCCCCGGCTAGGAGAGGTGCAAGAGTTCTTTGACGATCGCGGAGGTGCTCCGCTCCACCTGGATGACCGGGGTGACACTCATCCCCACTCTCAGCTGGGCGTTGGGATCGCTCGCGCGGTCGATAGCGATCCTCACCGGCACCCGCTGCACCACCTTCACGTAGTTGCCGGTGGCGTTCTCGGGAGGGAGCAGCGAGAAGGCCGCGCCAGTCCCTGCCATGATGCTCTCCACGGTCCCGGTGAACTCGCGACCCGGATAGGTGTCGACCTTGAAGGAGACCTTCTGGCCGGGGCGGACGTGGGTGAGCTGGCTCTCCTTGTAGTTGGCGGTGATCCAGGAATCCTCGAGCGGCACCACGGCAAGGAGCGACTGTCCCGACTGCACGCGGTTCCCCGGCTCGACGGACTTGCGGGTGACGTAACCGTCGGCGGGTGCGTAGATCTTGGTGTAGGAGAGATTCAGGCGCTCCTCGTCCAGGGTCGACTGGCGCTTGGCTTCACGGGCACCTGCCTTGCCTCCTCCCACGAGGCCAAGGGCGGCCTGCGCCGCGCGGAGCCTCTCTTCGGCCCCCTTCACCTGGGAAGCCGCCACGCTGCGATCGGTGGTCCTTCTCTCCAGTTGCTCACGCGGCATCACTTCGCGGTCGACCAGCACCTGGGCTCGTTTGAGATCGAGCTCGGACTGGGCGAGCTGCGCCTTGGCGCGCTCCAGGTCGGCCTTGGCCGCCTCCACCTGGGCGGCTTCGCCGGTGGTGTCGTTTCTGGCGATGTCGAGGTCCGCCTGGGCGCTCGATACCTTCACCGCGTAGTCCCGGTCGTCCAGGGTGAGGAGGAGATCCCCCTTGTGCACGAACTGGTTGTCCTTGACCAGCACCTTGGTCACCGTCCCCGGCACGCGGGCGGAGACCGCGTGGATGTGCGACTCGATGAAGGCGTCGTCGGTTTCGATCCGCCGCTGGCCTTCGACGAAAAGGTGACTTCCCCAAGCCACCGCGGCGGCGACGACGAGGCCTACCGCGGCACGAATCGCCAGCTTGCGGCCATTGGACTTTGCCTCTTCGGTTTCGATCTCGTCCACAGTTCCTACTACTTCGTCCACCGTATCCACCATTTCTTCCATGACTTTCCTCCGTTGTCTTTGTTAATTCCGAAAATTCTCCCCAGAGGAGGGGACTGGCTCCGCCAGGTGCCTGTCCCCTTGGGGGCTTTAAGAGGGCGGCAGGGCTGAATTAGCGTTCCGCTAGGGGGGCAGGCACCTACGGAGCCAGTCCCCTCTGCCACCAACGCCGCCGTTGCTTTTAAAGCGTGCCTAGGGCCTTCTTGATCCTGGCGCGGGCTACACGCTCGTCGAAGAGGGACTGGAAGTAGTCGGTGCGCGCCTGGGTGAGGAGGGTCTGGGCGTCGATGACGTCGGTCGAGGTTCCCATCTGCTCTTCGTAGCGGCTGCGGTTGAGGCGGAGGTTCTCCTCGGCCTGGCCGACGGCCTTCTCGTTGGTGGCGATCCGTTCACCCGCCACTTGGAGGTCGTTCACCGCCGTCTCGTATTCGAGGCGCGCCGACTGCTCGGCCTCGCGGAGGTTCGCCTCGCTCTGTGAGCGCGCCTCGACCGCCTGGCGCAGGCGGGCGTTCTTGGCGAAGCCGTCGAAGATGTTGAACCGGATCCCGACGGTGGCCGCCATGATGGTCTGCTCGTTCACGTAGCGGTTCTGCTGGTACTCGGCCCCCGCCTGGACGTACAGCTCGGGACGGAGGTTCGTCTGTTGCTCGCGCACGCCGGCTTCGCTGGCGGCGACCGCTTCGCGAGCGGCCAGGAGGTCCGGCCGGGAGGAGAGGTCGGCGGGGGTAGCCTTGACGGAGGGGGCCTCGCAGCGCCCGAGGGTGTCCTCGAGCTGAGCCCGCGCGGCTGGCTCACGGCCGGTCAGGAAGTTGAGAAGAAGCCAGCTGTTGTCGAGCTGCCTGGCGATCTCCAGGCGCCGCTGCTTGCTGTTGGCGAGCTTGACCTCCGCCTGCAGCACGTCGTTGCGGGTCACCACCCCCTGCTGGAACTTCGCCTGGGCGTCTTTGAGGTGCCCTCCCATCTGGCGGACCTCCTCGTCGGCGGACGCCAACAGCTTTTCGCTCTCCAGGATGCCGTAGTAGGCCTGGACCACGCGGAGAAAGACCTCCTGCTCGGCCGCGCGGTACCCCTGGCGCGCCTCCTCGCTCTTCGCCCTGGCCCGCTCCACCTGCGACTTCGTGCGGCCGAAGTCGTAGAGCGTCTGGTCGATCCCCAGCGAGAAGAAGCCGTAATCGGCCTGCTGGGTGGGGGCCGACATTCCCGCTATCGCGATCGACTGCGCCTCGAGCTGCGCGGTGTACCCCCCCTTGGCATCCACCCTGGGGAGATAGCCCCTGGCGGCCACCCGTTCATTTTCCCGGGCGATCGTGCTGTTGTAGGACGTGACCTTCAGGGTGGGGTTGTTGTGCGCCGCACTGTCGAGGCTTTGCTGCAGTGAAAGGGTTTCCGCCGAGGCGGTGGTCGCCAGTGCCGCCACCAGCATGGTTGCCGTTATATAACTCTTTAGATTCATCACCGTTTTATCTCCCTCGTGGTGTTGTTGATTACCGGTCGTCTTTCTCTTTGCCCGAGCGGGTGAAGATCGCCACCAGCGCGATTAAAACCCAGAGGACGATGGTCGCTGCTACTATGATTGTCACTGCACTGCCTCCTGATTCTCTTTCAGCTTTTCCTGTCCCCATCCTCACCCCGACCCTCACCTTGAAGGGGAGGGAGAGTTGGTGCTGGGGGATGATATGTTGCCCGCTAGAAGCGGAGGGCCAGGTCGAGGAGCCTGCGGCGGGCGTCGCCGTGCTCACTGGACGGGCCCTGCTGCGGGTCGTCGCATCCACTTAACAGGACCGCCTCCTGGTTGGTCACCCCGAGGAAGTTCAGCACGGAGCGGAGGTAGGGGGCGCTCAGGTCCCGCTCGTTGCCGTAGCTGAAGGGGGCCGAGGCGTGGATGTGGAGCGATTTCTTCAGCTCCCCAGCGAGAAGTCCCTCCGCCCGCTCCTGAGTCAGCCGGTAGCTCTTCTCGGGCACCGTGACCGCGTCGATGTACATCTTGAACTCCGCAGGGAAAAAGAGGTTCCAGCTGGGGGTGACGAAGACGTACTTGTCGCAGGCGATGAACTGGTCGGCGAGCCGCCAGATGCGGGAGATTTTCCGCCGCTCATCCTCGCTCAGCACTCCGCAGCTCTCCCCGGCTGTGATCCTTTCCCAGGCGTGCAAAACGTCCTGGTCGATCCGCGGGATGTTGTCCCGGTGGAGGTCGAGCACGTGCACCTCGTCACGCGGGTTCCAGCGCAGGTACTCCTCCAGGAACTCATAGCCCAGGGAATGACAGCGGGAACGGTGGATCGGTTTCAGGAAGCAGGTTACGTAGAGCAGGTTTGCCATGACGCTCTCCTCGCCCGCCGGTTGCGGGCTCCGGTCTCTCATTAGCCAGGAGCGTGCCAGTGCCGTAACCTGCGTAAATACGGCTGGTTGTTGCGCAGAGGGTTTCTCGGTTACAGCATGCTGTATTTGTTGTTGCGGTATGTTGTAATTGTGGCGTAGAGTACGGCATGTTGTAATCGCCCCTTCGTGGGTCTCCTCTGCCTGAGGAAATGGAGGCACGGGAGTGGGGCGGGGACGCGAAAAAAGTGAAGGAGAAGACGCGATGGTGAACCGGGACGAATTCATCAGGGAAGTGACCATAAGGATCTGCAGCAGTCTGGAGATCAAGGAGTCACTCCGCTGCACCTTCGTATACTTGCGGGAACAGCTTCCCTTGGACGAGCTGTTTCTGAATATCGTGGACCAAAATCTCGGTGCGCTGCGCCGCATCGCCTACGTCGGGACGGAAGGCTCCGAGACGCCGGACGAGATCATCCCGTTACCGGAGGAGATCGTCGAGAGGATCAAGGAGCGCTGTTTTCGTGAGCCGTTCATTGCCAGCGCGGACATGGATGACCAGATTTTCCAAACCATGGCTCCGCTCATAAAGCTGGAGGGCAACTCGGACATGATCGTGCCGCTGCACCTGGATGCCGAACCGATCGGGGGGCTGACGCTGCGGGCACATGGGGAAGGGCGATACAGCGAGGAGCAGGCGGAGATCATGGGGTGCGTCACCAGGCCGTTCGCCATCGCGCTGGCCAACGCACTGGCCCACGAGGCGGTGCTCCGCTACCAGGACATTCTCCTGGACGACAAGCGGTTTTTGAACCGGGAGTTGTACGGACACCTGGCCGAGGATATCATCGGGGGCAACACCGGGCTTCGTAACGTGATGGAGGCGGTACGGCAGGTGGCGCCGCTCAACAGCACCGTTCTTTTGTTGGGCGAGACCGGGACCGGGAAGGAGGTCATCGCCAACGCCATCCACTTCTCCTCCCCGCGCAAGGACGGCCCCTTCATCAAGGTAAACTGCGGCGCCATTCCGGAGAGTCTCATCGACAGCGAGCTGTTCGGGCACGAGCGGGGGGCCTTCACCGGGGCGGTTGCTGAAACCCGCGGCCGTTTCGAGCGCGCCGAGGGGGGGACCATCTTCCTGGATGAGATCGGCGAGCTTCCTATGACCGCCCAGGTGCGGCTATTAAGGGTCCTGCAGAGCCGGGAGGTGGAAAGGGTAGGGGGGAAGCGGGCCATACCGGTGAACATCCGGGTGATCGCGGCGACCCACCGCAACCTGCAGAACATGATCAGTGAGGGGAGTTTCCGGGAGGATCTCTGGTTCAGGCTGAGCACCTTTCCGATCATGATTCCGCCGGTCAGGCAGCGCAAGGAGGACGTCCCCGCGCTGACCCGGCACTTCGTGACCGTGAAGAGCCGGGAACTCGGCATCGGCATGCCCCCCTCCATCGCGCCGGGCGCGCTGATGCGGCTCATGGAGTACGACTGGCCGGGGAACGTGCGGGAGCTGGAGAACCTGGTGGAGCGGGAGCTGATCAGGCACCGCGGCGGCGCGCTCACCTTCGACACCGTCTTCAGCGGAGAGGAGCAGCGGGTTGTGGTTCCCCCCGTGGGGGCGGGGACGCCGCACCTCCCGCTCAAGCTGGACGAGGCGATGGCCGCCCACATCAGTGAGGTACTCAAGCTCACCAACGGCAAGATCCACGGCCCCGGCGGCGCCGCCGAACTGTTGGGCATCAACGCCAACACCCTCCGCTGGCGCCTGGACAAGCTGGGGATAAGCTACCGGCGGAAGAGCCGGTAGAATCTCTCCCTCACCCCTGCCCCTCTCATTGCATAAAAATAGGTGAAACCATGAAAGAGCTGTGCCCTAATGATTCATCCGAGATGCTGAAAAAAACGGTTAGCCGAAAAGTTACCTTCAGAGGGGAAGATTACGACGTAGAATACGTAGCCGACGTCTGCGAGAAATGTAACCTTGAGGTTACCAGCATAGAGGTTGCACACAAAGTGCAATGCTATATCAGTGATGCGTACCGGGAGAAACATGGTCTATTACCGGGTCACCAGATTAAATCACTACGAGAAAGCTTAAACGTTTCCCAATCTGAACTCGCCGACGTAATGCATGTTGGCGTGGCCAGTGTTAAAAGGTGGGAGAATGGCCTTGTGCAAAATAAAGCGATGGATCGGCTTCTACGGCAGTTCTTAGAGAAAGAAGATCATTGCCTCGACCCTTACTGTGGGAACAGAGGACTATCGCTGGAGAGAATAAAGCTTGTGCTGAAAGAGTTTGAACGTGTTTTGCACAAAGCGCTGCTTAAGCCAAATGACAAGTTCTTATACAGTGCGAAGTACTTGTGGTTTGCGGATATGATAGCCTATCGTGAGTTAGGAAGGGGAATGACCGGTGCGACCTATGCAGCGCTTCCTCAAGGCCCTCAATTAAACAACTATCGAGACTTGGTGAAGGCAATTATGGAGGCGGATGTGAGCCAAGCTGAGGAATTAACTGAAGGTGAGGTTGACATAATTAAGCGAGTAGCAACGCGTTTCCGCAATGGTGTAGAGGCCCATCATGCGTCGCACGAAGAGCCGGCTTGGTCAACAACCCGTACCGGTTACTCAATAAGCTATCAAAAGGCAAACACAATCATTTCCCTTTGATGGCTGGTTAAGAAAATTCAAAGCCCCCGGTTGCGTGACGCAGCCGGGGGCTTTTTGTTTCCGAGGAGAGAGGGGCGGGGCCGGTTATTCATACCCCTGCTCGACCGGGTTTTCGAGGACGCCGAGACCGTCGATTTCGATGCGGACGCGGTCTCCGGGTTTGAGGTAGCGGGGGGGATCGAAACCGATGCCGACGCCGGCTGGGGTGCCGGTGGCTATGATGTCGCCGGGATAGAGGGTGACGCCGGCGGAGATGGTCTGGATCAGCTGCGGAATGGTGAAGATGAAGTCGGAGGTCCGGCCATCCTGGCGGAGCTCTCCGTTTACCCAACAGCGGACCCGGGTGTCGGTGCCGTCGAGCTCGTCGGCGGATACGAGCCAGGGACCCATGGGACAGAAGGTGTCGAACGATTTTCCCAAGAGCCATTGACGATGCCTGCTTTGCCAGTCGCGGGCGGTCACGTCGTTGATGATGGTGTACCCCCAGACATGCTCCATCGCCTGCTCGGCGGTGATCCCCCGCCCCCCGCGGCCGATCACCACGGCCAGCTCCGCTTCGTAGTCGACCGCTTCGGACACGCCGGCGGGTATCTTGATGGGGGCACCGGGCGGGATCACGGTCTCGGGGACCTTGGAGAAGATGATCGGGTCGCTCGGTACTTCGTCTCCCGCTTTGGCGGAACTGCTGTCGAAGCCGCTCCGGGCGAACTCTTGGGCGTGGGCTCGGTAGTTCTTGCCGATGCAGAAGATGTTGCGGCGCGGATGGGGGAGGGGGGCATCGAGCCGTACCTCGGACAGCGGCAGGGGGGCTCCCTGCTCGAGACATTCTCCCGCCGATAGCCGCTCCATCAGGGCCAGGGCTCCGACTTCGTGGCCTCTTCCCCCCAGGAAGAACTGGGTGATCATCGAACCGTCGGTGGAGACCCGCCCGACCAGCCTCATTCCGTCGTACCAGAAGGTTGCTATTCTCACAGGCTTCTCCTTCTATCTATCCCCATCCTCACCCTGTCCCTCCCCTTGTAACCCGACCCCGGTCCATACACCTTGAAGGGGAGGGGACCTAATCTTTACCCTCGCCCCCATTGGGGGAGAGGGTGGCCGGAGGCCGGGTGAGGGGAGATTTTTCGTTACCGCTTGTAGCCGATGGTGCGGAGGAATTGGCGGCGGGCGTCGCGGTCGGTGTCGGCCTCGATGCCATTGGGGGCGCTGCCGTCGATCACGCCGAGGATGCCGGCGCCTTGGGGGGTGGCGCCGACTACGACTTGAAGGGGATTGGCGGTGGCACAGAAGATACGACAGACTTCGGGACAGTTTTTGATCGGGTTGAGAACGTTTATCGGGTAGGCATCGCGCAGGAGGACGCAGAAGACGTGGCCTGCGCCGATCGACTGGAGAATCCTTTCGCACTTTTTCACCAGCGCTTCATCATTCCCTTCGCTCCGGATCAGGCAGGGGCCGGAGGCTTCGGTGAAGGCGACGCCGAACTTCGCCTGGGGAACGGTGGTGACGATGATCTCGTACAGGTCCTCGGCGGTCTTGATGAAGTGGGTCTGGCCAAGAATGATGTTGCACCCTTCCGGGTAGACGACTTCAACGGCTCGCATCTCCAGTTGCATATCTCCCTCCTCCTCCAGATTAATTGGTATTGATCGATATGCATTTTAACCCGCCGGCGCAGGATGTAAATGACCACACCTGCCACACCGACCGGGACCGCCGTCAGATAGGCGCTACACGGGCTGGCCCCGGTTCATCGTGGTTTGGGGAGAGTCAAAGGTGGGAAGGTTGGGTAACTGCGACTTTTTGACGCCGGTCAAGGCTTCCTGGCGTAACGCGGGTACTATCTTCCTGCTCATACTTCTGTCCGGACTGCTGACTGCCGCCGTGGCGGCAGCATGGCCGACCTCTCCGTCCCCTTCAAGGTGAGGGGTGGGAGAGGGGCAGTGGGCGGAAGATTATCGTTAATCGGCAAAGGAGGTTACTGATGGGTGGTTGTGGTTGCGGGCATCCCGCGGGTGCGGGGCCGTTTGCGGAAGGAAGGGAGTTGGTGGAGTTCGTGTCGAGGGCCCATGGCGGTACCCTGAAGAATGAGAGGCTCCCTAACGGCGGGCTGCAGGCGGTCTGCCAAGGGTGCGGGGCGGACTTTTTCCTGGCTACCTTCGTCGCCAGCTGCCCGGCGTGCGGCGGGGTGCACGCGGTTTCGCCGCCGCGCAGCAACGACCCGGCTAACATCCAGTTTGCCGGGAAAGGGTTTCGGCTGTAAGGATAAAGGCTCCATTACCCGGCCCCTCCGCTTTCCCATTTCCTCTCGCCCCTATTTTTCATCTCCCCTCGCACCCATCGGGGGAGAGTGTGAAGGTGAGGGGGCGTTCCGGCAGGGGAAAAACCTCCCTCACCCGGCCTTCGGCCACCCTCTCCCCTAAAGGGGCGAGGGTATAGTGGGGGCGGCCTTCGGTCTAAGGGGCGAGGGTATTAGTGGGGGCGGCCTTCGGTCTAAGGGCGAGAGTATAAGGGAGGGTGGCCGTAGGCCACCCTCCCTTTTTTGCCTCTACTTCTGCGCTTCCAGCATCTCCTTGGCCATCTTCAGGTTGTGGTAGGCGATGACCCTGATCTTGCGGAGGTCGTCGGTCGGCTTGCGCTTGTCTAACTCGGCCAGGAAGGCGTCGAGATTGCTCCGCTCTTTCTTGGTCTTCTTGTCGTTGAAGGGGATGGAGAGGTCGATCCCCTTCACGTCCCAGGCGTTCTTCGGCAACACCGCGAACGGGGCGAGGTCCTCGATCCTGCGGTCGGGGGCCAGGGACGGCGCCTCCCAGGTCACCTCGCTGAAACGGATCCCGTTCTTGTCGGCGGTCACCGTGTAACTCCCCTTGAACGGCTTGGTCACGTCTTTACCTTCGAAGAAGCTCCACTCCGATTTCCCCACCTGGGCGTGGGAGTCGTGGCAGGTGCCGCATCCCCGCGGCTTTCCGAGGGCGTGGCTCAGCTTGTCCATCTGCACCCAGAGGATCGCCTTGTTGCCGGTGGGGAGGTCGTCCCGGGTGCCGACCACGATGAAGGCGTCGTTGACGTCGGTGACCGTGCGCGAGACCTCGAAGGCCGGCGGCTCGCCGATACGGACGTTGCCGGGGACGGTGCGGGTGGGGATCGACCGGAAGAGGAGTCCGGTCGGGCCGAGGTCGGTGGTCTGGTTGAGTACCGCCATCGGGTAGGGCTTGACGCCGATCCAGCGCCCGCCGGCATCCCGGATCAGGGTCGGGAGATCGCGGGTGCCGTAGTATTCCTTGTGCTTCGCGTACGGGGTCTCGACCCCGGCCACGTTCCCCTTTCCCCAGAAGGTGTACTGGTAGGCGCCGGAGACGGTGACGTGGCAGGCGGCGCAGTCGACGTTGCTGTGGCTTGAGCTCTTCACCGCCTTGACGATGTCGGCATGGCATCTGGCGCAGGACGACCTGGCGTCGTCGGCGGCGAGGTGGCCGAAGTTGTGGTCCACCGGTTTGTGGCAGTCAAGGCACTGGACTCCCGCTTTCACGTGGGCTCCTTGCGGAAGGTTGCTCGGGAAGGCGTACTCGCCCCGCATGTAGCCCGCGCCGCGCCGGCGGTCCATCGGCCCGGCATGGCAGACGCTGGCCCGGCCACCACCGTAGCAGCTGGCGGTGTCGGGTGGCCCGAAGGAGTGGCTCCCTTTCCCCGCGAACGGGCGGTAGTGGCAGTCGTTGCAGCCGGGATGGCAGAGGTTGCAGCTGCGGTCGGAGGCGGCATTCTGGGCGAGGGTGTAAGGGACCGAGGTCTGGCCCCTGAGGTTCTCGTAGTTCTGGCCGAACCACATGCCGCAGTTCTGCGGGCCGGGCAGCCTTTCGCTCCAGGAGCGGAACGCCCGCTGGTGCTTGAGAAGCCCCTTGTCGGAGCTGTTGTAGTCCTTCACCTCTTTCTGGTGGCAGCGCCCGCAGGTCTGCTCAGCGACCTTGGGAGAGTAGGCCATGGTCTCCGGGTCACGGTCGTGCCACTCGATCCCGATGATCGCTTTGGCCCCGGCGGCTTTCAGCTTTTCCGGGTCACCCTTGGGGATCATCCGGTCCATCCCGGTCCCGCGGGGGGTGAGCGGTTGAAGCGCGCCCGCCGCCTCGCGGGAAAGGGCCTCCCCCTTGACCTTGGGACCTACCGCGACCACGAACGGACGGAGCATCCCCTTGTGGGAGCCCTCCTTGGTCGACTGGGCACCGTCACCGAGGTGGCAGTCGACGCAGGTCGCCCCCTCCATGCCGACTTCCCGGTCGACCTGCGCCGGGTCGAGGTACATCGCCTCGGCCCCAAGCTCCTTCATCCGGTTTTTGTCCCCATGGCAGATCACGCACTGCGATGCCGCGTCAAACCCCCATGCACTCGTAGCCGCCAATAGAACCACCACGATGATAAGCCGCTTCATTACCCCCTCCTTTTTCTTATCCTGATCAGCACCGATTATTTATCTCCTTAGCCGGTCCTGCACCTTCGGCCCTTGTTTCAACGAAAGACCTTCGCTCTTCCCCCCTCGGAACAACTTCCCTCACCCCAGCCCTCTCCCGGAGGGAGGGGGGCAGGGTCGGGCAAGGGACTCTGTCACTTGGCGGAGCCGGTCTCTCCCCTCTAGATCCTGCCGGTCAGGGCCTTCTCGAGGTCGCTTTTCAAGCTGCTCTCGAGGTAGTAACCCATCACCTTCTTGACGACCTTGCCGTCCCTTCCGATCAGGAAGGAGACCGGGACGCTGGAGATGTTTCCGTAGGCATTGATGACGCTGTCGTTTCCGAACACGACCGGATAGGTCATCCCCATCCGTTTCAGGAAGGAAGGGGGGACGTCGTCGATGGCGACGCCGATCACGGTGAATCCCCGCCCCTGGTAGGCGGCGTAGGTCTTCTGGAATCCGGGGATCTCCATCCGGCAGGGAGGGCACCAGCTGGCGAAGAAGTTCACCAGCACCACCTTCCCGCGGTAGTCGGCCAGGCGGAGCTGGTTACCGGACATCGTTTTGAGGGTGAAATCGGGGGCCGCCTGGTGAGGTGCCGGTGGTGCGCCGGCGAAGGCGAACCTCTCCTTGACCAGCGGGAATAGGTAGAGGCCGATGGCGATGAGGATGACCAACTGGAAGAGTTTCTTCGTGCGGTTCATGCTGCTTTTCCTTTCTTGGCGTCGGCCGGCTCGGCGCTGGTGGGCAAGATCCTTCCCTCGGCGCGCCATTCCGCCACGCCGTCGCGAAGCCGCCGCGGTTCGAACCCCGCCTTTTTCAGGATCTTGGCCGCCTTGACGGTCCCGAGGCAGAAGGGGCTGCGGCGGTAGATGAAGACGACCTTGTCGCGGGGGATCTCCTCGAGACGGGCTTCGAGTTCCTCGACGGGGATGCTCTGGGCCAGGGGGAGGTGCCCGGCCTGGTACTCCCGGGAAGGGCGGAGATCGACCAGGACCGCCGCGCCGCTGCTGACCATCTCCAGCGCCTCCTCGCCGAGCACTTCCGAGACGGTGTCGACGTCGCGGCCGTATTCCCGCATGAGCTCGCGGGCGATGGGGTCCTGCTGAAGCCCGAAGTCGCGCAGGGCCACCCAGAGCTTGACGGCGGGGCTCCCCGAGAGCGAGCAGTAGGCGTTGCGCCCCTCGCGGCGGATCTCGATGAGGTGGGCCTCGCGGAGGATCTTCAGGTGGGCGCTCGTGTTGGCCGAGCTTTGCCCGAGCTCTTCGGCGAGGTCATCGACGTAGCGATCCCTCTGGCAGAGGAGGTTGAGGATTCTGACCCGCTGCTGGCTGGCGAGCGCCTGGCCGACGCGGGCGAACTGCTGATACAAGCGGTCGGGGATATGTTGGAGGTCCACAGGTTTTCCTCTCGGATCGGCAGCAGAGCGCTGCCGGTAACGTGGGCCGGGGTGATCGGCACTAACGATCTTATAATCAAATGATCATTTGAATGTCAATCGGTTTTGCGTGGACTCTCTCTAAGATTTTTCCCCAGTCATAGTACGTGCCTTTCCCAGACACGGGATTCCCCGGTAAAGTCACGGAGAATCACGCCGATATGATTATATGGGTGAAGTTTACCTTCCTGCCGCTCCCGTGACAAACTTCCGGCCGCTGGATTGTGAACGGCACCCCCGCAGGTTCAGAAACGTTTTCAGCCGTAGAGACATCGGCATCATGGAGGCTCACATGACCATTAAGAGGAAGATCCAATTGATACTGGCGGGGGGATGGCTGTTCATTACCCTGACCGGCGTGGTCGGCCTTTTAGGCATGCATGACAGTAACGGCGACATCCAGATCATCTACGGGAAAAACCTGGCCGTGCTCAACAAGTCCGGCAAGGTGACCGACCTCATGCGAGGCATCCGGATCCAGCTCTTGCTGGCCCTGCAGCACGACCCTGCCCATCCCGAGGTCCTGGGCCTCCATGACCACGAGGTCCAGGTGCACACCGACCTGGTAGCCCAGCAGATCGAGGACATTGCCGCACTCTCGAAGGAGATAAGCGGGGTGATCAACGATCCGCAGGAGCGCCGGCTCTTTGACCGGTTCGCCTCCGAGCGCGAGGCCTTCCTCAGGGACGGTGCCCGGCCGGTGCGGGAGGCGATCCTGGCCGGCAACTTCACGGAGGCGACCAGGCTCACCCTGACCAAGATCAATCCGCTCTTCAGGAAGGCCGACGACACCGGTACCCTCTTCTACGACTACCAGACCAAGGATGCCAAGGCTCTCTACGAGCGGGCTCAGGCCAACTACCGCCGGACGACGCTGGTGGCGGTTTGCTTGATCCTCGGTGCCATCGCGGGCTCCGGGGTGATCGGGGTGCTCGTCATCCGCTCCGTTTCCCGGGGGGCCGACTCCCTGGTGAATTTCAGCGCCGCCATGGAGAAGGGGGATCTTACCCGGCGCCTGAGGCTTGCGGGGGCGGACGAGTTCGCC
Source organism: Geomonas sp. Red276 (assembly GCF_054784495.1). Classification (NCBI taxonomy): domain Bacteria; kingdom Pseudomonadati; phylum Thermodesulfobacteriota; class Desulfuromonadia; order Geobacterales; family Geobacteraceae; genus Geomonas; species Geomonas sp. Red276. Next base: position 17,502 of record NZ_BLXW01000050.1, read on the forward strand.
ACCATCGGGAACTCCTTCGACCGGATGGCCGATGGCCTCTCCACCCTGGTGGAGAGGATCGGTTTCACGGTGGCGGACCTGACCTCGTCTGCCGCCCAGGTCCACCGCCAAGCCTCCGAGATGACCGAGGGGGCCGACCAGGTCGCCTCCCAGGCGACCACCGTGGCGACCGCCGGGGAGGAGATGGCCGCCACCTCCGGCGACATCGCCAGGAACTGCCAGTTGGCGGCCGACGGTGCCCGGCAGGTGACCGACGAGGCCAACCGCGGGGCCGCCATCATCTCGCAAAGCATCGACGCGATGGGGTCCATCGCGGAACGGGTGACCGCCACCGCGGCGGCCATCGGCTCGCTCGGCGGCCGGTCCGAACAGATCGGGGCCATCGTGGGGACCATCGAGGACATCGCCGACCAGACCAATCTCCTCGCCCTCAATGCGGCCATCGAGGCGGCGCGGGCGGGTGAACAGGGGCGGGGCTTCGCGGTGGTGGCGGACGAGGTGCGGGCGCTTGCGGAGCGGACCACCAGGGCCACCCGGGAGATCGGGGAGATGATCAAGGCGATCCAGGTGGAAACCAGGGGGGCCGTGGCGGCCATGGAAGAAGGGGTCGGCGAGGTTCGGCACGGGACCGAGCAGGTGGGGCGGTCCGGGGAGGCGATGGGGACCATCCTGGAGGAGATCAACAAGCTCTCGATGCAGCTGAACCAGATAGCGGCGGCCGCCGAGGAGCAGACGGCGACCACCAGCGAGATCAGCGGCGGCATCCACGAGATCACCGCGGTCTCCAGCCAGACCTCCGGCGCGGCGCATCACTCGGCGGCCGAGGCCAACACGCTGAACGACCTGGCGGAGTCGCTGGGAGAGACCATCGCGACCCTGAGGATCGACGAGCCGGTGGCGCTGCGGTTGAGAAAGGCGAGGACCGCCCACATGATCTTCACCGGGAAGATAAAGTCGCACCTGGCGGGCGTAAGGCAGGTGGATCCCGATGCGCTGCCGACCCACCAGACCTGCGCGTTCGGGCGGTGGTGGCAGGAGCAGGGGAGGGAGGTCTGCGGTCACTTGGCGGCCTTCCGGGAGATCGAGGCTCCCCACGCCCGGGTGCACGAGCTCGGCAGGCTTGCCGTCACTTCCTTCAATGCCGGCGACCAGCGGGCGGCGGCGGAGCAGTGCAGGGAGATGCTCGCCCAGTCGGAGCAGTTGATCGCTCTATTGGAAGAGCTGGAGGCGGAAACCGGTAAAGGGGCGTCGGCGGTCCGCCCCGCCGCCTGATTCACGCTTAATTCCCTCTCCCCCCCGGAGAGGGTTAGGGTGAGGGAGATTTTCCGTGAATCTCGGCCTTCCCTCACCCCGGCCCTCTCCCGGAGGGAGAGGGAGGGAAGGGAGTGGCAGAGGCCGGCCGGTGAGCTCGGTAAAGCCGGGTGAGGGTTGAGCCGGGTGAGCGTGGGCGTGGGCGTGGGCGTGAGGGAGCCGGGGTAAGACACGCGGTAGAGCCAGGGGAGCCGATGTCCCGCCGCACTGGCGGTGACATCGGCTATGGTTGGGGGACTTTATTCCCTGTGTTCGGTGGTGACGTACTTTTGGATGTTTTCCAATTGCTCCGCCCAACCCTCTTCATGCATCTGGAGCGCTTCTTCGCGGCGGTGGGGCGGGAGCTTGTCGAAGCCGGTTTCCTTCACGCGGATCAGGGTCCCGGTCTCGATCTTTTCCAAACGGAACTCGACCAGCGTGGGGGTCTCCTGGGAGTAGTCCACCGAGGGGTCTATGGCGTAGGGATGCCAGGTGAAGGAGAAGAGCTTTTCCTGCTCCATCCGCTTGATCTCGGCTTCCCACTTGACGTGTTCGAATCCCGGATAGGTCATGTGTCCGGTGGTCACTTGCCCCTGGGTAAAGGGCGTTTCCAGCTTCGCCTGGAACCATTCTCCGAATTCCCGATAGTCGGTCAGCGCGTGCCAGACCCGCGAGACCGGCGCCTTCAGTTCTATGGTCTTCTCGACTGAGTCCTTCATCGTACACCTCGTCTTTATGTTGGCTAGGACTATGGTGCTCCCTTTTTAATGGGAAAGCAATCCCCCCCTACCTTCATCTACCTTCCTCGAACTCTTCAGCCGGGATGACTCCCCGAGGTGGAGGTGACGCGTGGCTCCCCACTACGCGCCGGCCATCCTTTATAGGAGTACCCACCTTCAAAGGTACGCGTATTTAAGAGGGGTAATCTTGTTCCCTCCAAAACCCGGTTAGAACTTTATTAAGTTCAGGCTGCTTCGTTATGGAACCGGCGCTGGGTGATTTCGACTATAGTCGACAAATTCACGCCTTCCACTGAGGGTGATTTTCGGCACAGCACTATTTCATAGCGATATTTGAATGGGGTGTTAACAGTAAATAATAATATTGTGGTTGATAAATTAAAGATCGTGTTGTAGGTGCTACTGTTATATTGGCCAATTAGTATTCAGATAAAAACTGAAACATGATCAGGCATGGTTGCTATCAGTATCTGCAGTTTTTTGAGTTTCAGCAGGTTTTTCTATTTCAATGGCAGTCGGAGGGAAAAATTGAAAAAGGCACTACTTGTCAGCTGGCTCCTGGTGTTGGTCGCGTCTTTTCCGGTCTATGCGGACAGTATCATCCGCGTTCAGTGTGACGATGATGACGCGGGGACTGAGGTGTATGTCAACGAGAAGTTCGTCGGGGAATGCCCGGTCGACGTCCCGGTGAAGGAAGGGGCGGTAACCCTGCGGGCCCGCAAGATGGTCAATAACGATTTCGAGAGAGTTTTCCAGAAGAAGCTCAGGGTGGCGGAAGGTGTGGCTCAGCGGGTCGAGATCGTCCTGTCCGCCCCCCAGATGACCCAGGAAGCGAAGCAGAGAAAGGAGCAGGCCGAGTTGCTTGCCGACCGCCAGGCGGCGGAAGGAGGCGACGTAATAGCCATGGAGAAGATGGCCATCCGTTATGACTTCGGCAAAGGTGTCACGGAGGATGCCGTCGAGGCCGCCCGGTGGCGGCAAAAGGCGGAGGAAACCAGGGCGAACGTCGCTCTCAAGGCAGCCAACAATAACGACCTCGAGGCCATGAAGGATATTGCGGACCGTTTCGAGACCGGCAAGGGGGTGCCGCAGGACTCCGAGCGTGCCCAGGCTTGGCGCAACAAAATCAAGGAAGTCGAGCGGACCCAGGCCGAAGAACGCCGAGCCTGGGACGCTAAGATGAAGGAAGAGGCAAAGCAGGCCAGGATAGATCAGATTTCCTACTTCCAAAATACCAAGGAATATCTGGATCGTGGCTGGAAGGAGGCTCAGCGGGATAATAAGGAGGTGACCTACACGACCTGCGGACCGGTGGGGACCATCGAGTCGTTCCTGGCCGATCTGACCTCTATGCCGACCGTGAGCTACAAGATCCACCAGATCAAGAATGAGGCGGCTCTGCGCCCCTCCACCTGGGGAAAGCCTGACTCCATGATGGCGCAGGCCGCATCCAGGTACCGTAGAACTGAGGCGATCGATGATGCAAGGCCGGTGGTCGTGGCCGGGAGATGATCCGTTTCGCCCTGCTGGCGGCCCTTCTGTGGTTAGCTGGGTGCGCCACCTCCGGTATGTCACCTCCAGCAGCCGCCCCGGTGACTATCTCGGTGGCAAGCTGGGAAAGTTTGACGGCGGTCCTTCGGAGTGCGCCGCCCCCCCTGCGGGATACCCTCTCCAAGGAGATGGCGTCTCGGTTGGTTGTTGCGGGGGGGGGAGGCGCCCTCTCCACCTTGCCGCCCCCCTCAACCCGCGAGCTGCTGGTCGATCTTCTTTCCCGCTCCCCTGAGCCTCCACTCGGCCCGGATCGGGAATTCGGCCAATTGGCAGAGGTTGTTGCCGGGGGGGAAAGGGAGCTGGCCCTGGCGTATGCCGAGGCGCTGGCAGATTATCTGATCGACCCGGATTTCGCCTGCCGGCAACCGCTTTACGGTCGGTACTTTCGTCACCGGTACGCGGAAAATGCGCCGCCGGCCACCTGCCGAGGGGAGGTCCCCTTTTCGGTCCTCCCCCTGGCAGGAAACCCCTCCATCGTTTGGCTGGACCCCAGGCGGGTCAGCTCGATTCACCTGGTTTTTGCCGGGAAGAGTGGCAGCCTAGCCTCCCGGTTCGGCCACGTCGCCTTACGGCTGGTGGTCTGTCCAGAGGGGAAGTCGACAGCTGCTGACTGCGACGCCAACCTGTTCGAGCACCTTGTGCTCGGGTACGAGGCGCACGTTAATGACCTGGCCCTCGACACCCTCAAGGCCTTGAAAGGCGACTACCGGGCCTACCTGTTTGCCCACCCGTTCATGGACGTCTACCGAGGCTACGCGATCGACGAATTCCGCGAGGTCTATTCGCTCCCCCTCCGCCTTGACGATGCCCGGCGGGCGGAGATGGTGCGGGAGCTTTCCGGTGTCCATTGGAGTTTTGCGGGGGGCTACAATTTTTTCACCCGCAACTGTGCGACACTGCTGCAAAACGCGCTCCGCGCCACCTGGCCCGAATTCGCCTCCAACTCGGCGATGAGCGGCGGCTTTCTTCGGCCGGACACACTCTTTGAGGCAATGAAGGGGACAGCGCTGACCGACGGCGCCGCCCTAAACTCTCTTGAGGCAGCCGAGCGGGAAGGGTTCTATTTTTCCAGCACCGAGGACTTTTATCGGAAGGCTTTGTTTGAGGTGAGGGGCCAGATGAAGAGCCCTCAATTCAATGACCTGGAAAGCTACCTGAGCATAGCACCGGGGGTGAGAAGGGCCGTCTGGACCGAGGATCCCTCGTACAGCGCCCGACTCGCCGGCGACCGCCATCTGCGGGAGGCGCAATTGATGCTGGAAGAGTATGCCCTTTTCCGCAGCGATCGGCTGCTGCTGGTGGAGGCTGCCAAGTATCTCGAGGAGCAGGATTTTGCCAGGCGGGCCGACAGTATCCGTTCGCAGTTGGATAACGCGCACGCCAAGGTGTTCGACGAATGTCTTCTCGCCCCGATTCGTGAGCATGCCCACCCGCTGAAAAGGTCCAACGGCATTCCCAGCAAAAAGGAGCTTCCCGCAGGGGCCGGTCACGACCAGGGCTGCCAGACGGTAGAGGCCAGGCGGATGCTTTTCGAGGCTCTGACAGCGGTCAAGGACGCCACCTCTGACCAGTGGCATCGCCTATTGAACCTTTCCCGCTATATCACGGACACTGTTGCCAATATTCAATCTCTTAAATGATGTGTTGTCTTGTTATCGGATGCCCCTTTGGAGGGAACAAACATGAATGCGCGTAAGCAACTTGGCCTGATGGTCATTACCTTCCAGATTGTCTGTTCTTCGCTGCCGTCGCTGGCGGTGACTGAACAGCAGATGAAGATGCTCGACCAGCTCGATCAGCTGGACCATCTGGAATTCTCGTCACTTTCCGACAAGGCATATGCCTGCATAAAGCGCCGTGATTATGACTGTGCGGAGAAAAAAATCGCCAAGGCTGCTAAGTACGTTAACAATCCGCAGGATAAATCGGCTCTGCGCTTCCTGAAGCAGGACCTTGCCGCCGAACGGAAATACGAGGCGGAGGAGAAGGCGGCCAAGGAGGAGATGGAGCGCCAGATCCGGCTGGCGGAGGAGCGGGCCGCCAGGGAGCAGGAGCGCCAGAGGCAGGAGGCCGAAGCGGAGAGGCGCCGGGAAGAGGAGAGGGCGCAGAACGACAACCTGATGAAAGGGGCCTTCGCTATTGCGGCGGGCACCATGATTGGGGCAGCCGCCAAGGGGTACTCTCCCGACCAGCAGGCCCGGTTGGTTACTTCGACCGCAAAGGCGGTCTACAACGGAGACATGGAGGGGTTCAACTCCACCGTGGATCAGGTCAAGGCGGAACGGGAGCAGGAGTTCAACGCCAAGATGGCGGCGATACGCGAGCAGCGCGAGCGCGCCCAGAGGGAGCGTGAGGAGCGGATGCAAAGGGAGCGCGCGGAGCGCGAGGAGCAGTACCGGCGGGCGGCGAGGGAGCGGGAGGAGCGTGTCGCCAGAGAGCGGGAGGAGCAACTCCGGCGGGCTGCGCGGGAGCGGGAAATGGCCGCCCGCCGCGCGGAGGAGCGGAGACAGGCGGACCGACCTTTGGTCCAGAAGTACGTAACACCGCAGGTCGTCATCCCGACCTGGCAGAACCATCCCACGGGAAGGGTTGTCAACGGTCACATGGATGGAACGGATTTAAGGGTGGCCTCCAACGCCGGTACGACAGGCTCCTCGAATTCTTCCTGGTCGAACGGTACCTCATCCTCGAGCGGATCCCAGAGCGGTTCGGGATACTCTAACGGCTCCCCGGGCGGCTCCGCCTCCTCCAACGGCCAAAACGGATCGGGAGCGTCAAATGGGTCCCGGAACAGCTTGTCAGGGTCGGGTTGGCGCCAGGGGGGATCGTCCAACCAGGGGGGATCGTCCAACCAGGGGGGATCGTCCAACCAGGGATACGGTCAGGCACCGTCCTCGGCGTATCCTGCTCCCGGTGGCCGCCAGAGCCCCTCACGTAAGCAGGTGGCACAACAAACCACCAGTAACTCTACCCAGCAAAAGCAAACCACGTCGAGTAAACCAGCCGCACAACAGCCTGCCAAAGATGGTTCACAGGTTAACGGTAATCCGGTGGCCGTCTCTTCTGTGGATATCGGTAAGATTGGCAATATATACGGAAAAACATTGTATTTTGGAGGAATGAGCAACACTGATTGGCGGAAATTCCTTCCTGGAGGTACAGGACAGTACCAAAATGATTGTGCGGAAAATAACCAGGGGGCGTTCACCTGGGAGTTTGTCCCCTCCGACTCTGGTCCATATCAAATCAAAACGTTTGCCGAATGGGGATGGGGGGGGACCCACACCGGTAACGCCGCTCTCATTATGATGCATTTCACGAGTGGCTGCCAGGCTGGAGAGGAATTCGGGGGGATCATAGGAGTCAATGAAAGTGGCAAGGTGCTGCAGGGCACGGGGTATGGATTTATGGAAAAATAGTCCCACTCAACACCATCGCCGCAAAAACCTTGATCAGATTTGAAGGAGGGACGTGATGAATTTCCAGAAAGTTTTGATGGTGGTGGCCATCGTGTTCCATTCAAGCCTCGCGCTCGCCCAAACGAACGGGTTTTTGAACATGAACAGGGGGCTTATTGAGTCCAAGGCCGCCCAAAAGGCAAAGTCGGTGCTTGCCGAAGTCGCAAAACGCTACGAGGCCGAGAAAAAGAACCGGGAGGATGTGTTAAAGGCATTGAAGGCAGAGTTGAAGGGAGATTCGATGCCGCTACCGGTCAGGCAGGCAAAGGAAAACGAGTTCAAGAGTAAGATGGCGGATTATAAAGCGTTTCTGAAGGATGCCCAATCGGATCTTGAGGATATCAATTCCAAACTGACGGATTACATCGTGAACAAGCTGGTAGCGGTGGCCAGATCAGGTTTCGACCGCGACAAGTTTTATGGGATATACGTTCTGGACAGCGAGACGCATGGATTGGGCCAGCGGATCGCCGGCCAGTCGGGAGGAAGCCTGGAAATTCTCGATTGCGAGGATCTGACCGATCAAATGGTAGCGAACCTGAACCGAGATGACACCCTCCTGGCGACCATCGTTTCCCGTCCGCCGTACATACTCCCTGCCGACGCCGTCAAATAGGGGGCGGCTCGCAGGATACCCCCCGGGTGAAGATGGAGAGGTACTGGTGGACGAGCTGCTCGTCCTGCTCGGGGGAGTGGTTGATCAGGTTTTCGGTGGCGAGCAGACTCAGGAAGAAATAGTTGACCATCCCGGCCAGGGCCAGCGCGGCGTTGGTCGGCTGGACGTCGTCCCGGAACTGCTTGCGCTTTTTCCCTTCCTCGATCACCTCGGCCATCGCCACGATGACCTCGTCGATCACCGGCATCACGATCGGCTCGAAGAACGGGGTGGGGTTGGTCAGTTCGCTCGTGTAAAAGCGCAACAGGTGCGGGTTGTTGCGGTGCCGCCTGAAGGTCCAGCGGAGATACTCCTCGATCATGGCGACCGGGTCGCTCACCTGTTCCCTGATCTGGTGGATCTCCTTGAAGCTCGCGAACTGCTGCCGGAGCACCTCGCAGTAGAGCCCTTCCTTGCTCCCGAAATAGTAGGAGATCATCGAGATGCTCGTCTGGGCCTCCTGGGCGAGCTCCCTGATACTTACCCCGTTGAGCCCCCGCTCGGCAAAAAGACGGGTCCCCACCTCCAATAGCTTCGTCCGGCCGTCCACTTTCTCCATAGCCACCCCAACCCGTTGAAATGAGCTAGACCTTAACAAAAACAAACAGGAAATGCCAATTCATATTGCAAACAGAACGACGTGCTGATATGGTGTAGACGCCGAACGAACGTTCGATCTATAACTGCCGGACACACCATAACACAAGTCAGGAGGAAGAGGTACATGTCGGAGGAATTCTACCGCAGGATCAGGAAATCGAGCCTTCACACCAGGGTCAGAAAGGTTGAGGACGTCATCCCGATGTTCCAGAACGGAATGAACGTCGGCTGGTCCGGTTTTACTCCCGCCGGATACCCGAAGATGGTCCCCATCGCGCTGGCCGACCACGTCGAGAAGAACCAGCTGCAGGGAAAACTCAGGTTCAACCTGTTCATCGGCGCCTCGGTGGGGGTCGAGACCGAGGACCGCTGGGCCTCGCTCGACATGATCGACCGCCGCTGGCCGTACCAGACCGGCAAGAACATCCAGGCCGGCATCAACACCGGCCGCATCCGCATGGGCGACAAGCACCTCTCCATGTTCGCCCAGGACCTGGGCTACGGCTTCTACACCAAGGAAAACGGCGGGCGCCTCGACATCGCCATCATCGAATGCTCCGCCATCACCGAGAACGGCGACCTGGTCCTCACCGCCTCCTGCGGCGCCGTCCCTGAGATCGCCCAGATCGCCGACAAGGTCATCATCGAGATCAACACCTCGATCCCGAGCTTCGAGGGTCTGCACGACATCGTCGAGCCGGTCGCTCCCCCCAACCGTCTCCCGTACCTGATCAGCAGGGTCGACGACCGCGCCGGTTCCCCCTACGTCCGCATCGACAACGACCGCATCGTCGCCATCATCGAGTCCGACCGCCCGGACAACGGCCGCGCCTTCAGCGAGCAGGACGACACCTCCCAGGCCATCGCCGCCAACATCATCGACTTCTTCTCCACCGAGGTGAAGGCGGGAAGGCTCCCGGCCAACCTGCTTCCGCTGCAGTCCGGCGTCGGCTCCATCGCCAACGCGGTCATCGGCGGCCTTGCCAACGGCCCCTTCACCGGCCTCAAAGTCTGGACCGAGGTGCTGCAGGACACCATGCTCGACTTCTTCGACTCCGGCAAGCTCGACTTCGCCTCCACCGTGTCGCTCTCCTTCTCGGTGGACGGCTTCAAGCGCTTCTACGACAACTGGGACAAGTACAGCAACAAGGTGATGATGCGCCCGCTCTCCATCGCCAACCACCCGGAGCCGATCCGCCGGCTGGGCTGCATCGCCATGAACACCCCGGTCGAGTTCGACATCTACGGCCACGCCAACTCCACCCTGGTGGGGGGCACCCGCATGATCAACGGCATCGGCGGCTCCGGCGACTTCCTCCGCAACGCCTACCTCTCCATCATGCACACCCCGTCGGCGCGCCCGACCAAGACCGACCCGACCGGCATCACCTGCGTCGTCCCGCACGTCCCGCACGTCGACCACACCGAGCACGACCTCGACGTGCTGGTCACCGAGCAGGGGCTGGCCGACCTGCGCGGCCTCGATCCGAAGAGCCGTGCCCAGGTCATCATCGACAAGTGCGCGCACCCGGACTACAGGCCGCTTTTGCAGGAGTACCTCGACATCGCGACCAAGGACTGCCTGGAAAGAAAGGCCGGCCACGAGCCGCAGCTCCTCGACCGGGTCTTCAAGATGCAGGTGAATCTCGCCAAGAAGGGAACCATGAAGATCGACAACTGGGATATCTAATTCCAGGATTTTTGGGAAGCGTGAAGAAAAACAGCAGGGTGGCCAGGAGCTCCCCTGCTGTTTTTTTATGGGAATAGTGAGACGGCGAGCAGGTTCCGGTACGGCCGGGTCGGTTCCCTGCCGTATTTTGTGGTCAGCGCTTGGTGCCGGTGCCTTCGTAGAGGTAGCCGAGCAGTTTGGGCGCCCCCTCCCAGTAACCGGTGGTCATCCCTTCGAGCCGGAATCCTCCCGCTTCGAGGAGTTGCGGAATCGGGCGGTTGAGATTGCATCCGCCGGATACCCTTTTCCAGAGCGGGTTGAGCCTGTTCTGCCATTTCCGGCAGGAAGCGTCGGGGGCGATCCCGTGCTCGCAGAAGATGATCCTTCCCTCCGGCTTGAGGACTCTCCTCGCCTCCCGGAGGGCAGCCTCGCCGTCGGTGACGGTGCACAGGGTGAAGGTGAAAAGGACGGTGTCGAAGCTATCGCTCTCCAGCGGGAGCTTTTCGGCGATGGCATCGACCATCTCCACCGGCACCCGGCACGATCTGGCCACCTCGCCCGCCTTGGCGCGAAGGAGCCCGGACGGCTCGATGCCGCAGACGCAGTCGACCTTGTCCATTTCGTAGAAGGGGAGATTCTGCCCGCCCCCCATTCCGATCTCCAGTACCCGCCCTTCCGCGCGGCAGACCACCTTGGCACGCAGATCGAAGAAGAGCGAGCTGCCGCAGACGAGGTTGATCAGGCAGGGGAGACAGTACCGCTCGTACAGGTTCATGTCAGGTCGGTCAGAAACTGTAGCCGAGGCCGATGCCCGCGGTGAGGTAGCTGTCCTCGATCACGCGGTAGTCGAGCCTGATGAAGGCGGAGTAGTTTTGCGGGAGCGCGTAGTGGAGGCCGGCGCCGACGATCCCGCCGAACCTGGTCTCGCTGCGGGAGGCATCGGGGGCGGGGTGCCAATGGTCGAAGCTGACTTCGATTCCCCCCTCGCCGAAGGCGGAGAGTTCCGGGTCGATCCGCTCGAGCGGCACGAGATAGCGGAGATCGAGGTCGATCGGCACCCGGGTGGCGGTGAGATCGACGTCGCCCTTGGCGGTGCTGGCCCGGTAGTAGGAAAGCTCGGCCCGCGCCTGGAGATCGCTTCGCAGCTTGGCTCCGCCGGCCAGGGTGGCTCCCCATTCTCCGCCGAGGCCGTCGAAGGCTTCGGTCCCGAAACTAAGCGCCGCCTCCACGGAGCGCGCTCCCTCCATCGCCAAGGCGGTGCCGCTCACCAAGAGCAGCACCACGGCAGCCATCATCCATCGCATTATCATGAGACTTCCTCCTCTTCGGCTTTCAAAACTGCAGAAAGGGTTACGCGGAAAATGCCCGCGTGTCAATCTTTGGGAGGCCAAAACCTCCCTCACCCGGCCTTCGGCCACCCTCTCCCGGAGGGAGAGGGCACATTCCTTTTCCTGATTAGCGCCAATCTTCCGCTAGGCGTAACCACCGCTCTGGTCGGCTGCCAGTCCGGGCAGCGGCAGCAGCGAGGCGGGGAAGCATAGCAGCAAGATCGAAACGACGGTTAAAGCGGTA
>NZ_BLXW01000051.1:0-27869 GCF_054784495.1 Geomonas sp. Red276
GATCGCTAAGTGGAAAATGAGGTTGGCGACGGTTGCAGCCAAACTGGAAAATTAGGCTGGCGACGGGGGTGGAAAATTTCGTTGGCGACAGCCCCCTTCAAACTGGCAAATTACCATGGCGGCCGACACCATTAACTCACTAATTCAGAAGGAGGAAGAGCCATGTCTTACTTCCGTTGTCGGAGCTGCCATGTCGTTTATGAAGACTACAATCCCCCAGATGATACCTGTCTCATGTGTCACAGCGGAACCATCAGACTTGTACGAGAAGCCAACCACCAACCCACAGCCTATTTCTATTCCAGGGAGGAAGACCAATGACCCCCATCAAGCCAGAACTCAAGCTCTGTACCGACCATGACACCGACAGCGCCAGCATCCACATCGAAAGCCTCATCATCATGTACCGGGGCAACTACTACCACCTACCGGGAGGAACCAGAGACATCATCCATGTCTTCGCCCAGAGTATCGCCTTGTATGCGCTCACCATTAATAAGGCTTTCGGACGTATGGCCCTCAATGCGTACATGGTTCCTCAACCGGATGCTCTTAACGGGATCTACCTGCATACCCCGCAAGAGATCATTGACCATCTTGGAACTGATTGGGAGCTGTTATCGCCAGAGGCCATCGTTGAGAAACTGATGGACTACCTTTTCTGACCAAAAGGAGGATTACCATGACCATCGACACCTTATTCGGACCTGAGACCATCACCCCCAAACCCAGAGTAATCAAGCTAAAGACAATCAAGGCGGTCTACCAGACCATGACCGTATCGGAGACCATCACCGACTACCTGAAACCTCATACCCGTTACACCTCAGCATCTCAGGTATTCGAGACGTTTTCTTTCTTGAGACAGGAGACAAAAGAGTACTTCCTCAGCTTGCACCTTGACGGCAAGAACCGTGTCATCTGCATCGACATGGTAAGTACCGGCTCCCTCAACCAGAGCATTGTCCATCCCAGGGAGGTATTCAAGACCGCACTACTGTCTTCGGCAGCATGTATTTTGTTGATCCACCAACACCCGACTGGAGACCCTACACCCTCCACGGAAGACCTCACCATTACACGCAGACTGATGGACGCCGGAGACATGATCGGTATCAAGGTACTCGACCATATTATCATCGGCGAGACCTACTACTCGTTTGCCGAAAGGGGGCATATATGAGGTGTGAGCATTGTGGCCGACAGCTAAGGGAAGGTGACACCATCAACGGAATCAGACACGGTACGTTGACCTCTACTGGATTCAAGGCAGCATCGGACTCAGCAGTGGTTGTCATTTGTGAACCATGTGGAGATAAGGCATTTCAGTACGTGTACTCGTCATTGGACCCGAGAGCACTGAGCTACCCGACAATCTTCAAAATGGTAACCGACCTAAACTCCCTCATTAGGAACGGATACAAGCTGATTCAGAACATCGCCAGCCTACCAGCACCAGACCAGAGAGCACTTCATCACCTAGTTACCACCTGCAAGCAGACCAAGTAACCCGGCCATCAAGCACCCCTCCAAAGTAAGCCCTCGCTAATCCCACTAGTTGAACCCAACCTCTTACCTGTCCCAAGTAAAAAAGTCCCGTCAGATCGAGAATATGGAAGCCGTTTAGCCAAGTCCGTTACTCATTAAATCCACTAATCCAAGAAGCGTCCACCAAGGAGCCATCAAGCTCCTATTTTTGTGTCCAATCCAAAGGAGGTGTTACCATGGCAGTCTATAAGCGCGGAGATAAAGGTGTGTTCTATATGAACTTCACCGTCAACGGTGTTCGTGTGTTTAGGAGCACCGGTAAGTTTACCAAGAAGGAGGCTAAGCTGGTCGAGGCAGTAGAGAAGAAGAAGCTGATGGAGGATGCTGCCCTGTCACCCAGAGAGAAGAGGGCACGTATGAAGTTCTCCGAGGCCATTAAGAAGGTCTACGATGAGAGGTGGAAGAACAACAAGGATGGGGAGAAGTCCTACCGTAACATGGAGCTGGTAATGGGCATCATCGGAGACTTGGCGATCAGCAAAATTGACGAGGATGTTGTAGCCCACCTGGTCGTTATGATGGAAGGGAAGGGGAACAAGCCGGCCACCATCAACCGAAACCTCGCGGGATTAAAGACGGTACTCAAGCACCACAAGCAGCCGTGGGATCATATTAAGCTCAAGAAGGAGGCCAAGGGGAGGATTCGGGTCATCACCAGAGAGGAGGAGAATAGGGTGGTAGAGCTGTTACGGAGTACCACCCATAGGCAGAGGGGTCGTTACCCTGAGATTGCCGACCTTGTGGAAGTGTTGGCCGATACGGGTATGCGATTGTCTGAATGTCTCAACCTGAAGTACGAGGACATCAGCTTTACCAGCAACCTCATATCCATCTGGATCAACAAGGGCGATAGGCCCAGGAGCATACCCATGACATCGAGGGTACGGGCCATCCTCGACACTAGAAAGGGGTGTAATCCTGAGAAACCCTTTACCATTGACAAGTATCAGGCAGATAGCGGCTGGAAGTGGGTACGGAAGGAGATGGGGCTTGAGAAGGATACCGAGTTTGTTTTGCATGCACTCAGGCATACCTGTGCCAGTAGGATGGTAAATGCTGGGGTTGACCTTTATGTCATCAAGGAGTGGTTGGGCCATAGCAGCATCCAGATAACCGAGAAGTATGCTCATCTCAACCCCTCTAAGTTGGCTCATGCGGTCCTGTCCCTTGAAGAGAAGGACACAACTGCTGACGCAGATGTTGACGCAGGTTAGGACTAATGACGTGGATGTGCAGCAGTGGTGTTGAGTGTAACTATCTGATATTACATATGAGATGTATGACTGTTATGCTCTTAAAATCCCTCGTTCGCAAGGACGTGCCGGTTCGACCCCGGCTCCGGGCACCAGAAAGTAGTCCAAGGAAGTCCGATGTAAAATGTAAGGCCCTGTAATCACAGGGCCTTATTTTTTTGTTGGTGCGATGGCTTCCGAAGGGGTGCGGTGGAGTCCAGGGATTTTAGTGGTGCGTTTGATGGGCTCGCAGCAAACCGGAGGGGAGATACCATCAAAACGGGACGGTCCTTAGCAGATGATCGGACGGGCCCAAATGATGGGGTGATGACGTATGGGTATTGCTCGGGGAGTCAAGGGTGTCCGGTTGAAAGCATGATGGGGGGCAAGATCGCTTCTGGCACTCAGGAGCGTGGATACTTGGAGAGAGGTCGCCGTGTTGGCAGCGTTGAGGGGGGCTTTCAAAAGCTAAACCTGCACTTTTTTCAACTCATCTTCCACGAGTTTCACTAGACTCGAAGGTTCGATTCTTAATATCGAGGCTATATTGATAATGGTTGTCAATGATGGTTGTTTCAGTCCCCTTTCCAGTTGGGAAATAAATGTCCTGTCCAGATTGGCATCAAGAGCGAGTTTTTCTTGAGTAAGGCCTCTTTTCCCTCTCAGGTCACGCAAAATATGGCCAAACGCTTCCTCTGGTTTCACATCCCTTCCTCCTGCGCCACCTTACATTCTAAAAAAAAAATAGTCTTCGGACTATAGTATTCAAAAAATTAAAAAATGTGGTATCATATTAGTAGCGACGTCTAGTCAGATCTCGGTTAGTTATGGTCCGCCGGCCCACGCCATCTCTCTTTTTTGTAAAAGGATATTCGTGCCCTTGTAAGCACACGCAAGCTCGGCACTGAAGATATCAAAGAACGGCTAACAAAATGGGGGTGAAGTATGGCAAAAGAGCATCTGGTTGTTGCCAAAAAGGCGGATGGGACGGTTGCTTCCTATCGGATGAAGGATTGGCTGAGGCATAATCCGGAATTTGTACCGAACGGGCTTGACCCCAATACCAATACATCCCATGAGTTACGGAGAGGACTCACGCAACAGGGGTGGATCTTACATGAGAAGGTGGACAAGGTCATACTCATAAGACCCCATGATGAACGGGTGGCTATCGCTGAAGGCGTAATCGACACTATTCAAATTGGCGGAGAAATCAATGAGCCCCAAATAGCTGAAGCTAAGGAGATTGCATTTGGACTGGAGAGTGATCTTCAGAAGGCTTTAAGGGCAAATATTTCACAACTGGAACCCGGTCTGACGATAATTGATGGCGGAAAGGAGAAAATTACTGAAGCAGGGCGATCTGACATAACCGCAAAAGATGTAAGCGAGACCCCCGTCGTCATAGAATTGAAAGCGGGGATCGCCAATCCTGAGGTGATCGCCCAGATATTGGCATATATGGGATCCGTTGCTGAAAAGGAGGGCTCACCAGTCAGAGGCATACTTGTGGCGGGAGATTTTCATAAGCGGGTGATTTTAGCTTCGAAGGCCATTCCGAATCTTTGCCTTAAAAAATATTCAGTGAAATTCGCTTTTTACGATATTACAACACCCTGACATGGCGTAGGTTGTCCCCTGATGGAGGTGTATCGTGGTCTTGTCTGTTGTGATTTCCAAAGCTGATGGACCTGATGGATCCAAAGTAGCCAGAATAACCTCTACTTCAACACTAGATGCGATTTTGTTTTTTCTGAATCTATTAGGAGCTGAAGGCTGGAAATTGTATGCGAAGGGAACCGCGAGGTTAGAATTGAATCGCTCAGATCTTTACCTTGCGGTTGGTCCACGTTACCATCGGGATTTGGCCGAATTCCTTGAAAAAGCAAGAGAAATTTCAAATTGACGACAGTGACGTACGTGCCGCCGCTGAGATGGGAATGAGCTATCAATGAAAATCCGAGTCCCAATGCTGATGCTCGGCCCATTTTTGCGGCCTTATCTCATCCTTTCCATTCTGTTGCCAGGGGTTATTGCAGTTGTCTTGTTTATCCTGAGTGGATGGAGCCGCGTTAGGTCACCTCGTAACTCCGACCTATTTGCTAACTCCGCTATAAACATGGTAGTTATTTCGCTCTTTTTTGCTCTTGTGTTTGTTTGTCTGCGGTTTCTAGGAATGCCTTGACGAACTTATTCTAGGGGCTGGGTATGACCTACTACAAATTCGTGGAATGAACCATCCAAGCGAGACGGTACCATCCCGCCTTTAGGAGATCCCCCCGTAAGCTGCTCCGCAGTCAACTTCACCCAACCCCCACCATCACGGATCAGAGACCCGCCTACCATTACCCTGCACCAACGCGAACCACCAACCGAGTACCACCAACCGAGTACCACCAACCGAGTACCACCAACCGAGTACCACCAACCTGGCCTCCTCAGTTGCCACCCCCAGTGACAACTGGATACCATCAACCCGGATACCATCAACCCGGATACCATCAACCCGGATACCATCAGCCGGGGTAGTGTAAGGAGTTTTTCGCTTTTTTTCTGGTAGTGCTCCATCGGGATCTAGATCGCGTCGGCCATTGAATGCCGGATACCATCAACCGGCGATACCATCAACCGGCGATACCATCAACCGGCGATACCATCAACCGGCGATACCATCAACCGGCGATACCATCAAAGTGTTTCCTTATCCCCAGCAGTCAGGGTTTTCGTTGACAGTGGAGGAGATAAGGTGTATTAACGTAGCGTAATTTTACGGTTTTTTATTTTAGGCAGTAACGTGTATCGTATTTTGTAGCTCCAGAGGTGCTCCTGTGTCACCACTGAAATCTTGGCGTTTTTTTTGCCAAAGGTGCTATCAGATAACACTGTGAGCCGAATTATAGGTGGAATTGACTGTAGTGCATATACCCATAGTAGATATCTTCGCCGGACCTGGTGGCTTGGGTGAGGGCTTTTCAGCCCTTGGCCGAGCCGAAAAATCTCCATTTTTTCGTATCGCTCTTTCTATCGAGAAAGATCCGGTTGCCCATCAGACACTGGAGCTTCGAGCTTTCTTTAGACAGTTCGAGCATGGCGGGGCGCCGCAGGAGTATTATGACTTCCTCCGTGGGAACAGGAGCGAACGGAGTCGCCAAGAGCTTTTCAGTAAGTTCCCTGCAGAGGCCAAGGCAGCAAAAGAGCATGCATGGCATGCCGAGTTGGGATCACCCGATGTAAATTCCCAGATAGACGGGCGGATATCTCGGGCCGTTGCCGGCCATGACAAATGGGTTCTCATTGGTGGACCTCCTTGCCAGGCCTACTCAATTATTGGTCGTGCAAGAAATGCGCGGCAAAAAGAGAAGGCTGAAAGTGATGTCCGTAACGTCCTTTACACTGAGTACCTGAACATCGTTGCGCGTCACCGTCCCGCAGTCTTCGTAATGGAAAACGTGAAAGGCATTCTCACTTCACGTGTAAAAGGTCAACGCATATTTGAGCGCATAATTGCCGATCTTGAGGAACCCTCCCCAGGGACGCGATATCGGATCTTCTCTCTCGTGAAGCCGGCTGAAGGTGGCAAGCTCGCACCGAAGGACTACATTGTCGAATGTGAACGATACGGCATTCCGCAGTCCCGCCATCGGGTCATCCTTCTAGGCATTAGGGAGGACTTCTCCGAAAAAGCGACACCTTCCACCCTTTCCCCGTCAGAAGAGCCTTCTGCTGTAAAGGACGTGATTGCCGGTCTTCCTCGAGTCAGGAGTGGGCTTTCGAAGGTAAAAGATGGTGCCCTTCTTTGGAAAGACTTGGTGCGAGAGGGTGGCAGCCGCCCATGGTTGGGAAGTATAGGAGACGAGAGGGTTGCTGAAAGGCTTAGAGAGGTCTTTTCTGGCATTGAGATGCCCCCTCACGGCCGAGGAGGAGAATTCCTTTCCTGCACACCTACTGTACGAGAGGACTTAACCAGTTGGTATTTAGATCCCCGGCTTTCAGGGGTCTGCAATCATATGACGAGGCGTCACATGATCGAGGACCTTTACCGTTACGCATATGTTTCCTGCTTCGGCGAAATGAATGACAGGTCACCGCTTCTGAGGGAGTATCCACCGGACCTTCTGCCGGACCACCTGAACGTGGGTACCGGCCACTTTGATGATCGGTTTCGGGTCCAGCTCTTCGGAAGGACGTCAACCACGATCACGAGCCACATGTCAAAGGATGGCCACTACTTCATCCATCCTGACCCCACACAGGTCAGGAGCCTGACGGTGCGGGAAGCCGCGAGGTTGCAGACATTCCCTGATAATTACTTCTTCTGTGGGACGAGAACCCAGCAGTATGTGCAGGTTGGAAACGCGGTACCTCCACTGCTTGCTTGCCAGATTGCGGGAATAGTCAGGGAATTCCTGGAGAGTGTCTAGCCGTGGCAGACATCGTCTCCCAAGAAGAAAGAAGCAGGATAATGTCCCGCATACGTGGGAAAAATACCAAGATCGAACAGGTCATCAGGAGAGGGCTTTTCGCGAGGGGGTTGAGATTCCGTCTTCATGACAGTCGGCTTCCGGGCAAACCGGACCTTGTCTTTCCCCGGTACAGGACGGTTCTTTTCGTCAATGGATGTTTTTGGCACGGACACGATTGCAGCCTCTTCAAGAGGCCTTCCTCCAACCAGGAATTCTGGGATGCGAAGATCCAGAAAAACAGGGATAACGACCGAAAAAAGATCTCCCTTTTGGTTGGAACTGGGTGGAAGGTAATAACCGTCTGGGAGTGTGCGTTACGTGGCAAAAAAGACGAGGACATTACCGTGGTGCTGGAAACAGTTGCAAAACGAATCGGTAAGGATTTTACAGAAAAAATTTCGAGTATCGCAGGTACCGCTGA
Organism: Geomonas sp. Red276; assembly: GCF_054784495.1. NCBI lineage: Bacteria > Pseudomonadati > Thermodesulfobacteriota > Desulfuromonadia > Geobacterales > Geobacteraceae > Geomonas > Geomonas sp. Red276. The sequence goes on from NZ_BLXW01000051.1 coordinate 7,665, forward strand.
ATAACGAGCATCCCCAATAGGGCTAACATCTCTGATACGGTGGAAGTTCCAGTGAATGCACTTTTTAAAATGGCTGTTGTTTCAGGTGTTACCAATGCCGTGAGGGTTCACGTCAGCCGTTGCAGTGACTTGAATTCAACAGACGAAAGAGGCATGTCGGCACTTATGCTCGCAGCTGCCAAGGGGCATGGTGAAACCTGCCGGTTGTTACTGGAAGCTGGAGCGGACCCGTTTGTGGTGAACAGAGAAGGTGTCAGCGCACTTTCACTGGCGAGGCGATACAGTAAGTCTGCAGCTGAGGAAGTCATCCTTGACTACATGCGCAGACGCCAACAGTCTGCACAGGAACTTGTGCCATCAGACGAGAATGAAACTGACCGGGTTGATGAAGAGCTGGACCTTTCTGACTGGGAAGAAATCGTTGATTCTCCCCCCCCTGCCGATGACCGTAAATGCCTTGAAAGCGCAGGCCAACTTCATCGGCTGATCTCCCTTCATGTCCCTGTTGATTCTAGCGCAGAGGATATTGCCGATCTAGAATTCACTCTTCCCGACCTTCTTCCCACGCGACAGGGGAAGGGGCTTCCCGACCTTCCGAAGGCAAAGTCGCTTTTTCTCCTTGGACTGAAATCTGGCAGGCTCAATCGTGGACTCATCGAGGACATGAGCCTCGAAGGCGATGAACTTGATCGTGACTGTTTGAGGCGTTTGCAGACGGTACTCGGTGATCTCGGGATCTGCGTTGATGAGCCTGACTGTCTCCTCGAACCTCCCGCATCCGACGAGACTGAAGCACTTGGTGAATCTGAGATGTTCGCCGTTTGTGATGAGGAGCAGCTCGCCATTGAAGCAGTTCGGTTTCTCGCCCATCTGGACGACAGTAGTGATCTGTTACCGACGTACTACCGTGAGATGGCCAGGTTTTCTCTTCTCTCGAAGGAAGACGAGATAGCCCTTGGAATGAAGATGGAGGCTGGACGGCAGGAAATACTGGACGCAATTTCTGTCTGCCCATTAGCGATTAGGACCCTCCTTGGGATGACAGAAAAGGCTGCTATGCAGGAGTTGCCTCTGTCTCACATCCTCAAGGAGCGTCCCGAAGCGTCCGATGCGGAGGTCTTTGCCGAAAATAATCCCGACGGGACAGAGTTCAGTGATGAGGAAGAGGATATAGCGAACACAACCGGTATCCCGACAGATTTAAAGGAAATTCTGGAAACTGTCAGAACGCTTCTGCCGGAATTAGCTCTTTCGATAAAAGAAATGGATCAGGGACGGTGGCAGCAGGCCGCGGAAGATATCGGTAATGGTCTTCACCATATTCCATGGACATCACAAGCTCTTGCTGCGGCGTGTTTGCCCCTGCGCGAGATGGAAACAGCGTATGCGACATCGGTGAATGCTGTCGAAAAAATCTGTTGTGGTGGAGACGTCACGACACCTGTTGCCGAATTCTACAAAAGATTCTCCGGGCATGAGACTGACATTGACTGGTGTCATCGCGAGGCATGTTGTGACCAAGGCGGCTGGGAAAGGCAGATCGCGAGAGAGTCCGACACCATCATAGCTGAGCAATTGAATCTTATCTCCCTCCAGGAAAAGGCCGGAATGAGCCTCCATGATCTGCTAAGGATGACAAGGCAGATTGCGGCAGGGGAGCAGAAGATAACCTCGGCGAAACGGGAAATGATAAATGCGAACCTTCGTCTTGTCGTCTCGGTCGCCAAGAAATACCAGAACCGTGGGCTTCCCCTGCTGGATCTGGTCCAGGAAGGAAACCTCGGTCTTATGAGGGCAGTGGAATCCTTTGATTACACTCTGGGAAACAAGTTCTCCACTTATGCGACATGGTGGATCAGGCAGGCGATTAACCGGGGACTCGCCGACAAGGCTCGGACCATGCGGCTTCCCGTTCATTTCGTGGAAAAGGTATCCAGGGTTGTTGCTGCCAGGAATGTCCTGTCACAGCAAAAGGAAGAGGAACCTTCGCCTGAAGAGATCGCAGTTTCTGCGGGGCTACCGGTGAGTGACGTTCTGAAGGTCCTGGATCTCGACCAAGAGCCTGAATCGCTTGATGAACCACTTGGCGAAGAATTGACCTTGTATGAGACCATTCCGGACCAGACCAGGATAAGCCCCTGCGGCGAGGCTATAAACAGGGAGCTCAAGCAAAGGGTCATTAAAGTGCTGGCAACCCTTCCTCCCCGTATAAAAGAGGTCCTGGAACTGCGCATGGGCATCCCCAATGATCACGATCATACCCTTGAGGAGATCGCCGGAAACACCGGTGTGACCAGAGAACGCATAAGGCAGATCGAAGCCAAAGGGCTTTCCCTCCTTCGTCATCCCTCACGGTCGAAGATGCTCCGGGATTTCTATGAGTGATCATCTTCCCGGTTCCCGCCATGCTCCGCCAAAGGCGAGCTCGATGCTGGAAGCTCTTCGAGGGCTTGGATACACCACGGCAACTGCCCTCGCGGACATTATTGATAACAGCATAGCCGCACAGGCGGGTGAAATCGCCGTCGATTTTCGTTGGGACGGCCAGCGGAGCGTCATCACCATCCTGGACGACGGCCAAGGCATGACGGAGGCTGAGCTTGATGCGGCAATGCGGCTTGGTCATCGAAGTCCTCTGGATGCACGGGAGCCAAACGATCTTGGACGATTCGGTCTCGGGCTGAAGACGGCATCATTTTCCCAGTGCAGAAGGTTAACTGTGGCCAGCAGAAAGGCGGACTGTACTTTCTGTCTCAGGTGGGACCTGGACATCCTTGAGACGACCGATGAAGACGGATGGTTCCTTCTTGAAGGGCCGGCGAATGGTTCCGATGCCCTTCTCGAGCCTCTCAAGGATAAGGTTCACGGCACCATCGTCCTATGGGAGCACCTCGATCGAATCGTTACCGGTGGGTTTACCGAGCAGGACTATCTCGATCTAATTGACCAGGTCGAACAGCATCTGGCCATGGTATTTCACCGATTTCTTGAAGGGGCCCGCCCAAGGCTCCGCATCCTGGTGAACGGTCGGCTTGTTGCTCCTTGGGACCCGTTCCTTGCCTCACACCCTGCAACCTGGTCGTCTCCCATTGAACGTTTCGAAACCGATGGCGGTACCGTTGAGGTGCAGTGCCATGTGCTTCCGCACCGAGACCGCCTTGACCCACGGGAGTACGAAAGGGCGAGCGGCCCCGCAGGATGGCCAGCCCAGCAGGGGTTTTATGTTTACCGAAACCAGAGGCTTCTGGTACATGGCAGCTGGCTTGGCTTGGGGTATGGTCGGGGATGGACCAAAGAGGAAGCTCATCGCCTTGCACGTATCAGACTCGACATCCCCAATTCCGCCGATGCTGACTGGAAGCTTGACATCAGGAAGTCGACTGCCAAACCGCCCGTTTGTCTGCGAGGTCGGCTCACCAGGCTAGCCGAGGATACTCGCAGCAGAGCCAGAAGGGTTTTCGCACACAGGGGCCAAGTTATCGCTGTCCCCGGACAAACTGCCATCTCACAGGCGTGGCGGGCCGAACACACCAGCGCCGGAATGCGCTACCGCATCGATCTCACTCATCCAGTCGTTAAAGCTCTACTGGACGACGCCGGGCCTCTACGTACTCATATTCAGGCCATGCTGAGGGTCATCGAGGAGACCGTGCCTGTCCAGCGGATCTGGCTCGATACGACGGAAGGGAAGGATGTCCCGCGGACCGGGTTTTCTGGTGAGGCTCCAGCGGAGATTCTCTCAGTGATGGAGGTAATGTTCAGGAACATGGTTGAGAAAAAGGGAATGTCCCCAAGGATGGCCAAAGAGCAACTTGCCCGCACAGAACCGTTCCATAATTACCCAGACCTGGTAATGACACTCCAAGAGCAAAACAGCTAAAGGAATTCTATGGACTCAAGTTCAAAGGGATACGGCGAGAAGGTTGTAAAATTTGTACAGGAACTTCTCCTTGATGAGCCGGATCGAAGCTCCATTACCCCTGCGCTGATCGGGGAGAAAATTGACGTTGTCATCGCCATGAACCCGAAATGGGGCCAGGACCTCGACAGAGAATCGGTGACGGATGAGCTGATTCGCCGTTTCAGTCTGTGGATAGGCCAGGACAGCACCCTGAAAAGTGACGTAGGCCATGTGCCGTGGCTTTCATCGTCCAGGAAGCAGGAGTGGAGGTATTGGCAGAGATACCGGGAATGGCTTGAGAGGAAACTGTCTTACGCTGCGGTGGAGGCGCTTGACCGCTCGACGGACCGCGTGCTTGAACTCTTTGAGGACCCGCTTCGGGAAGGACAGTGGGACAGACGGGGGCTGGTTGTTGGACATGTGCAGTCCGGTAAGACCGGCAACTATACCGGTTTGATCTGCAAGGCGGCCGACGCCGGGTATAAGATCATTATCGTTCTCGCGGGACTTCACAACAACCTGAGATCACAGACCCAGATGCGGCTGGACGAGGGCTTTCTCGGGTACGAGACGAAACCGAACCGGGAAGACCTGACCGTTCTTGGGGTTGGCGAAATTGACGGTGACCCGTCAATTCGGCCGAACTACGTCACGAACAGGTCGGAGAGTGGGGATTTCAATACTAGAATAGTTCAGAATATGGGGATCTCACCGGAAGAGCGTCCATGGCTTTTCGTGGTGAAGAAGAACAAGACGGTTCTGGACCGGCTGCTCCGGTGGATAAAAAAGCATGTTGCCAATGCAACGGACCCTGAAACCGGCAGAAAGATCGTTACGCATCTCCCACTGCTCATCGTGGATGACGAGGCAGACCACGCCTCGGTTGACACCGGTGAACAGGTCTTCAATGCTGACGGCACTCCGGATGAAGACCACCAGCCAACCGCTATAAACAGGCTCATCCGTCGTATCCTCCATACGTTTTCGCGATCAGCGTATGTCGGGTATACGGCAACTCCTTTTGCGAACATTTTCATCCACGAAAGGGGGGCGACCAAGGAAGAGGGCCCGGACCTCTTCCCGTCGGGATTTATCATCAATCTGGCCGCGCCTTCGAATTATGTGGGGCCTGCGCGGATCTTTGGCCTGAGGAGCGGAGGGCAACGCGAGGGCGGGCTTCCGCTTTCCAGAGTGGTTACCGATTATTCCGAAGGAGACGGCAGGCGCGGATGGATGCCACAGGGCCACAAGAACGGGCATTACCCTCTATTCGGCGGTCAGGACAGTTTGCCTCCATCCCTTATGGAAGCCATTGACTCCTTTTTGCTCACAGTAGCCGTCCGTCGTCTGCGGGGACAGCAGAACCAGCATTCCTCAATGCTTGTGCATGTGACGCGCTTCAACGCAGTCCAGCGTGCGGTGACGAGCCAGATTGATCACCATGTAAGACACCTTCGCCAGCGGCTTACCCGCAGAATTGATGCAGAAGAGATACTGCTGCGCCTCCAGGGACTGTGGGAATCCGATTTTGTTCCGACCAGCCGTGCAATCATGGAGGGCGCTCCTGACGTTGGTGTTCCAGAACTTCCATCCTGGCAGGCTGTTCTGGATGCGCTTCCCGACGTTGTCAGCGACTTACAGGTCAGGATGATCAACGGGACAGCTAAAGATGCGCTGGACTATGCGGAACATGAAGGGACCGGTCTGAACGTCATAGCGATCGGCGGTGACAAGCTCGCCCGGGGGCTCACTCTCGAGGGGCTCAGCATCAGCTACTTCCTGCGTGCCTCCCGAATGTACGATACCTTGATGCAGATGGGGCGCTGGTTCGGATACCGGCCTGGCTACCTGGATCTGTGCCGCCTTTACACTACGGAGGACCTCCTTGAATGGTTCGGACACATAGCGGACGCCGGGGAAGAACTTCGCGAAGAATTCGACATCATGGCCGAGACCAACGCCACACCCAAGGAGTACGGGCTCAAAGTCCAGTCGCATCCGGTCCTCATGGTCACAAGCAGGGTGAAAATGAGAAGTGCAAAGAATCTCCTGCTGTCCTTCAGCGGAACACTTCTCGAAACAGTAGCCCTTCATCGAGACCAGGAAAGGCTGCAATGGAATTTCCAGCTATGCCAGCGGTTTGTTTCCTCTCTAGGGGCACCGGCTCAGAATTCGCCTATCGTCCGTCCGAGAAACGGCACCGTTCATAACTGGTCTGGATGCCTCTGGACCTCTGTGCCCGCTCCCGATGTTGTGGATTTCCTTGGCTCCTATCAAACGCATGCTGCAGCATACAAGGTGAACGGACCACTCCTCGGCCAGTTCATAGAATCCATGGTGACCGTGGGTGAACTGACGCAGTGGACGGTCGCGCTGATTGGTGGAGGGGCCGGAAAGGAGATAGAAATCGTAGATGGCCTCAGCGTGAGCATGCTTCAAAGGAAGCAGAACTGCAACCACACGGACCGGTACTCGATCGGCCGCCTTCTCTCCCCTCGTGATGAGGGTATCGATCTTGATGAGCCAAGCTGGATCGCTGCTCTGGACGAGACGCGGAAGGTCTGGCGGGGAGATCCCGGAAGGCTTCAGATGGATGAACCAAAGTTGCCTAGCGGTCCCGCTATCAGAAAAATCCGCGGCTTAGGTGGAGAAGGGATCGAGCCTCATCCGGAGAGAGGTTTGCTTCTGCTCTACCTTCTCGATCCCATGCTTGCTGAAGCAGATTTTCCGGAAGAGACTCCACCGATTGTTGCTTTCGGCATAAGCTTTCCTGGAACAAAATCTGGGAGGAAGGTCGAGTACAAGGTGAACAACGTGCTTTGGGAGCAGGAATATGGCCCAGCAGACTGAGGGCCTAGTGGCTGCATGGAGAGCCTTGGCTGGCGATGCCGAAGTCGAAGGGTGGCGGAGCATCGCGGTTGCAGGAAAAGGACGCTGCCGAATACTTGCAGGGCGGCATTTCCCCGGGAATGAGGAAGCCGTGCTGGTTGGCCTCAAAAGCGTGGTCATCCCAGCCTCTGCAAGCCTTCCCTCAGGTAACGGATTCATTGTACGGGTTCTCGATCATGGTCCCGCTTCCGATGACTTAATCTGGTTTGGTCTTTTGCGTCAGCCTGCAGGGAGTCTTGATTTCTTTGCCATGATGGCGGAGGACGTGGTAGCAACCATGGTGGCCTCTGATTCTTACGATGAGGAGAGGCTTCTGACGGTATTCCTGGGCAGGGTCCGGGCATGGCAAAGCTTCATGGAACGTGACCGGGAAGGAATGCTTGGCACTGAAGCTGAGATCGGGCTTCACGGAGAACTTGTAATTCTGCGCTCCATTATTGCCTCTGGCGTGAACGGCCACATGGCCGTGCTGGGCTGGTGTGGGCCGCTTGACGGGATCCAGGATTTTCAGTTCAGAGGCGGGGCTATAGAGGTGAAAGCCACGACCTTGGCAGGAACTTTTCCGGCAAAGATATCATCCCTGGAACAGCTCGATGCCGCAATGCTGAACGGGCTGTTTCTGGCTGGAGTCCGGTTGACACTCGACTCTGGGGGAAAGAATCTCGCGCAACGTGCTGAGGAGGTGCGTGATCTGCTACAATCCGATCCTGCCGCACTTGCAGCGTTTGAGACAAGGCTGCTTCACGCCGGTTTTTTTCCGGCCTTGGCTGATCGGTACCCGCGGGCATTCGCACACGTCCAGACAAAGATTCACCCTGTTGATGACGATTTTCCCAAGCTGACGCATGCCTCTGTTCCGACCGCTATTCGTAGTGCACGATATGAAATTGACCTTGATCTCATGGGGGTTGCGGACATACCGCTGTCTTCCGTACTGAATTCAATAGGAGCGTTGTGATGGATTTGCAGGAATTCCTCATGCAGACACAGGCCGAAGTCAGGGCCGAGGTGGGAGAACGAATGGGGACGCCAGGGTCGGCTTATCCATATCCTGAGTTGGTGTTTGCTGAGATTGTGATGCAGCACATGTCCGAGATCGGGATGACGTTTGAACCAGTCATATGCCATGTCGCGGCAAAAATCGGAACAGCCAACCTGAGGTTGAGCGGGTACGCCATCTCGGAGGATGCCGACCAGATTGATCTCTTTGTCAGCCTTTACTCTGGAGTCGATGACATAACTTCCGTCACCGACACCGAAACCAGAACTGCAGCCACACAGTGCTCCCGGTTCATAACAGGGTGCGCGAACGGAACGCTGGCACGCAACTTTGACCAGTCCAGCGATGAGTATGCACTTGCCATAACCATCCAGGATTCATACCCAAACCTCGACCAGATCAGGATCTACGTCCTCACGGACCGCCAGGCGAAGTCGAAGTTTTTCAAGCCCATGGAAGTGAAGGAGAAAACGATAAAGCTTGAGGTGATGGATATCGAAAGATTGCACCGTCACTGGGCTGAGGGGAAACCTCGCGACGAAATCGTGATGGATTTCAAGGAGATCTGTGGCAGTGGTCTGCCCTGCGTGTATGTGCCACGCATCGAGGAGGATTATGATTGCGCCCTGACTGTGTTTCCAGGAGAAGCCCTAAGGTTCGTGTACGAGAAATACGGGCCGCGCCTTCTAGAGGCGAATGTTAGGTCATTCCTTAGCACAAGTGGGAAGGTCAACAAAGGGTTGCGAGATACGCTCAAGGATGCGCCCGAAAGGTTCATGGCCTACAACAACGGGATCGTTGTCATCGCTGACGAAGTCCGTCTTGGGACAACAGAGACAGGGGCACCAGCAATAACCTGGATGAAAGGGATGCAGGTTGTAAATGGCGGCCAAACGACCGCATCCATCTACTTCACGAAGAAAAAGACTCCAGAGGTGGACTTGCGGCGGGTCAGAGTACCAGCGAAGGTCCTCATCCTTCACACCACTGACATGGAAGCGGAAGAGGTTCTAGTATCCTCCATTTCCAGGTTTGCCAACAGCCAGAATGCCGTCCGCCAAGCTGATCTGTCGGCGAACAAACCTTTCCATGTGCAGATCGAGAAACTTTCCAACACTGTGTACTGCCCCGATGGCGTGGGGCGGTGGTTCTACGAAAGGGCTGCTGGCAGCTATAACGTGCTGCTGGCGAGGGAAGGTAACACGCCAGCACGCCTCCGGCAGCTCAAGGAGGCGATACCGACAGCGAGGAAAATAACAAAGACGGATCTTGCCAAGTACCTGAATGCTTGGGACCAGAAACCCGACCTGGTGAGCCTGGGATCACAAAAGAACTTTGAGAGGTTTATGGAGTCAGTTGAGGACCGGGAACCCGATTCTTTGCCTCCGGACGTCGGGTTTTACAAAGGTATAATTTCGAAGGCGATAATCTTCAAAACGGCCCATAAACTGGTTCGGCCGATGTTCCCGGCCTTTCAGGCAAACATAGCCGCATACCTGGTGGCAGTTATGGCTAAACTGATAGGTGGGAGGCTGGACCTTGATAAAATCTGGCAGGCACAGGAACTATCATCTCCACTGAGAGATCAATTGAAAGAATGGGCAAACGAAGTAAACGAAGCCCTGCATAAATCTGCTGGTGGAAGGATGATTTCAGAATGGGCTAAGAAGGCGGAGTGCGCCGAAATTGTGATGTCTCGTGTCTATTCAGGTGCTCGACCTGGAATCCCTGAGATCCGAAACACTTCCTTTTAAGGAGGATCTAAAGTGAGTGATTGCTGTCATAAAATAAGAATTAAAGCACTTCTTGGAGCATGAATGAACATTATTGAATACGCTGATGCGATAGAAAATGGCTGTTGGATTGATGAAATAATCAAGGAGAAAAAAGATAGATTTTCGCCTGTCAGTTCTAAACTGATGGAGATTATTATTGAGAAAATAAAAGCATCCATTGTGGCAAAAGATAAGGCCTCATTTGTTAATTGGGTTGTGCTTGGGGTGTACTTTGATGAAGATAAGACACTTGCACTGATTCGTAAAAGGGGGATATTCAGAAAATCAAAGTATGATTTTGAAAAAAGCGTTCTGCTTAAAGGTGTTGAATTTATTTTGGGACATGCAGAGGATTTAAAATTGGGCCATGCCGTTCAGGAATATCTTGGCAGCCTTATCAATATGTACAGGTTGTCAATTCAGGTTTCAGGAATGTATATTGAGCTGAACAATTTTCTGAGATCAGCAGAGCCAAATCTTTTGAAGACCCTCCTTTGTTATTTAGATGCCATATTTATGTTTGACTATCATCCTACTCCAAACACTCCTGAGTTAACAAAGGAAGAGTTAAGTGAAGCTATTTCTTTCATGGTGTTTCTTTTAAAAGAAAAACAAGGAATTAGCGCAGTAAACCTGGGGAATATAGACGAAGAGCTTATTGCCTCAGATAAATTGAATACAGTAATTGTACTTGCTTGTAAGATAAAATTTTATATGAGGAGTGAGATCCTTGTAGATTACTTCAATTATTCAGTGCTGAAACAAGATGATCTGTTTTTGTTTGTCGATAAGACTGAAGATCTTGCCAAGTCGATTCAGCTGGGGTTTATCCGTACGGAAATTCAACGATACAATACACAAGTAAAAAGCATGGCTTTTGCTGTTAAGTCTGAGTCCTTGGTTCAGTTTGCTAAACAGGTTTATGAGAAATATAAAGGTAAAATGTTTATTGTCAAAACTGAGCCACATGAAAGACTGGTCTCTTTGTTTCCCCCTGAAGCATTAAAGACTGTTGCCGATATGGAGGGTTTTTTCCAAGAAGAACTCCAGTTGCTTGCTGAATTGAACAACGAGCTTTATGTTACTCTTGAAGATCTTAAAACCTTTTATGTGAAGGGAGACTTATCTCTCTATGATTTGATAAAGGTCAAACGAATTTTTTCTTTCATGACGACTGCTTTTTCTGAGTTCCTGAAATCAAGGGTCGATGAGGACAGGCTTCTTGTATTAAGATCGTTGCTTCCAATCATGAAGAAAGAAGACGTGCTCAGTATCTTAAGGATCTGCCTTAGTAGTGACAACAAAGCTCAAAGCTGGATAGATACAATGAGTTGGTCGGCTGAAGAAGACGAGATACTTGATCTGCAGTATACTCCGCTTATTCCAGTTGAAGACCGGTTTTTTGTCCTTGCGAACGTGCTGGATGCTTCCAATATCGTTAGAAATGCTCTTTGTTCAGAACAAAAGCGAATCTTCCATGATGGCAAATATGATCCGTTATCAAAAATGCTAGAAGAAGAGCTGAAAGACTGTGGATTTATAGTTTCGACTCAAATTAAGTACAAGTACCATGGGGAAGAAGGTGACATAGATGTATTAGCCAGATCTGGGAATTCAATTTTCGTATTCGAGTGTAAAAACTCTATGTTGCCAGGTAATATTCCAGAATTAAGAACCAGTTACGACTATATAGTGAAAGGAGCAGAACAGCTCGACAGGTTCATGCGGTTAGCAGTTGAGAAGGAATTTGTTGATCTAATATTTAATAAGATTGGGTGGGAAAACGAAGATTGCTATACATATAAAGGATGTATTGTCTTTGGTAACAGGACGTTCTATGGCCTTAGGCACCACGGTTATACCATATTGCATGTGCGTGAACTTTTAAATTTCATTGCGAATGGCGACATGGTCTTTCAAGGGGAAACCTGCCATGTTAGAAAGCCTGGGACAATGACAGCATCAGTTCTTAATGATTTCATTGATGATAACCTTTTCCATAGGTTGACTGCTAATTCAACTGCTGAACGTTTTAATAGTACGAAGTTTAAAAACAAGGACGTGGTCATTAAAACCTATGTCCTAGAAACGGACTTGCTTGATAAGAACTATAAGGAATATTTCGGTGGTAAACCCGAGATGTAGCCACACTGTATCTGATTGGACTAGTCCCTACAAGTTCTGATAGCGGCGAGAGATAATAACCGTTCTAAGGTTCCAGCCCCGGCGTCGCTCCCCCCCCCCCACCCTGTCGGGGGGGGCTAAGAAATTTCCAGTGCTTGAATGAATTTGTTAGCTTTGTGATTTTGGTCGTAAATGACCCATGGCATATCGGCCTTAGGCATTCGTGCTCGTCCCATCTCGACTGCACATGAGACTGGCATCGCTGGGAAAATGTGGACCGGTGTAGATTGTCCATGTTTTCCCTTTATCGCAACCATAACCTTCCTAATGGTTTGCCGAAATTGCGACAATTGCGCAGAGGACCGGACAAAATCATTGTGCAAGAAGTCTGATGGAACGGTAATCTCCCATATGCTCGCTTCCGGACCCACAATCGAACTCGCACGCTCATGAGCAATACGATCGCTCAGGGACATTAATAGAACTGGTACGCCTGTCGTCTCAGAAGGCTCGTTTACAAGAAACGAGAAGCTATCTGGATAGGTTTGCCATTTCCACGTTCTTGGCTCGCGGATGGGTTGATATACGTCAACTGCAATTTTGTCTGTAAATAAAGCACCTAGCTGGATGAGTAGAGGTTGAGGAGCTAGTGAGAACAGGGAGAAATGTGCCGGGTCATTCTCCATGATCCGCTGTTGAACGTGCTTCTCAAAAACCTTGGTGAGATGATTTTTCTCAGTGGTCCAATATTCTGCATCTTTGTCTTCATGTTCGCAGGACATGGATAGATCAACTGGCTTTTCTTCAACAGGATACCGTGCAGGAAACATTGCTTCCACTGCATCTACGAAGTTCAAAGGAGACCTTTCACTCCCTATATTCGCCCCGTACATGATTACATGCGACTTCTTATTCGTCGCGATACCGGTTACTATGGCAATCCTGTGTTCGTGCTCACGTTTCCATTGGCGTAACAGATCTGCTGAGTATCTTATGCCATCTTTGTCCTGGTCGATCAGCTTGTGACAATCGTGGCACATTAACATCAGATTTCCGATTTCATTGAGTTTTTTCTTGTTTAATTTGAATGGTCCCCAGCCGCGAGGTCCGTCTTCGGAGAATGAATAGATATGGGCTTTTTCGGCTATGTTTACCTTTTCTTGCGTTACTGGCGATTTATATAGGAGTTTATTGCAGCCATCGAACTCACATCTGCCGGCAGCCCTTGCCCACAGTTCTCTCTCGACATCGGTCGAAATATAACGAGTCACATCCTCTGCCATTGCAAGCCCTCTCTTTGAAATCTCATCACGTTCGGGGTGGGGATAGTTGCCGTCATCCGTTTATACCAGGCAAGGCCTCTCCCGATAAAAAAACCACTTCATTTGTCCCCTCAGGATGAGCTAACACATGCACGTGTAAAAATGCCTGATATGAAGGGTATACGCTGATTGAAGTAAATCCATCAGTTCCATTAATGTCTGTACGCCAGCAAGTGACAACCTGACCGGTGTGAAAGATTACGCCGTCGAGAACCCTCCCTGTACCACTAACTCCAGTAGCATCCGTTTTTCTTATCAAGGTAAAGAGCGTCGGATTCGTTTCGGTGTCTTCTTTATAGTTTGCCATTCAGGGCCTCACTCGCTTTGAGTAAACTCAAGACTGGTTGATTCATATGTGTAAGCCGCCACCCTTCCAGATATTCGTGACTAGCCAGTCCTCGAAGTATGACAACCATGAGTAGGTCCAGGGAATGATCGTGTTCGAAATCTTTTTATCCGGAGTCCATTCTTGGTATTTGGGAACGTAAAGGCAGAGATGCGGTGGATTTTGATTGTAAACATGTGGGAGTTTACGCCCCTCGGCAAGTTCTAGCAGGTTAGGTCTTGAAACAATAATTTTCGGGCTCTCTTTTAGGCGGTAGGTGACGAGCACCTGATACTCCCTGCTAAGGACTGTAGGTCTGATTTTGCAGTTCCAGGATAACTTCCCCATGTAAACTCTTCCGATGCCTGTTGCGATAGGCGAAGATCGAAGGAAGTGAAACTGTTCAACGGGAGTGAAACTCCGAGGTTTAATCATCGCATCACTCACCAAAGAAAGTGTTTTTCGGGACCTTGATTCCACTAGAGGAAGCTGTCAGTCCGACTCCAGGCATAACCGATAACACCCCAACATCCCTGGCTTTTGAGATGGACGAGGTAAACTTCGAACATGCACTGGCAACTATCGACTCGGAAAAAGACAAATTTAAAGCTTTCTGTAACGAGTCCATCCCGTCTTCAAAGGGGAGCAGCTCCAGCTGTTTCAAAGCGGTTGCTTGCCACTCATAAAAAGCATTTGCAAGCGCTTCGTTTTCGTTCCATTTCTCTGCAAAATTCTCACCAGCGGTTGTCTCATTCCATATGTAATAGTGCTTTTTGCCAAATGACTTTTGTTGTTCGATGAAGAAAGGCATATACCTTATTACATCAAGCAGGACGTCCAAATCGTTTTCGTAGACCTTATGAGCCACGATGTACTGATAACTCTTTGCCGCAAGAGTTGTAATGATTACAGAGATAGGTGCAATCGTTGGATCTGCAATAAAATGCTTGTCGCGGTGATGCTTGCACAGTTGTATACACCTTTTCAGATATCCTTTTATAGGTTCATTGAAAGGGAAGGGTTCAACAGCGGCTCGCATTTCGGCATTCTCGAAAAGCATTGCCTTCTGAGCGACAAACTCGGGTTGCAGCTCGGCTCTCTCCTCGAACCAAGCTTGGTATCCCTTTGGATTTGAGGGCTTCCACTCAAGGAGCGTCTTGTCAGGTACGCACTCGCCGCCATTAGTGCAGTTTGGATTCCGGATGGAAGGAGTGATGTCGAGGTGAAATTCGTTTGCATAGTTGATGCGCCAGCACCGCCCTTTTTCTTCAATAGAATAGCGGCCATTTTCTGTGAGCCTGTCGCCCACGAGCCGTTTTAGGTAATCGGGAGAGGAATTGAGTGAGAGATGGGGGACGTGACAAATCAAGTCGACATCGTATTCGCTTCGTCCAATCGGACGAACAGACGTCCCAAGGCTCATCGAGCCTTGCGGGTAGATTTTGCAGCTTCTGAGGAAGATATTTTCCGCCTCAGCAAGCCAGACTCCGATGGTTTCGTACCGGTCTTTCGCGAGTTGGTACTGTGTCTCGGTCAACTCCAATCCACGGCAAACTGCCTCAAGAACACCAGCGACCTGCTCCCTCTTTTTTACCTCGGGAACTGCAGCCATTATCCCTCCTGCTTGAACCACACAAACACGTCAGTATCAATATATTGTGTACCGGTCCGTATTCACTCACAATATATAGGGAATGTCAAGGCGTAAATTTGCGGTCTGTTCTTTTGCGCCAAGGGAATAGACCAAAGGTCGGGCCTTCAATAGCGTCGCAGTCAAATGAAGATGAGCGTCCTTGGGCGTGGTCACCGACTGGTGAGAGAGTTCTCTTCGAAAGCAAACCAAGATCTTGGAGCCATTCCCCGGAACCTATTCAGTTTGAAGTGATAGCGACATCTGCCCAGCCGTTTTCCACAGTTACAGGGGCATGGCTGTTTATTTGCAACACGTCGCCTCATGGCCAACAGCTTAAGAGCTGCAACTACATCATCCGGACCGCTGAGGTCTAAAACCTCAACGTAGTCATCAAGGATGCCTCTTTTGCCGTGTCGGAGTTCACTGAACGCGAACCCACCGCCATCTGCCAGCCTCTTCGAAACGGCATAAAGGAAAGGGACTATACACTTTGAGGCAAAACCTGTCAGTGTCGGTTCTTGTGCGACCCGTATGAGGATACTGAGAGGTGATCCGAGGCATAAAGTGTCATCAGGATTGATGTGGAAGGTGCCATCCCTCGGGATTCTTCCTCCTGTTTCCTTCACCGTCGGTATCTCCTTTGGAAAAGAAGAAGGTACCTCAAGTTCTAGTTCGTAGGCATCACATATTTGGGTCGCTGCGGGAGGCGTTCCGCAAAATGTAAAGGTTCCGCGAAGTATGACTCCTTTATCCCGGCATGGCCTTAACGTCATGCCAGGATAATCATCAAGAAACCTCTGAACCCCTTGTCGATCAGCCGGTCTCACTCGAGTTCCTGTTCCCAAGGTTTTGGTGGCGTTGCTTCTATCGAGTGTGATTTGGGCACGATGACGGATATGCCTTGGGCCAGCCCGAGACTTTTTCTAAGGTCTCCGACTTCCATTGTGGCACCGAATTTTTGATTGGCCTGCTCTACAATGAAAGCCGGATCCTCGGCTTTAGTTAAGTTGCCGAAGTCACTCCGTACCTGCTGCAGCCAAGCCCAGAAGTTCTGCTCAAGACGAAGATGGCTACACTCCGGCCTTGACCACCGATCCGTAAAGTCTTCATCAGGGTTGACAGGGTTAGGTACTCTGGGAGTTGTTGTGCCTACGAATTTCTCCATACCGCACAAGATTCCGGACAAGGCTGCCTGAAGGTCGGTTTCTCCGCTATATGCTCTTGCTGCCAAAGTTGTAATGATAATAGAGATAGGCTTGACATCGGGGTCGTCCTGGAACATCAGGTCACGATGCCGTTTAAGGAGTTGGACGCAGCGCTGGAGCGGAGTTTTCCTTTTATATACCGGGATTTCATCGACCTGCGCTTTCTCCAGAACGGTACGGAAGGACTCGTTCATTCGTGACTCAAACCATTTGGCATACCCTTCCGGATTGCTAATGTTCCAGTCTTCACAAATATTCCGGTAGCGCGGGTGACGATCATCCGTAATTGATACTGTGAGATGCGCGACTGACTCTGCGAGAATATCATCATGCCAGGATTTCCTGAGCGACTCAAAGAGCATACCCCTCCTCGCATCATCGGCGGGTATACATGGAACGATATCCATATGGAAATCCAGGTGATCCTGATACTCCAGGCGCCAACACCGGTGTTTCTCTTCAAGAGGTGCTGCAATTCCTCTGGCTTTCCGGTAGAGATCGATTTCCCTGCCAATGATTGCCTTGAGCGACTCTTGAGTATGGGAAAGTTTTGTGACGCCGTGGCGCAGCTCACATCCGAGATCAAGGTCGTAGGCGTCACCTTCAACAAGCGGACGGATAGCCGTCCCCAAGCGGAAGGAACCCTGAGGGAAAATGTGGGGATCGTAGGCCTCGCATTCCGATCCTTCCCGCCCTAGCCACTCTCCAATATCACCATAACGGTCTGTTGCCCTCTCATATGCAGAGTCCGGCAGTTCAAGTACCGAGGTCAGCTTTTCAAGTAGCAGCCGCTTCTGTTTGTCAGTCATCATCGCGACACCCTCCGTTCGATAAAAGCCATATTGGGGGAATTAAGTAAAGATTTCTTAAAAATCAAATAGCGCAAGCAGTCATCGTAGGGCACGTGCTCCTCATTCAATATCTGTCGGCGGTACATTTTTTAAAAAACTCTCATCAAGTGGGCACCGTCTCTGACCCAGAAGCTCCAGCAGCTACAACTGTACCGATCATCTTCGAAATTTAGTGGTTCTAAACACAAACGTGATCAACCTAAACATGGTCAATCCAAAGATCAAGAGAGACTTGAATTAATTATTTCAAACAGGTTAATGCGTGACAGGGATGAGTCTCCGGTAGAGTTTTGGCGTGGCATCTAAGATCATCCGAGACGTTGATGGGGGCAAAGTGAGGTGGTAGTCTACCGGCTGGAACAGTAGAAAGCGATACACCCGAACATTTTTTCCTTGGCGCATCTATCGCAGCTTCTTGGTCTCTTCCACATTAAATTCGAACCTGCAGTCCAGTGGTGAAGTGCCGAATCGTATGTCACCGCCTCTTCCATATGGGCCTCCTGTTGATTTCGCGTTCACACCTTCCTGATTATATGCCGTAACGGCGTGAATAGTCAGTCAATCGCAAATACCGGGGGTCCTGCAGTAATGCGGGCGATGCCTGAGAAATCGCCTGGAGGCATTGCCTCAATTCCCTCGGAGCCCATGGTTGATCATTGAGGACCGCATTCAGGAGGCGAAGTGCTTCCTCTGGAAACCTTTCCGCTAAGCCGGATTGATGTAGCAAATGGACAATGTAGTGCGGATGCTCGATTGGCTGAAGCCAGTCCAATACCGCTGACAGGACTGAAGGAAATTCTCCACGCCCAGCGATACTCAAGCGAGCAAGCGACTCAGAAATACCATTTGACGCCAAGTCGCGAGATTTCGGCCAAATTTGCAGCCAAAAGGGTTGAATGCGGTTTTTCCAGTAATCCTCTCGCTGCTCTCCTGCTCCCTCAAGTGCATGAAACAGTGCCTGCGCCGCTTCATGCAACCCCTCCTGCGGTAAATGGCCAATGGCAGTGCGATAATCCTGCACCGTATAGGTATCTACTGGGTCTAATGCGGCGTAGGTTAGGAATGCCGCGAATTGTCGAGCGTGCTCCCCTAGTTCTGAATAGTGATTGACAGTGTTGAGAAACTGAGTTTTCAACGCAATCATCAGGGGGTGATACAAGCGGGGGGACCAAAGGAACCCTTGCCAAAGGGCTTTTGCTTCGATAGGGTTTCCGGCCCAGTCGAATAGCGGCAGCAAGTGCCTCTCCGTCCAACATCGGTCTACGCGGAACAGAGCAATCAATCGTGAGGCCAACAGAACTCGACCATACCGGAACAGCTCGACTGCAGTGTTGCAAAGCTGCGTGAAGAATGGATCCAAATCGTCGGGCAGCTTCTCGTTGTCGTTTGGCTCCCTTTTGAACCAAAGATTCAGAAGTGCTTGGGTGATGTGGCCAACGGGATGATTGATGGCCCTAGTTACAGTCTGTTCAGTGTCCACCCCATCCTGGGGCTGCAGATTAAGTATGCGCCTACAAATGTCAAGAAGGACAGTTTCATGCCTATCGATCACCTTGGAAACCGCCTCCAGCCACCACGTGATACCATGTGCAATTTCCTGCAAAACTTTGTCGGGCATGGTTTGGACAAGCGGGGCAAGGAATCGCCATGAACGCAATACCAGCTCTCCCTCACTCCACACCTGTAATGCCTCGCGCCAGCGTTCGGCTGGCCAAAGGCCTGCTCGGGCGAGTTCACACAGAGCATAAGCACTATGAAAGAACCGAGTGCGGCAGGTCTCGCGCCAAGTGTCTTCATAGAAAGGGCGTTGGGAAGTTGCCGGCTGTTTCAGCCAAGTGACCAGTTCACGCCGTTTGCGCGGCGCCAGGTCGATATCACGACTAGTTTCGTAATCTGGATCTCCAGTTCCGCTCATCCAACTTGAAAACTCATCGCGCTCGTTTGCAGCCAGCTTCCATTCCGGGTTTGATGCGGACAAAGCACTCAATCGGTGCAAGGCAGCATGACCAAGATTGCGACCGCTATCCTGAAGCTTTGCAAGATGTAGCCAAACCTGGTGATCGACCAGGTACTGCCAGCGCTCGGGCTCGAGGTCGTCCCGATACATCTCACGGGGGGGACCCGCCAGTATTGCGGCTTCCAGCTTTGCTCTGGTATCTGTCTTGAGATGAGCACCTTGAAGTACTAATAAGCGCAAAGTTTCCCGCTTAGTATCTACTGCCCACAGCCACCTCGAGCCGTCGCCCATTAGCCAATCCGCCCATGTATCGGCCGGGATGCAGCCTTGACAGCTTGCGGCGAACAGCGCAAGACGCTTAAACGTTGGGTATGGCAGGGCGAACCATCCGCACGCTATTGCCGTTGCCTGGGCAGGATTGAGCTCACGAACCGCCAGCCACGCATCGCGTAGCAATTCAATAAGTACAACCCAATCTCGGAAGCCACGGTTCTGCCAGTGCGGACTAATGGATGGGAGATCCCAAGGAGAGCGATCACTTAGATCATCAGCCTCCCCCAATTCGCGAAGAAGATCGAGTGCATCGCGCAGCAATTGGTGGAAGTCGTCAAGCAGCAGGGGGATCGCATCTCGCCATTGACTAGCTTCAGACAAATCATGCATTGAAGAATGGACGTGGTCGGCTTCCAGAACCAATTCGAAGTCAACGAGCTCTTTTAGACGGTCCGGAGGACCGTGGTCCTCATCATCCTCCACCCACCTAAAAGGCTTTTTCAGAGCGATTTTAGGCGCAAGCAATTCGCGCAACTCCAGTCGAAGTGTTGCAGTCAGACCGTCACGTTTAAGCCGGTCCTTCCATCTGTACAAATCCAGGTCCCGCCACGGTGATTTTACTCGGCCAGTCAATAGGAGGCGCCACAAAATGCGCATCAATGGCTGTGGGATCGCATTCGGGGCTTTTGACCGGATTTCATCTAATTCAGCCGTTTTTCCTTCTCGCTCAAGCCGGGAAAACTTGTCTAACTCTGCCTCAATCAACCACAGCCATCGACCGCGAAGTTGTCCTCCATTCTGGACTAGCCAAAGGATCAATTGTCACTGGTAATGCAAAAATGACCCAAAAGCGGTAACGAAAAGTGTACCACCCGGGAACCCGTGGTATCCCTTCCAGAGAAAGGGGGGGATGCCGATGATTTCCACGGAGGCGTACATGGACATTCTCG
>NZ_BLXW01000052.1:0-27566 GCF_054784495.1 Geomonas sp. Red276
TCAGTACCGCTTTAACCGTCGTTTCGATCTTGCTGCTATGCTTCCCCGCCTCGCTGCTGCCGCTGCCCGGACTGGCAGCCGACCAGAGCGGTGGTTACGCCTAGCGGAAGATTGGCGCTAATCAGGTTTCCTTTTGGATATCTTTTCCGGAAATTTTTTGCTATAAATTGGGCTCTTACGCCGCGCAGGCAAGGCGGTCATTTAATGAGGAAGGATCTCTTCGCCCCATGGAAGACCACCTTCATGCAATGGAATTGGAGCCGGCCACTCCCCGCAGCAACTATTTCGCCGCCGGCATCGCCCTCTCGCTGATACTCCACCTGGTTTCGACCGTCATCCTCATCGGGCTCCCCAGCGGTCCCCGCGGCAGGGAGTCGATCCACTACGTCGACCTCACTCTCCCGAGCCTGACGGCTCCGGCCCCCGCAGCGGCACCCGCCGCCCCGCCGTCGTCTCCCGCCCCCCCGGCCATGGCCGAAAAGGTGGTCAGCGACGAGCCCGCGCCCCCCCAGGAAACTCCGCCTGTTGAAGCACCGAAGACCGCCACCGCTACGACTGCCGCGCCACAGACCGCCGCGCCGCCCCAGGAGCAGCGTTCCGCCACCCCCTTCGGGATGGGACTTACCAAGGGATACTTCAAGAGTTTCGGCGAGGGAGAGACCCTGAGGCCCGGGGTGAAGGAATACTTCATCGACATGCTGCAGGGGATCAACGAGAAGTGGTGGGTGGATCAGAGCCTGGACAAGATGGCGATCATGCCGGTGTTGGTTTCGGTACGGATCGCGCGTAACGGCGAGATCGTGGCGACCCAGCTGATGGCCAGCTCCGGCAACCGCCGCTACGACCGCGCGGTGCTCGCGGCCTTGCAGGCGGCCGGGCCGCTCCCGCCGCTGCCGAAGAGCTATCCGGGTGAATACTTCGAAGCACCCCTCCGCTTGGTCCCTCCCCTCAACCTGATGGCCTGGTAGGGATCAGTTCTCTTCCAGGTCGAGATCGATCACGTCCAGCGGCTCCTCCCCGGTCAGCGCGAAGAGTCTCAGCGCCACATCATGGAAGGTGGGATTGGTCGACTGCACCTCGCGGTACAACTCCACCGCCCGGTCGATCTCTCCGGTGACCTCCAGCAGGAAGGCGAGCTCATAGCAGAGGGTGATCCGCTCGGCCCGGTTGAGGACGGTGAGGGACAGGCCGCGCTCCAGGAGATCCTGGGCCTTGTCGAATTCCCCTTTTTCGCGGTGGCAGACGGCCTGCAGCGTCAGGCAGTCGAGACGGCGCTGCGGATTGGCGGCCGCCACCTCGAATTCCTTGATGGCCTGATTGAACATCCCCATCTCTTTGTAGCCGACGCCGAGGTCGTAGTGGCTTTCCAGGTCTCCCAGGTCGAGGGGCACTCCCAGGGCCGCCTGCGGGTAAATCTCGGACCAGTCGCGGGTGATGCGCTCCTCAGCCGCGTCGGTTTCCACCGGCTCAAGCGGCCCAGCCGCTTCCAGCTCCAGCGCTTCCAGCGGCTCCACCGCTTCCCGCGACTCTACCGACTCCACGGACGCCAGCGACTCTACCGACGCGAGCGACTCCACCGATTCCAGTTCGTCGAGTTCGAGCTCACCGAAGGGGGAAAGCTCCACCTCCTCCGCAGCTTCCATCGGCTCTTCCTGCCCGGCGGCCGCCTCGACCTCGGGGGATCCCTCCTGCGACCATCCTGAATCGCCGAAATCCTCCCCCTCGCCCGGAAGCTCCAGGTCGAGTTCCAACTCCGCTCCTCCCATCGAGTCATCAAAGGAGCCAGCCGGCAGCTCCTCTTCTACCGCGGCGGTCTCGGGGGTGAACGGTTCGAAAAGGGACGGGGCCTCCTGCCCATTGGCCGCCGGCTCTCCGAAGGCGGAGGGAAGCTCCTCGCCAAACGCCGAAGCAGGCTCCTCGGCAGCCGGAAGCTCCTCCGGCAGATCCAGCTCGCCGAAGGGGCTGTCGGAAGAGAAGTCGGGGAGCGAGAGCTCCATGACGGCCGGTGGCTCGGCGGCAGCAGCCTCCGGGGTGGCCTCCTCGCCGAAATCGAGGGAGAGGGGGAGATCCGCCGGGGCCTCGGCCATGGGAGCGGCAGAAACGGCGGACTCGTCGTCGAGGTCGAGCTCGATCTCCTCTTCCCACGGGAATGCTACGGTGGGAGGTACCCCCTCGGCCGCTGCGGGGGGCTCCGCTGTCTGGGGAGACGGCGGCTCGAAATAGGCGCCGGGGAGTTCGCTTTCCTCGCCCAAAGAGGCGGCAACCTCGATTGCCGGCCCCTGGTTGGCAAAGGGATCGGGCTCGGAGACGATGCCCGGGATCCCCTCGGTTTCGTTTGGCTCGCCGGCTGCGGGCGGGACGGCCACCCCTTCGTCAAGCTTTGCGCTGGCAAGCTTGCCGGCCGATTGATCAGGGAGCTCCTCCAGGGCGGCACCGGGGAAAAGCTGGGCCATCCGCTGGGAAACCTGCTGGACGGCCGCTTTATCGCCGCGCGTCCTGAGCGAGGCCAAAAGAGAGGTGAAGGCGTCCTGAGCGCCCTGCTTGTTGCCGGTGGTGAAGAGGAGCTCGGCGTGCTTGAGACGGGTGGCGGGGTGGTCGCCGTCGATCACCAGCATCTGTTCGAGGACCTTGACCGCCTCCTTCAGGGCGCCCATCTTTTCGTACTCCGCGACCACCTGGCCATACTCGGCGAAGGCGTTGCCGATCAATCCCTGCTTGTGGTTGAGGGAGGCGATCTTGAGGGCTATCTCGAGGTTTTCCGGGGAGATGCGCTGGATCTGCTTGTAGACGGCGATGGCCTTCAGGAAGTGCGAGTTTTCGGCGTAGTGCTTGCCGATATCCTCGTACTGGGCGATCGCCTCCTCCTTGCGCGAATCGCGAACGAGCAGCTCGGCAAGCTTCTGCCGGTACCTGATCTCTTTAGGTTCGAGGGCGACGACCTGCTGGTAGTCCTTGATGGCCTTGTCGAGTTGTCCCTTCAGCATGAAGCGTTGGGCGCTCTCGAGATATTTCTCTTTTTTGGAAGCCAAGATTTGTCCCGTATCTCGCAGAAATAAGGCTTGTAAACTACATCCAAAGAGGGGCCGGTGTCAAGTCGCTTCCTGCCTGATTTCGCGGATAATCTCCCTAAGTCTCGACAGTTCTCCGGCCGTTAGTTCGCGGTCGCCATAGACGGCCCCGCCGTAGAGGGCGGCGAACTCCCTGACGCGGTCATCCCCCACCGACTCGGCCAATTCGAAGAGCCCCCGCCTCCCCCCGGATGCGTCCGGATAGCGCCGAGCCAGGACCCGCAGGAAGCTGCGGAGGATCCGCTCTTCCCTCCCCACGCCCCCCCTCAGGTACCAGGTCAAAAGGAGCGCCGCCGCCCCGGCCGCTGCCGTACACCATCCTGCCACCGGGAGCACTCCGGCCGGGAGCCTGAGGTCGCGCGCCCGCACGCCGGCCGTGCGGACCAGGGAGATCTGCTTCTCAAGGTCGTAGGTGATGACCGCCTTGTTCCAGTAGAAACCGAGGGCGTCGACATACATCCTGAGCTCCCTTCCCGCACTCCTGCCGCTGGCGAAGCCGGCCGACCAGGCACTGGGATCGACGGACACCCACCCCCTACCCTCCTGGTAGGCCTCCACCCAGACATGGGCCATGTCCTCGGTCACCACGTAGTAGCCACCCATGGCGTTGTAAGTTCCCCCCCGGTACCCTCCCACCAGCCGGGCCGGCACCCCTGCCAGCCTCAGAAGGGTCGCGCAGGCCGACGCGAAGAGCTCGCAGTGGCCCCGTTTCTTGACGAAGAGGAAGGAGTCGATGGCATCGGTCCCCACCGGAAGATCGGTGGTCGCGTAGGTGAGGCGTTGGGCGCGGAAGAAATCCTCCACCAGCTTGAGCTTTTGCGCGGAGGAGCCGGCACGGGATATCTCCGCCCCTTTGCTCCTCACCCTGGCCGAGACGGTTGCGGGAAGGGCGAGATACTCCTCGCGGTCGATCCCCCCCGCCACCCTGAGGGCCCCGCTGGGAAACGATACCGCCTGGTACTTGAGCCGCCGCTCCATCGGCGCCCGGGAGACGAAGACCTGGTCTCCCGCGGCCTCGTTGCGCACCCCCGACAGGGAGGCCGGGATGTTGAGGGCCAGCAGGTAGGGATTGCGCGACGGCTCGGGATAGATCTCCTGGCTGACCGGGAGCCCCTCCCCTACCCTGATCGCCCGCTCGGCGGGAAGCGGGAGCCTGACCCATTCGTCTCCCTTGAAGCCGTTGAAGACGATCCCCCGCCAGTACAGTTGCTGCTCCGGCACCTCCCGGCAGACAGCCCGGAGCACGATCCCCTTCACGGAGGTGACCGAGGGGGCGCTCCCGGGCTTCACGCTTTCGCTGAAGCCGGTCACGGTGGCCGCCGACGGGTTCATGAAGTTCCAGAGCGGGAACTGGGTGCGGGGGAGGATCACGAACAGGAAGAGGAGCATCGGGATGGAGACCACCGGCATGAGCAAAGAGACGCTGAGCGCCTTCCCGGCCTCCCGCCGCTCCAGGGCGATCTCCGGGTCGTGGGAGTGGAAGGTCAAGACCACCAGGGAGAGGGCCAAGAGGACCAGGAGGAGGAGCAGGTAGCCCAGAAAGAGCGCCGAGAGATTGTACAGGGAGGAGGCGGCCAGGCAGAAGAGGGAGAGGGCGAAGACCTGCAGGTAGTTACGTCCGCTTCGTTCGCCGAGCATGCGTATCCCCAGGAAGACCACCAGCAGATCGGCAGTCACCTGGATCAGGTTCTGGAGCGAGAACCTGGCGGCGAAGTAGACGAAGAGGAGCACCGATACCGCGGTGACCGCCCGGGGAGGGAGCACCTTCCCCTTGCGCTGCAGGATGAGCCCCACCGCCAGCGCCGCCGGGAAGAACCAGCGGGCCGACGGGTCGATGTACGCCTGCAGGGGGAAATACCCCAGGAGGGCGATCACCACCGTCAGGATGCCGAGGACGGACTTAATCTTGACCATACAGCGCAAGCTCCGCGAGCAGTTTGAGGCGATGCGACCTCGATGTGGAGGGAGCTATCACCCGCTCCCCCAGTTTGAGCCCCACCGGGCGTCCCCCCTTGACCATCCGGTTCACGAGGTAGCAGCAAGAGGAAAGCCGCTCCTCCAGGTTCCGCCCCGGGACCCGGTCCAGTTCGAGCACGACCGGCTGGTCGGTGGTCGCGGTAAGTTCCTTCACCTTGAAGACCTCGTGCTTGGCCGACAGGCGCCAGTGGATCTGCCGCAGCGACTCCCCTCCCGTGTAATCCGAGATCTTGGCGAGTTCCCCTTCGTACCCCTTCTGCGTGCTCTCTCCAAGCTGGCCGGCGTCCGGCTTGCCGCTTCCGAAGAGGGTGCCGCAGGGGCGCGGGGTGGGAAACACGGTGAAGCTCTCGGCGACCGCGACGGTGCGGAAGCGGACGAAGAAGTTGACCGGGAAGGGGGAACTGATGCGGGCCGTCGAGATGGCGTGCCTGCCGCGCCGGTCGAAGGAGAGGAGCAGCGATCCTTGGTGGGTGCCGCGGCGATCGACCATGATGAAGGGGGCGCTGTGGCCGGCAACCGTGATGGAGACCAGGAAGGAAGGGAGGAGGCGCTTGCTGTTCTCGACCGTCACCGAGGCGAGGGTCTCCATCCCGGCGTACAGCTCGTCCGGGACCTGGAAGCGCACCGAGATGCCGCGGATGTTCATCCACCCCAAAAGCCCCGA
Source organism: Geomonas sp. Red276 (assembly GCF_054784495.1). Lineage (NCBI taxonomy): Bacteria > Pseudomonadati > Thermodesulfobacteriota > Desulfuromonadia > Geobacterales > Geobacteraceae > Geomonas > Geomonas sp. Red276. Next base: position 5,710 of record NZ_BLXW01000052.1, read on the forward strand.
TACCGCCATGAAGGAGAGCATGGCGGAGACCACGAGGTAGAGGAGGTTATTGCCGGTGTTGACGGCGGCGATGCCCAAAAGGATGGTGGAGGCGATGTACAGGCCTCCCCCTTTGGTGAGTTTTATGTGAGGGGAATCGGTATGTCCTTCAGTATCGCGTCTAATATCTGCTCCTTGTCCACCCCTTCCTGTTCCGGGCGGAAAATCAGCCGGTGGGCGCAGACCACCCGGGCCACCTCCTTCACATCCTCAGGGGCGACGAAGGCGCGGCCGTGCAGGTAGGCCGCCGCCTTGGCGGCGTCAACGAGGCCGATCCCGCCCCGGGTGGAGATACCGGTCAGGATGAGCGGGTGGTTGCGGGTGGCCTTCATGATCGCGTAGACGTAGTCGGTCACTTTTTCGCCGATGTAGACCTTGCTACGCACCGTCTCGATCGCTTCCAGGAGATCTTCACGGCTGGCCATGGCCGGGATGTGGAGGATCTCGTCGCGGATGGAACCGTGCCTGAGGATCCCCTTCTCGGTCTCCTCGGGAGGGTAGCCGATCCCGCTTCTCATGATGAAGCGGTCCATCTGGGACTCCGGAAGCGGGTAGGTCCCGACCTGCTCGACCGGATTCTGGGTGGCCAGCACCAGGAAGGGATCGGGGAGCTGGTAGGTCACCCCCTCGACGGTCACCCGGCGCTCCTCCATGGCCTCCAAAAGGGCACTCTGGGTCTTGGGCATCGCGCGGTTGATCTCGTCGATCAGCACGATGTTGTTGAAGATGGGCCCCTTGATGAAGGTGAACTCCCCCTTGGTCCGGTCGAAGATGGAGAGCCCGGTGATATCGGAGGGTAGGAGGTCGCTCGTGCACTGTACCCGCCCGAAAGATAGGCCGAGCGCGCTGGCGAAGGCGAGTGCCATGGTGGTCTTGCCGAGGCCGGGGATGTCCTCGAGGAGGATGTGCCCCCCGGTCAAAAGCGCCATCAGGGAGAGACGCAGGGCCCTCATCTTACCCTGGAGGTGCTTGGCGACCAGGGTGTCGAGCACCGACACCATCTCGTCTCGTTTCGGTAAGTTTTCCAAAGATTAGCCTCCGGGCGGTAATCAACTCATTATACCAGAGCCGGTGAAACGTAGGAAAGGGGCGCCCCCTTTTGAGAACGCCCCCTACCCCAAAAAACTTGGAACACGGATCAAATCTGATGAAACGGATAAAGGGGGATGAAGCAACTGGCGTTCTTGCCCAGTCAACCGGTTGGAAATGTTCCCTCTTTGGTGGTTAGTCCGAATCCGCCTTTACCCGTTCCATCCGTGTCATCCGTGTTCTATCCAGGTTTACCGCCTTTATAGCTGCCCCATGAACTTGTGGGTCTGGGGAATCACCCTCACTTCCTTCAGTGGGCAGGCCAGTTCCTGGAACTCCAGCATGCGAAGGGGAGACATGGGAATGGTGCCATCGTTCAGCGTCACCGGCTGCAGGATGAGCGGGATGGCCGGATCGATCCCGGCGATCATCTCGCAGGCGCGCTGGATTTCCCAATCCTCGGTGGTCCGGTCGACGACCACCTTGACGAAAGCTTTGGCCGCCGACGCGATACGGAGAAATTCCCGGTGCTCGTCCCACAGCCCGTCACAACCGGAGGCGGAGGGGAGCTTGATGTCCATGGCCACGTAGTCCAGATGCGGCATGAGGGGCTTGAGCGCCCCGGGAAGGGTCCCGTTGGTCTCCAGGTGGATAGGGAGCAGCTTACGCAACTGGGGGAGCCACTCGGCCAGGAAGACCCCGTGGAGAAGCGGTTCGCCGCCGGTGATGCTGATCGAGTGGTGGATCCCCGGCCACCCGGCCGTCCAGCTCTCGATCAGGGTGAGCACCCGGCTGAAGCAAAGGGGGTTGGGCACCTGGAAGAAATCGCGCCGCCCCGGGGTGAGCTCGAGCTGGCAGGCGGCAGGCGGTGCGGTCATTCCGGGCGTGTCGCAGAAGGCACAGGAGAGGTTGCAGCCGGAAAAGCGGAGGAAGGCCTGCCGCACCCCCACCAGGATCCCCTCCCCCTGGATGGAGGAGAAGCATTCCACCATGGCGGCAGTGGAGTTCTTACTCATAGTAGCTTGCCGAGGCGAAATCGGATTCCCAGACGGTGACCATCTCGACCTTGACCTTGTCGCTGCCGAAGATCTTGGTGAGTTCGACGTACAGGTAGCGGGCGATGTTCTCCGACGAGGGCGAGATCTCGGAGAAGGGGGGAAGCTCGTTCAGGTATTTGTGATCGAGGGTCTTCAACAGGGCGTTGGTCTCCCGCTTGAGGACCTTGAAGTCGACGCCGAGCCCGGCCTTGTCCAGCTCGTTGGTGGTGATGGATACTTCCACCTTCCAGTTGTGGCCGTGCAGGTTCTCGCAGTCCCCCTGGTAGTTGATGAGGTTATGGGCTGCCGCGAAGGCGGTATGAATGGTGAGACGGTACATGCTTCCTCCAGCTTGTAATGAATTACGGCGATTTAGGAATATAACACGATGGCACGCCGGCTGACCAGCCTTTAGAGGCTACCCTGCTCTTCCGCAGGATGGGCAGTCCCCTGCCCACCTTTTCCGGCCGGCGGCTGGGATGTGTCAGGCCGGATGTGCCGAATCCTTGTCATGCGCGGCACACAACTCGCCATGTGCGACGTACAACTCGCCATGTGCGACGGACAACTCGTCATGTGCGACGGACAACTCGTCATGTGCGACGGACAACTCGTCATGTGCGACCGACAACTCGTCATGTGCGACCGACAACTCGTCATGTGCGACCGACAACTCGTCATGTGCGACCGACAACTTGTCATGTGCGACCGACAACTTGTCATGTGCGACCGACAACTTGTCATGTGCGACCGACAACTTGTCATGTGCGACCGACAACTTGTCATGTGCGACCGACAACTTACACCCAACTTAGATGGTGATGGTTTCACCTTGCTGCAGGGGTGCCGCGGCAGGCGGGGTGGTGAAGGAGTTGTAGACCAACACGAAGAAGAGAACGACGAGGGAAATCAGCAGAAGGAAGGCAGGCGCGAGTTTCACTTTCCGCTCGCCCACATCTCGTTGCACGAAACCAAGCACCGCAACCAGTATCCCCCACCCGGCGCACATCCCGCCGACGAAGAAGCCGAGGAAGGTCAGCCTCGCCTCGTCCGCCATCCCCAGGAAGAGAAGATCGGAAACCTGGGCCGAAAAGAAGGTGGCAACGAGGATAAGGGCGATACCGGTGGCTATGAACCGGAGTCCGCTCCGGACGATTACTCTGCGCATGATCCTAGTATAACAGTGCTCAACGCTCAGCCCAACTGACGTCCCCAACCCCTTTACGGAGCACCTCGGGGACATCGCCTATGAGGCTCACCACGGAGCTGACGTCGGCAGTGAGCTCGCCGCCGTCGACCACGATGTCAAGCTGTTTCCCCAAATCGGCCTCTACCTGCCAGGGGTGCCCGATGGGATCTTCGCCGGAAAGGTTGGCGCTGGTGGTGACGATGGGGGAGCCGAGCGCCTGGACGATGGAGAGGCAGATCCTGTTGTCGGGGATCCGGATACCGACCGTCCGCTGCTTGGTCAAAAGGAGGTCGGGAACAATGGAGTTCGCCTCCAGGACGAAGGTGTACGGGCCGGGAAGGAGCCGGCGCATCAGTTTGAACGCGTAGTTGCTCACCCTCGCATAGCGGGCGATTTCGGAGAGGTCGGTGCAGATGAAGGAAAAGGGCTTCTTGCGGTCGCGCTGCTTGATGAGGTAGATCCGCTCCACCGCTTTCTTGCTGAAGATACTGCAGCCGATCCCATAGGTGGTGTCGGTTGGATAGGCAACGACGCCATCCTTTTTCAGGGTCTCGACCACCTTCTCGATCAGCCTCGGCTGCGGATTTTGTGGGTTTATCTCCAGCAGCATGACTTACTCCGCGGGATTGAGCCCCAGAAGGGGCTCGTGGACGAAACGGCCGTCCTTCTGGATCAGGATGTCGTCGAACCAGAGCTCCCCGTCGCCGACCAGGATCTTCACCATGTCCCAGTGGACCGCGGAACGGTTGCCGTTGTCGCACTCGTCGTAGGCCTGGCCCGGTGTGAAGTGGATGGAGCCGAAGATCTTCTCGTCGAAGAGGATGTTACGCATCGGGACCCGGATGCTCGGGTTGACGCCGATGGCGAACTCGCCCACGTAGCGAGCCCCCTCGTCGGTGTCGAGGATGCGGTTCAGTTCCGCGTCCATCCCCGGGGAAGTGGCCTTGACGATCTTACCCTTCTCGAACTCGAGGCGGACGTTGTTGAACTCCTTCCCCTGGTAGACGGTCGGGCAGTTGTAGGTGATGTACCCTTCCACCGAGTCGCGCACCGGGGCCGAAAAGACCTCGCCGTCCGGAATGTTGAGGCGGCCGTCGCACTTGATGCCCGGGAGCCCCTTCAGGCTGAAGGAGAGGTTCGTGTCGCTCGCGATGATGCGGACCCGGTCGGCGGCGTCCATGCACGCCTTCAGCGCGTCCTGCTTCTTCGACTCCGCCTCCCAGTCCATGCAGGTGGCCGCGAAGAGGTAGTCCGCGTACTCGTCGAGGCTCATGCGCGCCTCCTGGGCGGCGCCGTGGGTCGGGTAGCGGGTGATCACCCAGCGGGTGTGCTTGACCCGCTGGTCGACGATCGGGCGCACCTTCTTGGACCAGGCGATCATGCTGGCCTGGTTGGCCTGGGCCATGACCATGGAGTTATCCGAGGCGGTGAGGCCGATGAAGACGGTCACCTTCTTCATGAACTCAAGCTTGTGCTCGGGGAAGTAGGAGAGCTGCTCCCCGCTCGCCTTATTGAAGAAGTAGCGGTTGATATCGGGAGAGGTGAACTCGTACTCGACGTAGGCGGCCCCCTTCTCGATACAGAGGGCGTAGATCTCCTTCACCAGGGGTGCCGCCTCGAAACCGGAGGCGGAGATCAGCACGACGTCGCCCGGTTCCACCCGGGTCGAGTAGTTGACGAGGACTTCTGCTAACTGCCTGTTGCGTGGATCTTTCATGCCGCTACCCCCATCTGGTTGTTAGGCTTGGGTTGACGCATAACATCTACATTTTAATCTAAGAAGGGGTCAAGGTAAATGGTTCATTAGCCGGACGCTGCGCTACCTTCCCGTGTGGCCGAAACCGCCGTTGCCGCGGCCGGTCTCGCCCAGCTCACCCACCTCGACGAACTCGGCCCGCTCGCACCTGGCGAAGACCAACTGGGCGATCCGCTCCCCGTCGTTCACGGTGAACGGCTCGTTGCCAAGGTTGATCAGGATCACACCCACCTCGCCCCGGTAATCGGCGTCGATGGTACCGGGAGAATTCACCAGCGCGATCCCGTGGCGAAGCGCCAGCCCGCTTCTCGGCCTAACCTGCGCCTCGTACCCGGGAGGGATCTCCAGGGCGAGCCCGGTCGGGACCAGCGCGCGCTCACCCGGCTTGAGGGTGAAGGGAGCGTCGAGCGCGGCGTGCAGGTCCACGCCGGCCGCATGTTCGGTCTGGTAACTCGGGATGGAGGTCTCCCTGAGCTTTTTTATGCGGACAGTGAGGCTGGTCATGGGATCTCGATTCTATACGTTGATCTGCGCGGGGACGAACTGCGAGGGGTTCACCCTTCCCAGCATTACCAGCGTGAGGGCTGAATTGTCGAGGATGTTGTTGGCGAGGGCCTGGATACTCTGTGAGCTGACCGCATCGAAGCCGTCCATGATGTCGGTCAGCAGCAGCGGCGCGCCGAAGTAGATCTCGTTCTTGGCCAGGCGCGACATCCGGTTGTCGCTCGATTCGAGCGACAAAAGGAGGTTCCCCTTGAGCTGGTCGCGGGCGGCGTCCAGCTGGCAAAGGGTGACCGGCTCATCCTTGAACCGGCGAAGCTCGCGAAGCAGGATGTCGAGCAGCTCCTCGCTGTTCTCCGGGCTGGCGCCCGCGTAAACGACCAGCGAGCCGGCGTCGGCGTGGGAGGCCAGGTAGGAGTAGACCGAGTAGGCGAGCCCGCTCTTCTCGCGGACCTCCTGAAACAGTCGCGAGCTCATCGACCCGCCCAAAATGGCATTGAGGATGAAGGCGTCGTAGCGCTCCGGCGCGTTCTGCTGCACCCCCTTGAGACCCAGGCAGACGTGGACCTGCTCCAGGTCCTTCTCGGTGATCACGAAGCGGCGCTCGTAAACGGGAAGCGGATTTTCCACCCGCCCGGAGCCGGAGGGAAGGGCGCGGAGGTGCTGCTCCACGAGCGATACCAGTTCCTCGTGGGTGAGGTTGCCGGCCGCCGAGACGATGATGTCGTCGCCGCGATACATCCGCTCCTTGTAGCCCACGATGGCATCCCGGGTGAGGCCTCCGACGCTGTCGGCATCGCCGAGAATGGACATCCCCAGCGGGTGCCCCATCCAGAATTGCTGATGGAAGATGTCGTGGATCAGGTCGTCCGGGGTGTCCTCCATCATGTTGATCTCCTGGAGCACCACGCGGCGTTCCTTTTCGATCTCTTCGGGGTCGAAGGTTGAATGGAGGAAGATGTCGGTCAAGAGATCGACGGCGTTGGGGAGGAACTTGTCCAGCACTTTCGCGTAGTAACAGACGTACTCGCGGCTGGTGAAGGCGTTGAGCACCCCGCCCACCGAGTCGATCTCGCGGGCGATGTCCAGGGCGCTTCTCCGTTCCGTTCCTTTGAAGAGGAGGTGTTCGATGAAGTGGGCGACGCCATTCAGCTCCCGCCGTTCGTGGCGGGAGCCGTTGGCAACCCAAATTCCGATGGAGACTGAGCTGGCGTACGGTATCCGCTCAGTGATAACGCGGATACCGTTTTCGAGTAGGGACTTTTTTATCATGGCTAAAACTATACCGTGAAAGTCGTGAAGCGCCAGCGGGCGGGAGATTTTACTCCTCGGTGAAAGTGGCGCCCAGCGCCTCTTTACGGGAGAGCTTGATCTTGCCCTGCTTGTCGATACCGATGCACTTGACCAGCACGCGGTCACCTTCGTTGAGGACGTCGGTGACGTTTTTCACGCGCTCGGTGTCGAGCTCGGAGATGTGGACGAGGCCGTCGGTGCCCGGGAAGATTTCGACGAAAGCGCCGAATTCCATGATCTTCTTCACGGTCCCCATGTAGAGCTTCCCTTCCTCGGCCTCGGCGGTGAGGTTACGGATCATCTTGATGGCGAGATCGCAGGCTTCCTTGTTGGTGGAAGCGATGTTGATCTTGCCGGTATCCTCGATGTCGATCGAGACGCCGGTGGCCTCGGTGACCGAGCGGATGTTCTTGCCGCCGGAACCGATGACGTCGCGGATCTTGTCGACCTTGACCCAGATGGTGGTGATGCGCGGAGCGAAGGCGGAGAGATCGGCACGCGGCTTCTCGATGGTCTTCGCCATTTCGCCGAGGATGTGGAGACGCCCCTGCTTGGCCTGGGCGAGCGCCGCCTGCATGATCTCGCGGGTCACGCCGCCGATCTTGATGTCCATCTGCAGGGCGGTGACGCCGTCGGCGGTACCGGCAACCTTGAAGTCCATGTCGCCCAGGTGGTCTTCGTCACCGAGGATGTCGGAGAGGATGGCGAACTCGTCGCCTTCCTTGATGAGGCCCATGGCGATACCGGCCACCGGCGCCTTGATCGGGATACCGGCGTCCATCATGGAAAGGGCACCGCCGCAGACAGTGGCCATGGAGGAGGAGCCGTTACTCTCGGTGATGTCGGAGACGATGCGGATGGTGTAGGGGAAGTCGTCATGCTTCGGGAGCACCTGCTGCAGGGCGCGCTCGGCGAGCATGCCGTGGCCGATTTCGCGGCGGCCCGGAGCCAGGCGGAAGCTGGTCTCGCCGACGGAGTACGGCGGGAAGTTGTAGTGGAGCAGGAACTTCTTGCGGGAATCTCCGTAGAGCGAGTCGATGCGCTGCTCGTCGACCGAGGTGCCGAGGGTGGCGGCCACGATGGCCTGGGTCTCGCCGCGGGTGAAGAGGGCGGAACCGTGGGCGCGCGGCAGAAGGCTCACCTCGGTGGAAATGGCGCGGATGGTCTTGGTATCGCGGCCGTCGATACGCTCGCCGTCCTTGATGATGTGCTCGCGGACCAGGTCGTACTCGAAGTCTTCCATGAAGGACTTCACTTCCTTCTCGGAATCCGGGTAGTCAGCGGCCACGGCAGCGACGGCTTCGGCGGTGATGGCGTCGATGACGTCGTGGCGCTCCATCTTGCTCTTGATGCGGACCGCTTCCTTCATCTTGTCGTAGGCGAGCGCCTTGACCTTGGCTTTGAGCTCCTCGTTCACCACCGGCGGGGCGATGACGCGCTTGGGGGTGCCGACCTTGGCGGCCAGCTCTTCCTGGGCGGCCAGGATCGGCTGCACGGCGGCGTGGCCGAAGAAGATGGCTTCCAGAAGGTCGTTCTCGGAAACCTCGGCGGCGGAGCCTTCCACCATCAGGATGGCGTCCTTGCTGGCGGCGATCACGATCTCCATGTCGCTCTTCTCTTCCTGCTCTGCGGTCGGGTTAGCGATCAGCTGGCCGTCGACGCGGCCGACCTTGACGCCGGCGATCGGGCCGGCGAAGGGAACGTCGGAGACCATCAGTGCCGCGGAGGCGCCGATCATGGAGAGGATGCCCGGATCGTGGTCCTTGTCGGCCGACATGACGGTCGCCATGATCTGGGTGTCGTTCAGGAAGTTTTCCGGGAAAAGCGGCCTGATCGGGCGGTCGATGAGACGGCAGGTGAGGGTCTCGTTATCGGAGGGACGCCCCTCGCGTTTGAAGAAGGAGCCGGGGATGCGGCCGCCTGCGTAGGCCTTCTCCTGGTAGTTGACGGTGAGCGGGAAGAAGCCCTGCCCTTCCTTGGCGGTCTTCATGGCCACCGCGGTGACGAGCACCATGGTGTCGCCGCTCTTGATCATGACGGCGCCCGACGCCTGCTTGGCGATCTTGCCGGTTTCGATGGTGATGGTCTTGCCGCAGCATTCTGCCTGTACTGTGTGTTGTGCCATTAAACGGCCTCCTGATTGGTTCTTGAGGTTGGTGTTGGGGCCGCCGATAAAGGGGTCCTGAAGGGCACGAGCAGGACGCTTTTATCCACGCCCCCAACAAAGAGAAAAGGGCACTAAGGCCCTTGCGAAAAAAAGAGGAAAGGCAATATACCCGTGGAGGTATACTGCCTTCTGTTACCTTCTGATACCGAGTTTCTCGATGATCGCTTTGTACCTGTCGACGTCTTTCTTCTTCAGATAGTCAAGCAGACCCCTTCTCTGACCGACTATCTTCAACAGACCGCGACGGCTGTGGTGATCCTTCTTGTGCACTTTGAAGTGCTCGGTGAGATACGTGATTCGCTCGGAGAGAATCGCGATCTGCACTTCCGGAGACCCAGTGTCGGAGTCATGCAGCTTATGAGCAGAGATGATTTCCTGTTTCTTATCGGTTGCCAGCATTTACTTCCACCTCCTTCCACGTACAAATTTGTTATGTCTGCGCCGCGATCGTATAAATCGCGGAAAGATCAGCATCCCCCATGTTTAACACAAAAACAGCTACCTGTAAAGGATAATAGCTAGTTAAAGACCCTTAACAGCCGAACCCTTCTGCCAGCCGTCCACTCCCCTACTGCCGCGAACCGCTCCCCCTGATACAGTCGCACCTTCTGCCCGATAGTGAGCATGGGGGTGCCGGCGGCAAAATCCTCCTCGGTGGGGGCTACGCCGTGGGAAACCTTCCTCCCCCCCTCGTCGGTCAACGGGAACACGGGGAGATGGGCGAGCGCCTCGTCAAGCGGGATCAGGAGCGATGCCTGGTCGCTCGCGGCGGCCAACTCCTCGACGCTGATGGCGCGGGCTTCCTCGAAGAGACCGCTCCTCAGGCGCCGAAGCGACAAAAGGTGCGCGCCGCAGCCAAGCGCCTCGCCCATGTCGCACGCCAGCGTGCGTACGTAGGTCCCGCGCGAGCAGCGGACGGTGAAGCAGGCCTCGGGAAGCCTGATCCAGTCGAAGGTGAGCGAGTGGATCTCGATCTCGCGGGTCTCCCGCTCGATCTCCACCCCCTTGCGGGCAAGCTTGTAAAGCGGCACCCCGTCACGCTTCAGGGCCGAGAACATGGGCGGCAGCTGGTGGATCCGGCCGAGAAACCTGGGCACGAGCTGCTCCAGCTCTTCCGGCCCAAGATGCGACCAGTCGCGCTCGGCGATCACGGTGCCGGTCAGGTCCTGGGTGTCGGTGGCGATACCGAGCCTGAGGACCGCGCGGTACTCCTTCTCGGACTCGTCCAGGAACTGGATGGCCTTGGTCCCCTCCCCCACCGCGACCGGCAAAACCCCGGTGGCGAAGGGATCCAGGGTGCCGGTATGGCCGACCTTCTTCTGGCCGATGGCGCGCCTCACCTTGGAGACGACGTCATGGGAAGAGACGCCCACCCCTTTATCGATCACGAAAAAGCCGTTGAGCATCAGCGCATCTGTTCCAGTCGCTCAAAGACCTGCTGCTTGACCTCGGCGAGGGTACCCTTGACGGTGCACCCGGCTGCGTTGTGGTGCCCGCCCCCGCCGAAGGAGGCGGAAACGGCGGCCACGTTGATCTTTCCCTTGGACCGGAAACCGACCTTGAAGAGATTCTCCTCGATCTGGCGGAAGAAGAGCGCCACCTCCACCCCCCTGATCGAGCGCGGGTAGTTGATGAAGCGGTCGGTATCTTCCGCGGTCGCGCCGGTACGCTCGTACATGTCGAGGGTGACCGTCACCGAGGCGTACTCGCCGCTCGTCGAGATGGTCAGGTCGGAGAGGGCGAGGGCCAAAAGGGAGATCCGCTGCCTCGGCTCGCTCTCGTAGAGGTTCTCGTTCACGTGCCAGGCGTTGACCCCTTTGGAGATCATCTCGCCGGCGATGGCAAAGGCCTCCGGATTCGAGTTGGAGTAGTGGAAGCTCCCGGTATCGCTCAGGATGGCGGTGTAGATGCAGAGAGCGGTCGGGTAGTCGACCTCGTCCCCGCACTCCTTGATGATCCGGTAGATGAGGGCGGCCGTGGCGCTCGCGGTCGGATCGATCACGTTGCAGACGCCGAAGCTCTCGCACCCCAGGTGGTGGTCGACGTTGATGAAACGCCGGATCCGGGTGGAGGTGGTGATGGCTTTCCCGGCGCGCCTGAACTCACCCACGTCGAGCACGAAGCAGACCTCGAAGTCGCGGTCGGGGAGCTCGGACAAGACGTCCTTTGCCATGGGGAGGAACATGCAGCTGGCAGGAACGGGATCTTGAAGATAGATGGTGACGTCCTTGCCCCGGGAGGTTAAGTAGTTGGCAAGGGCAAGGGTGGAACCGACCGCGTCCGGGTCGGGACTTTCATGGCTGGTGATCAGGAAACTGGAGTTGTTTGCAATCTCGGCCGCGATGGCCGCCATCTCAGTTTTCGTCGCCGTCATCCGTGGTCCCTATCTCCTTGAGGATCTGTTCGATATGCTGCCCGTACTCTACCGAGGTGTCGTACTTGAACTGCACCTCCGGGATGAATCTCATCATGAGCTCGTGGCCGAGCTCCTTCCGGATGAATCCCTTGGCGCTGTTCAACCCGGCTTCGGTGTTCTTCTTCTCCTGGTCGGACCCGATCACGGTGAAGTAAACGGTGGCCTGGCGCATGTCGGTTGTGAGCTTGACGCCCGTGATGGTGACGAACCCGATACGGGGATCTTTGAGACCCTTGATCAATAGTTCGGAGATTATCTTGTGGATCTGCTCGGCTACTTTATCTGAACGCTTAACCATTGCTTGCTTACTCTCTCATTATAACAAAGCCTCGCTGACTCGCCGGCCTGAGGCCACTGTCGACTTGCGAAGCCCCGTTCTTACTCTCCCCCCCTTGTCAAAGGGGGGCCGGGGGGGATTTGCCTCATCGGCGGTCGGGTTGCCTCCATCGGAAGAGGCAAATCCCCCTAAATCCCCCTTTGACAAGGGGGACTTAGGAAGACAAGGTGACGCCCTTACAGCTTGGTGGCGACCTTCTCCATCTCGTAGCACTCGATGATGTCGCCGACCTTGAGGTCGTTGTAGTTCTCGATCGACATACCGCACTCGTAGCCGGTGGCGACTTCCTTGACGTCGTCCTTGAAGCGGCGGAGGCTGGCGAGCTTTCCTTCGTGGATGACCACGTTGTCCCGGAGCAGGCGGACCAGGGCGTTCCTGACGATCTTGCCGTCGGTGACGTAGGAGCCGGCGACGGTGCCGTGTTTGGGCACCTGGAAGGTTTCCCTGACCTCGGCGCGGCCGAGCGCCTTCTCCCTGAAGGTCGGCTCGAGGAGGCCTTCCATGGCCTTCTTGATGTCGTCCACCGCGTCGTAGATGATGTTGTAGAGACGGATGTCGACCCCTTCCTTCTCGGCCAGGGCCTGGGCCTTGACCTCCGGACGGACGTTGAAGCCGAGGATGATGGCGTTGGAGGCGGAAGCCAGGTTGACGTCGGTCTCGGTGATGGCGCCGACCGAGGCGTGCAGCACGTTGAGGCGGACGGCATCGGTGGTGAGCTTCTTGAGAGACTCGGCCACCGCTTCCACGGAGCCCTGCACGTCGCCCTTGACGATGGTGTTGAGGTCCTTGACCTCGCCCTTCTGGATCTTCTCGTAGAGCTGCTCCAGGGAGAGCTTGCTGCTCTTGGCGAGTTCCGCCTCGCGCAGCTTGGCCTGGCGGTGGTTGGCGATCTCCTTGGCCTGCTTCTCGTCGGCCAGGGCCACGAAGACGTCACCGGCATCGGGCACACCGGTGAAGCCGATGACCTCGACAGGCATGGCGGGACCTGCGGACTGCACCTTCTCGCCGCGGTTGTTCTGCATGGCGCGGACGCGGCCGTAGTGGACGCCGGCCACGAAGTAGTCGCTCCCCTTGAGGGTACCCTCCTGGACGAGGACGGTGGCCACCGGGCCGCGCCCCTTGTCGAGCTTGGCCTCGACGATGGTGCCGCGGGCCGGTTTGTTCGGGTTGGCCTTGAGCTCGAGGACGTCCGCCTGGAGGAGGACCATCTCGAGGAGCTCTTCGAGGTTGATCCGCTTCTTGGCGGACACTTCCACGAAGATGGTATCGCCGCCCCACTCTTCCGAGACCAGGCCGAACTCCATCAGCTCCTGCTTGACCTTGCTCGGGTTGGCATCGGGCTTGTCGATCTTGTTGATGGCGATGATGATCGGCACCCCGGCAGCCTTAGAGTGGTTGATCGCCTCGCGGGTCTGCGGCATGACGCCGTCGTCGGCGGCCACCACCAGGATGACGATGTCGGTGACCTTGGCACCCCTGGCGCGCATCGCGGTAAAGGCCTCGTGACCCGGGGTATCGAGGAAGGTGATTTTGCGGCCGTTCAACTCGACGTCGTAGGCGCCGATGTGCTGGGTGATCCCCCCCGCCTCGCCGGCGATGACGTTGGTCTCGCGGATGGCGTCGAGGAGCGAGGTCTTACCGTGGTCGACGTGACCCATGATGGTGACGACCGGCGGACGCTTCTGGAGGGACTCCGGTGCATCCGGCTCGGCCTCCAGCATCTCGTCCACGTCGAGCGCCACGTTTTCGATCTCGTAGCCGAAGTCGGTGGCCAGGATGGTCGCGGTGTCGAAATCGAGCGGATGGTTGATGGTGGCCATGACCCCCATCTTCATCAGGGCGCGGATGAGGTCGGTAGCCTTGATCCCCATCCTCTTGGCCAGTTCGCCGACGGTGATCGACTCGCTGATCTTGATGATCCTCTTGATGGCCTTAGGCACCGTGATCTCGGTCTTCTTGCCGATCTGGACCTTCTCGACCCCTTTACGCTTACCCTTGCCGGAGCGGGGGCCGGGTTCGAAGATCCGCTCGCGCTTGTCGAGCAGATCCGGCTTTTTGAAAGCCTCCTTCTTCCCTTTGCCGGCAGGGCCTTTTTTACCCTTGGCAAAATCGGTGACACCGCCACCGCCGCCGGGGGCGGGGGCCGGTGCGCCCTTTCTACCCTTGCGGCGATCATCCATGGCGGCCCCGGTATCGATGGGGCCCAGCGGAGCCGGACGATCGGGACGGGTCGACGGACCGCCGGACGGGCGCTCGCCGGGACGGCCTTGGCCGGGGCGCGGAGCGGGACGCTCGGTGCCGGGGCGCTCGACGCCGCGCGGCATGCCGGGACGGGGAGCCGGGCGCTCGCCGGTGGCCGGGCGCTGCTGATACTCCCGGCGCTCGGGGCGCTGGGCGGGAATGGGAATCTCCACGCGGCCGAGGATCCTCGCCTTGGTGGGGGTCGCCCTCTCCTCCTCCGGTTTTGCGGCGGGAGCCGGAGCGGCAGCGGCCGAAGCCGCGGCAGGGGCTGTTTCCGCCTTGGGAGCCTCGGGAGCCGGGACTTTCGTCGCGGGGGCGGCAGGGGCAGCTTCGGCCTTGGGAGCCTCGGGAGCCGGAGCCTTCGAGGGCTCGACGGCGGCCTTGGGGGCCTCCTTGGCGGGCTCGGCGGCGGCCGGAGCCGGGGCCGGCTTCTCCTTCTCGGCCGGTGCGGCCGGGGCAGCCGGGGCGGCGGCCTTCACCACCTGGGGAGCGGGTTCGATGATGCGGGCCCGCGGTGCGGCCGGACGCTCGATGATCTTGGCGGCGGGGGCCTCCTCGACCTTCGGTGCCGGGACCGGCTCCGGTGCGGCAGCGACCTCGGGCGGAGCTTCAGCCGGGGCGGCCTCGGGTGCCGGCTCGGCAGGCTTGGCAGGACGGCGACGGATCAGGGTCGCCTTGACCCTGACTTCCTCCTGGGAAACCTCTTTGTGGGCGGCCTGCGCAGGGGCGGTCAGTGCCTTCACATCGGCATCATCAATAACAGCCATGTGGGTCTTGACGTCACGACCCATTTCTGCCAGTCGCGCCATGACCTCCTTGTTATCGACCCCCAACTGCTGAGCTATTTCATATACGCGTTTGCTCATCTACTCACGCTCCTCCTCAAAGAAGTTCCTGTACTTTTCAATTTCCGAACTTATAGACGCCACGAACCCGCTCTGCAAAACCAGAGCAACCGTCCGCATCTCTTTTCCTACCAGGGCCCCCATCCGCTCCTTGTCGAAGAGCGAGATGACCGGAATCCCTTTCGCCTTGGCCGATCCCCGGAACCGCTCGCCGATATCGGCCGAGATGTCGGTGGCCACGAAGAGGATGCCAGCCTCCCCTTTTTTCAACCGCTCGGAGACCTGGTCCGATCCCGAGACGATCTTTGCTCCCTTGTTGGCGAGCGAGATGTAGGAGGCGATCCGTTCCACGAGCCGCTCCCCCACCTGCTTGACCAGCGCCTCGGCATCGGCGCCGAGCACCTCGCCCTTGAATCCGCGGGCGAACTGCTTCTTCTGGGCGGCGAGCCTGACACAGCTCGCCTTCATGCAGGTGTACGCGCCGCGCCCGGGAAGCTTTTGCTGCAGGTCCGGAACGAGGGTCCGGTCCGGGGCCAGCACGAAGCGGAGCAGGCTCCCCTTGTCCTTGGGCTCCCGGCAGGCCAGGCAGCTTCTCTCGGGAGTGGCCTTGGGCATGGTGTCTAGAAGTTCTCCTCGCCTTCGACGGCTTCCACCGGGAGGGCTTCGGCCGGAGCCTCGGCGGGCTCCTCCTCTTCGGCGGTCCCGTCATAGGAGGCGAACTGCTGCAACTCGGCCTCGGCCATGCGGGTTTCGCTCTTGATGTCGATCTTCCAGCCGGTCAGCTTGGCAGCCAGGCGGACGTTCTGGCCGCGCTTGCCGATGGCGAGCGAAAGCTGGTCGTCGGCCACGATGACCTCCATCGCCTGCTCCTCGTCATCCACGTACACCTTGGTCACCACGGCCGGAGCCAGGGCGTTGCAGGCGAAGCGGGCGATGTCGTCGGACCAGGGGATGATGTCGATCTTCTCGCCGCGCAACTCGGAGACCACGTTCTGGACGCGGGAGCCGCGCATACCGACGCAGGCGCCGACCGGGTCGACGTCGGAGTCGTGCGAGTAGACGGCAATCTTGGCGCGCCCCCCCGGCTCGCGGACGACGCTCTTGATCTCCACGATTCCTTCGGCGATCTCCGGCACCTCGGCCTCGAACAGCTTGGCGAGCATCATCGGATGGGTGCGGGAAAGCATGATCTGCGGCCCCTTGGTGGTCATGCGGATCTCGGTGATGAGCGCCTTCACGCGGTCACCCTGGCGGTACACCTCGCGGGGAGCCTGCTCCTTGTGGGGCAACAGCGCCTCGGCGCGCCCCAGGTCGACGATCAGGTCGCCCTTCTCGAAACGGCGCACGACGCCATTGACGATCTCCATGATCCTTTCCTGGAACTCGTTGAAGATGGTCTCGCGCTCGGCCTCGCGCACCCTCTGGATGATGACCTGCTTGGCGGTCTGGGCGGCGATGCGGGAGAAGCCGCTGGCGTCCATCTTCATGCCGATGGAGTCGCCGATCTCGACGTCCGGGTCCTCCTCGCGGGCCTCATCCAGCTCGATCTCGCGGTACGAATCCTGAACCTCTTCCACGACGGTAACGAACTCAAACAGCTCAACCTCCCCGATTTCGGGGTTGTAGTGAGCCTCCAGATCGCGGGTATTGCGGAATTTCTTATTGGCGGCGGTCAAAACGGCCTGTTCCAAAGCCTCGACCACGATGGCCTTGTCGATACCCTTTTCCTTGACGATCTGGTCAATCGTATGCTTGAGGTTAAAGCTCGTCTCCACGTCAATCTCCTTGTCAATCGAACTATGTATCTGTCAGTTTTTTAGAATTCGAATTCGAGGTTCGCCTTGGCCACCTTGTCCAGCGGAATGGTGGCGTCCTGGCCTTCCTTGAGATGCATCGTGATGGCCTTGCCCTGGACCCCGGTGAGCGTCCCCAGGAAGGTCTTGCGCTTGTTCCCGGCGTCGTCGGCCAGAACCTCGAAAGTCTTCACCTTGATGAGCTTTCCCTGGAAGCGCTGGTAGTCGGCGAGCTTCTTCAGGGGCCGGCAGATGCCGGGCGAGGAGACTTCCAGGGTGTAGTTCTCGCTGATGAAGTCTTCGACATCGAGGATGTCGGAGACCTGACGACTGACTTCTGAGCAGTCGTCCAGGGTGACGCCCCCCTCAAGCTTCTCGATGAAAAGCCGGAGCACCATGTCGCGCCCTTCCCGCTTGTACTCCACATCCACCAGCGCCATTCCCAGGGGGGAAAGGATCTCGCCGGAAATTTCAGTCACTCTTTCCACTACGTCGACTTTGGCCATCTTATGAATTTTCCCAATAAAAAAAGTGAGCCGGAGGAGCTCACTTTTGAGTGAACATTAACATGTGACCCAACTTTTAACACGTACTCCTCTTTTATGCAAGTTCTTTTTTTCAAAAACATACCGATTTCGGGACCTTCCGCGTCGTCTCCCGCTCTATGCACACGGGTCAAAAGTGCCCCTCAACGACTACTCCTTAGCCACCCGGACCAGATATTTAGAAAAATTTTACAAAATATTTTTTCCCGCTGTTGAAAGCCACAACCTCCACCCCCCTCCTGTCCACATCTGCCGCTGATACAGTGGCGGGCAGCATGCGTGCGCTCTCACGTTCCCACGCTATTGCTTCACATTTCATCCGTTAGCTGATATATATTGTCGTTGTCCAAAATCGGGCAAAACCACCTGCGAGAAGAGAGAGAACTGACATGAAATACATCAGTACCCGGGGAAAGATCGAACCGATCGGATTCAAAGATGCCGTCATGATGGGCTTGGCCACCGACGGAGGGCTCATCCTCCCCGAGAGCATTCCGCAGATCGACCGGGAGACCCTGACGGCCTGGGCCAGGCTCCCCTACCGCGAGCTCGCGTTCAACGTGATCTCCCTCTTCGCCACCGACATCCCCAAAGATGACCTGAAGGCCCTCATCGACCGCTCCTACTCCACCTTCGAGCACGAGGAGACCACTCCGGTGGTGAAAAAGGACGGCGTCTACATCCTGGAGCTGTTCCACGGCCCCACCCTCGCCTTCAAAGACGTGGCCCTCCAGTTGCTCGGGAACCTTTTCGAGTACCTCTTGAAAGAGCGCGGCGAGAAGATGAACATCCTGGGCGCCACCTCCGGCGACACCGGGAGCGCGGCCATCGCCGGCGTCAGGGGCAAAGACAACATCAACATCTTCATCCTGCACCCGCACCTTAAGACCTCGCCGATCCAGGCGCTGCAGATGACCACCGTACTTGATGGCAACGTCCACAACGTCGCCGTCAAGGGGACCTTCGACGACTGCCAGGACATCGTCAAGCAGCTCTTCAACGACCTCGAGTTCAAGAAGGAATACTCTCTGGGTGCGGTGAATTCCATCAACTGGGCCCGGGTACTGGCACAGGTGGTTTACTACTTCTATGCCTGGGGGCGGCTGCCGGAGCAGGAGAGCGTGGTATTCTCCGTCCCCACCGGCAACTTCGGCGACATCTTCGCCGGCTACGTGGCAAAGAGAATGGGCCTTCCGGTGGAGAAGCTGCTGCTTGCCACCAACGAGAACAACATCCTGACCCGCTTCGTGGCCAGCGGCGATTATTCCCTCGGCAAGGTCGTGCAGACCGTTTCCCCGTCGATGGACATCCAGCTCGCCTCCAACCTGGAGCGCTACCTGTACTATCTCTTCAACGAGAACCCCGCCCGCGTGCGGGAGTCCTTCGGCGAGCTGCAGAAGACCGGCAGGATCGTCTTCACCGACGCCGAGGTGAAGCGGGTGCAGGAAGAATTCCTGACCTGTTCGGTGGACGAGAAGATGACCCTGGAGACCATCGCCTCCTTCAACAAGGAGACCGGCTACCTCCTCGACCCGCATACCGCCGTGGGCGTGCGCGGTGCGCTCGAGTGCGCGAAGGGGCACCCGCGGGTGATTTGCCTCGCCACCGCCCATCCCGCCAAGTTCGGTGACGCCGTGGAGAAAGCCATCGGCACTCCTCCGCCGCTTCCTCCGTCCCTGGCCGCCCTGACCGGCAAAGAGAGCCGCTGCGAGATCATGGAAGCCGACCGCGAAAAGGTGAAGCGCTTCGTGCAGGAAAACGCGTAGCCGGGATTTAACCGCACCACTATTCCCTCTCCCCTCTAGGGGGGAGGGGCAGAGGTGAGGGAGGTTTTAAAATCTACCCTCACCCGGCCTTCGGCCACCCTCTCCCCCAAAGGGGGCGAGGGTACAAGGTACATCTCCCAGGAAGCTTTGTTTATGCAGATTGACTGGACGCTCATAGACACCGTCCTTTTGGACATGGACGGGACCCTGCTCGACCGGCACTTCGACGACCACTTCTGGCTCGAGCACGTTCCCATGCGCTACGCGGAGAAGCACGGCATGACGGTGGCCGCGGCCAAGGAGCGCTGTCACGGCATGTTCCGTTCCCAGGAGAACACCCTCAACTGGACCGACCTCGACTACTGGTCGGATCAGCTGGGTCTCGACATCCCGGTCCTCAAGGAAGAGGTGAATCACCTCATCGCCGTCCATCCTTTCGTCATGGAGTTCCTTCTCTACCTGCGCCAGCACGGCAAGGGGATTCACCTCGTCACCAACGCCCACGGCAAGACCCTCGATCTCAAGATGCGCCGGACCAAGATCGGTCCCTACTTCGACAGCATCGTCTCCGCCCACGACCTCGGCCTTCCGAAGGAGGATCCCGCCTTCTGGGAAAAGCTCCAGGAGAAGGTTACCTTCATTCCCGAGCGCACCATGCTCGGCGAAGATAGCGAGACCAATCTGGAGACCGCCCGGCAGTATGGGATCAGATACCTTATCCACGTTGGCCGCTTCAGCTCCCAGTCCCCCGTCGCCGTTTCCCAACGCTTCACCACCATCCGCTACTTCAGCGAGCTTCTCCCCCGCGACGGGGGCACCGGCGTCGACATCCAGTAACAGCCCCATCCTCACCCCATCCTCCCCTTGAAGGTGAGTGACAGGGTGAGGATGGGGTGCCTTCCTTGACAGTACCCATCCCTTCGATTACTATCCAGACTGCACTTATATTCTCGATATCATTCAGGAGAGCACCATGCTAAGCGACCTTTTGTGGGACACTACCCCCCTTTATCCTTCCGCCACTTCCCAGGAGCTCACCGACGACTTTGAAAAAGGAAGCGCCCAGGTAACGTCCTTTCGCGAGCGTTACCGCACCAAGATAGCGACCCTTTCGGCGGACGCGCTCCTGGAGGCCATCCAGGAATACGAAGCCATCAACGAACTGCTGGCCAAGCCCCAGCTCTACGCCCATCTCCTCTTTGCCGCCGACAGCGAAAGCGACGAAAACAAGCGCCTCTCTCAGAAGGCTTCCGAGTTCGGGAACCTGATGGGGCGTGAGCTCATCTTTTTCGATCTCGAACTGATCCAGATGGACGACGAGCCCTTCAAGGCGCTGGTTGAGGCACCCCAACTTGCCAGTTACCGTCACTTCCTCGAGGCCCTGAGGAAGTTCAAGAAGCACACGCTCTCCGAGCGCGAAGAGAGCCTGCTTTCGCAGAAAGGGCTGACCGGCGTACAGGCTTTCAGCCGGTTGTTCGACGAGGTCTCTGCTTCACTGCGGTACGAGTTGGAACTGGACGGGGAAAAGCAGGAACTGACCGGGGAGGAAGTGCTTGCCCTTCTTCACCACCCGGATGCGGCAGTAAGAGAGCGCGCCTTCAGCACCTTCCTTAACAAGCATCAGGAGCATGAGATTCTTTTCTCCGCAGTGTTCAATAACGCTGCCCTCGACCACTCACAGGACATGGAGCTGAGAAGCTACCGGCATCCGATGGAGCCGACGAATCTCGGTAATGAGATCCCCACCGAGGTCGTCGAGAGCCTGATGAATGTGTCCGAGCAGAACTATCCGCTGGCCCAGGAGTATTTCAGACTTAAGGCTCAGCTTCTGGGGATGCCGAAACTGAAGAACTGTGACGTCTACGCGCCGCTATCCGACAGCGGGAAGAAGTACACCTTCGAGGAGGCCCGCGTCATGACCGTGGAGGCCTACCGCGGCTTCTCCGACGAATTCGCCCAGATGGCCGACTCCTTCTTCGTCGACCGCCGGGTGGACGCCATGCCCCGCCCCGGCAAGAGCGGCGGCGCCTTCTGCATGGGTATGACTCCGCACCTCAACCCCTATCTCCTTTTGAACTTCACCGGGAACCTGCGCGACGTATCCACCATCGCGCACGAGGTGGGGCACGGCATTCACTTCATGCTTGCCCAGCGCCAGACCATGCTTAACTACCACATGCCGTTGCCGCTGGCTGAGACCGCGTCGGTTTTCGGGGAGATGCTACTTACCCGGCAACTTCTGGAGAACGAAACCGACAAGGAAGTGAAGAAGTCGCTTCTCTGTGCGAAGATTGAGGACATCATCGCCACCACCTTCAGGCAGAACGTCCTCACCCGCTTCGAAGAGAGGATGCACCTGGACAGGAAGAACGGTCTGTTGACCGCCAATGAGCTCTGCGACATCTGGTGGAACGAAAACGCCAAGCTCTACGGCGACTCAGTAGAGATGATCCACCCCTACCGCTACGGGTGGAGCTACATCTCTCACTTCATCCACGCCCGTTTTTATTGCTACTCCTACACCTTCGCCGAGCTGTTGGTACTCTCCCTTTACCAGCTCTACCTGAAAGAGCGCGAGAAGTTCATCCCGATCTATCGCGACATCCTCGCCGACGGCGGCTCCCGCACCCCGGCCGATACTTTGGCCCCCGCCGGCATCGACCTCACCAACCCCGGCTTCTGGCAGGGAGGGTACGACCTGCTGAGGGACCTGATCGAGGAGTTGAAGAAGCTGGTGTAGCGTTCCCACAACAAAAGGCCCGTCGGTAATCCGCAAGCCGTTTACCGATCGTGTTGATTTTTAGCAGAAGCCCCCAGGCCTCCATTAGGACAAGCCTGGGGGCTTCTCTTTTATCTAATCGCCCTCAAAGGTCAGAATTTCTGTGAGTCTGACTTTTCCCTTT